>JAQVCR010000049.1 GCA_028689665.1 Muribaculaceae bacterium
AGATTACGATGGACGAAATGGAAGCAATGTATTGGTTGGCGATACTACAACAAGCCAACGAGGGGAGCGAGGAAGCAATGGAGATGTTGCAACAAGAGAACGAGTTGAGGACGGAAAACAACCAGCCTACAATTCAAGAGGAGCTGAAAGCGGTAGCGGACAGAGTGAAGTAAACTCGACAAAACAGCCTGCTGAAATAGGGAACAGTTCATGGGGCAAAGTATTCCAATGGGCAAAAGGGAAAGTTGTTGAAGCTGCAAACTTCCTTAAAAATGCCAAGAGTGGGTACTTGAAAGGTGTATTCTACCGTCGCGAATTAGGCGAAATAGATTTATTTTGGGGAAATGATAAAGGGGGTTTGGCTCATATAATAGCCAAACACGTTATTGAACACTCCAACTTCTCTTCTGTTGATGAAGCCGTATCAGTCATTGATGATGTGATTTCAACAGGCGAAATTATTCAGCAACCTAATGGACGTATTGCATTTGTTAAGGAAGGAAAGCGTGTCGTTACAGACAAAACACTTGAAGGAAATTGGGTTGTAACTGCTTTTGACGAAACTCGAAAACAGAAAGAGAAGAAAAGAAGCGAGGAAGATGCCACACGTTTGCACCAAGGCATCTTTGGCAAGGAGAATGGAGAACTTGTATCTCCCAACTCTACTTCTACCAACAAAGATACACAAAGTAATCTAAATAGCAACGAGTTGGGCGAAAAAGTTGCTAAGACTGAGAAAGAAACTGCACCTACTGAGAGCCTACTAGATAATCTTAATTTAGAGGTGCAGAATAGGATTGAGGAGGAAGCTGATAAATTGATTTCTGCCGACCCAGTTACATACAAAGATAGACGTTCGGCGATATTAGACGCAAAGGCTGAACTTATGACAGATAAGGATAGCGATATTTATAAAAAGATTCGAGCCGAGCTAAAAAAGGCGATGGGCAATAGATTCGCTGAGTGGGAACGAAAACAAGGAGGGTATATCAATATCAATGGTATGCTTTTCAGACTAGGGATTGTACTTAATGATAGACAGACATTAGCTAAAAAAGCAAAAAACGAAGAAGAAACTGCAAGAAATGATAAAGCATATGAAGATTTCGTAAGAGCAGAAGAGCAACAAAAAATAGAAGCAGAGGAAAAGCATAATACAGAATTGAGGAATAAGTATAATGGTTTTATTGCTGAATCTACTCAGGTAAGGGCAGAGCAAGTTGATAAGATATTATCTCATAAATATAGTTTTCACATTGATAATAACGAAAAGTCAATTCTTACACTCGCTGAATACATAGAGCATTTGAACAAAGCAGGGAAATTAAAATTAACTATTGAAGAAGAATATATTATTAAAGATGTATCAGACAGACGATATTTTAGAATGGATGCCAAACAGCAAGACGCTTTTGAAAAGAAAAGAGAGGAGCGAGGCAAAAAGAAGGTATATTATGTCAATGGTATGGCTTATGGTAAAATTGCCTATGACTATGCAAAATATATTTCAGAAGGTGGCAAACTTGCTACTCCAGAATCACAGAAAGAAGCTAACATAGGCACTCCTGAAGCTGAGAAAGAGGCTATACCTACTGAAGCGAAGAAAGGGACTAACACTATACCTACTGAGGTGCAGAAAGATGAGGTGGCTAATTTGGGGAGCAAGGTTGAGGAGCTTAAGAGCTTGAACGATGAGATTAGCCGGTTGATAGATTCGGATTCTGCTGAAAGTCGGGCTAGGCGTTCGGAGCTTTATAACCGAGTTGAGGAGATTATCTGTGGTATGGACGAGAAGAAGCTGAAAGCGTTGAAAGCCACTAAGTCCTAAAGAATATAAAGAAGACCAAATAATTGAAAAAAATGGATATTTAGAGTTTATATCTGTTGGAAGGCTACACAGAAAGCACCTATAACGGAAGTTCCGAAAGCCCTAACCGATTGGGTAGCCAAGAACCAAGAACGGGCGAAGGGTTGGGCTAACCTTCCTTACTTTGTTCGGGACAACCAAAAGCAGATAGACACGTTACAGGTAAACACCTATACAAAAGAAGAAAAGAAGTTTACCCGCGCACTAAGTACCGGCGAAGCAATGCAAAGGGCAACGGAGATACTAAGCCAGCGATACCCAAATATACAGAATACTGCGCTTGCAGCTTTGCACCATTACACGAAACACGGCGGTAACTACCGGCAATTAAACAAGCAATTGGATAAAGGCACGCTGACCGAGTTTAATAAGGCTTCGGCTTCGCTTATGGGGCAGGCTTTGGAAGCATTAGCCAAGTATTCGGGAACCGTTTACAGGGGTTCGATTATAAAACGGAAAGATTACGAACGCCTATACGAAGGGAAGGACGAAGTAACGCACGCTATTTTTACTTCCACAAGTAAGAACGCCGCAATAGCTGAACGTTTTGCTTCATACCGACCATTAAAGAAGAACGAAATAAGCGTTATGTTTAAGATTCATAGCAAAACAGGGCGTAATATATCCGCTATTTCAGAATTTAACGGTAAATTTGCACCCGAAGACCAAAAGGAAGTATTATTTATTAACGGAACACGTTTTAAGATACTATCCCGACAAAAAGACTTATTCGGTATAACAATAGAACTAAAAGAAATATGAAAGTAACGGAAGAAACCCGCAAATATTGGGAAGAAAAGTCGGCGGCGATACTTGACGCTTACAAAAAGGGGCTTATCAGCACGAAAGACCCTATACAGGAAGCCCGTATAGAATGGGCTAAGGAAACCAACGCCGAAAAAGAAGCAGCCCTAAAAGGTTGCGACGGCATTATAGACCGTTGGCAGGCAGAAACGGACGCAATGTCCGACGACGATATAGAAGAATAATTAAAGGGGTAGGTTCGGCTACCCCTTGTTATTTTATCCGAATTTCGCGCGTGTCGCGTTTTGTCCTTGAAGTGGTATATTTATATAGCCCGAAGCATTTAATGCGATTGTCGGGCTTATTTTACGGCTTTGTATATTCAATAGAATAATCTTTGTTATTCCAAGTATATTTAGCTATTGCCTTCCAGCCGGAAGCTGGGAACGTTTGTAACCCTTGCGAAGTAATTAGCTTAGCTGATTTGTAGTTATCTTGACCGTGACGAAATTCTATATTATTTTCGGTTAGCATTACTTTCCCTTTGTCATTCATTATTTGAAGTTCAGCTATTTTAAGCGGAATAGTAGTAACCGCGTTTAGGTCAAAACGCGCAAGTACATAACTATAAAAACCGGTAATAGAATTTCCCTCAGTTCCAACCGCCAAACTAAGCCCCGTAAAGGTATCAATATCACAAACCGAAAGTTCGCAAATAGCTGTATAATTACCTTCTACGGAAGTAGCGGTTATTTCGGTAAAACCTACGCTGTTGGTTATTAGATTCTTTTGGTTGTTGGCTTCCTCGATACTTGCTACTTCACTATTGGAACTTGTAAGAGTCGTTTCTTGGTTAGTTGCGTTAGCTGGAGAAATAACGGGTTCTATAATTAACCGATTGCCAAGAAGTATATTTTTACGTAGGAATTGGAATGCATCACTATGGTCTGATAGATGAATAGATATACCCGCAACGGGTATAGTTTGCGGGTTGGGTTCTTCTACATTCTTTTCCGCTATTACGATTTCGGACGTTTTAGCTTTCCAAATAAGATATTCGTTTGTAAATACAGGGGCTACGGATAACGTATATTTGCCCGGTTCTAAATTTGGAGTATAAAGGCTCGTAAACGGGTAACTCTAAAATGTAATAAATATTAATATCAAAGGATAAGCTAGTGAGATAATAAATTGAAGTACAAAGATTCTTTATAGACAATATTTATCTGCGTGTAGCTAATAAGTTGCGCAAAGAGCTTACTCAGTCGGAGCGAGAAGAAATACCATTCATCTTAATAAAACCTATGAAGGAGAGATAAGTCCTAAGATGCAAGAGCGTGCTAACTTTCTATTTAACATAATATCTATTATACTCCAGATGCCTCTTTTATATTTTAATTTTTAGCGTTAAAATTAAAGCTCAAAAGATCATACTTCAATGGATAATCAGAGTCAGATCAATCCTATAATCATTACATTGGC
>JAQVCR010000008.1 GCA_028689665.1 Muribaculaceae bacterium
TTATAAAAATAATGATTCGGGATATTCGCCTTTGCTGTGTAGCTCGGCAAATTTTGCTACTACTGCCGGGCGATCGGCGGCGTAAGTTACGCCAAACCATTTTGAGGTTGTGTCGAGTACCTTTACTGTGGCTTTATTAGTTAACACTAACTCATTTACTAATAATGGTACATAGAATTCGGCTTTCATATTATCTTTGTTTTCGACAAGAAAACGCTTGAAATAATCTGTCGAATAATCAAAATAATCGGGCGTAAAGCCCCACATATTCATCGACACGGGGGTGTTCTCTGATACGATCTGCTCGTTTTTATTCTCGTCGATAAAGCTTATTTCGCCTTTTGAATTATAGCCTATCGCTGTGCGTTCTACTACCGATGTAAGCAAGCCGTTGTCCGTTTCACACAGTCCTCTTGCTACCGTTCCACTCTCCGACATGGTATTTCCTATACGAAATCCAACCATACAATAGCTATCTTTTTTCCCTTCACTGGCGGTCAATTCCTTTGCTATTACTGCAAAGCTGTCGCGTCCATAGAAGTCATCGGCATTAATTATTGCAAATGGTTCGTGTATGGCTTTTGCGCCCATCATTAGCGCGTGATTTGTTCCCCATGGTTTTGACCTTTCTGCCGGGCAGATAAAGCCTTCGGGTAAATCATTTATCGACTGAAAAACTACATCTACGGGGATATGATTTTCATATTTCGATAATATCTTTTCTCTAAATTCGCTTTCTATATCTTTACGAATTACAAAAACTACTTTCCCAAAGCCGCTTCTTATTGCATCATAGATTGAATAGTCCATAATTGTCTCTCCGTGAGGGCCTAGTCCATCTAATTGTTTCAAACCTCCATAACGGCTGCCCATTCCTGCCGCTAATACAAATAACGTTGGTTTCATCTATTATTTATTTTTAAATACGAATTCTATAATTTGGTTATATTCTTCACCTGCTTTATAAAGCTGTGAAGGAAATTGTGGTTGATTAGGGGCGTCGGGCATTCCTTGACATTCTATTGCCACGCCGTCATAGTCGTTATAATCGTTTCCGCTCTTACTCTTTGGCGAGCCACTTAGCCAATTGCCGGTATACACTTGTGCTGCCGGCTGAGTAGTATATACATCTAGCTCTATTCCCGATTTCTCGCTTTTTAATGTAGCGGCTAATTGCTTCTTGCCTTTTTTCCAGCCGTCTATTACCCAGCAATTGTCGTAGCCTTTACCATAATTTAATGCTGGAAAATCTGCCTTTATATCTTTCCCCAGCTCTTTAAAATCGCTAAAATCCATTGGAGTATCACACACTGCTGAATATTCTCCCGTTGGAATAAGGGTAGAATCGGTAGGCAGATATTGCGAACAGGCTAATTTTAATTTATGATTTAGCACTGTGCCTGCATTCTCGCCATCTAAATTAAAATATGAATGGTTAGTAAGATTTATCACTGTATCGGAATCGGAAACAGCACTTAACTTAACACTCAATGTATTATCTTCACTCCATTGATATTCTACTTTTACTTTCAAATTACCCGGATAATGCTCTTCTCCATCTTCGCTTAAGCGTGTGAATGTTACTGTATCGCCCGTTACAGAATGCTCCCATATCCTGTTTTGAAAGCCACCGGGACCTCCATGCAGTGCATTTGGTCCATTATTAATATTTAGCTGATACAGCTTACCGTTAATTGCAAGATGTCCGCCTGCTATTCGATTGGCATATCGCCCGGGGACTTTTCCTGCACACGGTCCATCATTGATATAGTCTCTCGCATCGGCATAGCCTAAAACTACATCTCTCATTTCTCCATTCTTATCAGGAACTATTATCGAATTTATCCCTGCGCCCAGACTAGAAAGATCAACACTTGCACCCGAGCTGTTTGTTAATTTATAAATAGTAATATCCCCAATTGGAGATATTACTATTTGCTTCGTTACTACCATATTATTATCGTTTTATTCACATTTATGCGCTCCATCTGAGATAACGACTTCATAAACTTTTGGCTCATGACCATATTTTGACGCAAATTTTTCTTTTGCCGTAGTTATGAACTTGTCGTATAACTCATCTTTTACGAGATTGATTGTGCATCCGCCGAAGCCTCCGCCCATTATTCGTGAGCCGGTTACTCCACATTCCTTTGCTATATCGTTTAGATAATCAAGCTCTACACAGCTCACTTCATAATCTTTTGACAGCCCGTCGTGGGTTTCATACATCTTAACCCCAACTGTCGCATAGTCATTGTCTTGTAAAGCAAAACTTACATCCAGCACACGCTGCTTCTCTCCAATTACAAATTTTGCACGTTTAAAGTCTTCGTCGCTAATTTTGCCCTTGACACTCATCAGCATATCCATATTTGCATCTCTCAATGTCTCTACACCTAAAAATTTAGAAACACGTTCGCACGATTCACGACGCTTATTATAAGGCGAGTCGACAAGCTCGTGCTTAACAACCGAGTCGACCAACACTAACTTATATCCTTTTGGCTCGAATGGGAAATATTTAAATTCCATTGAACGACAATCTAAGCGCATCAAGCAATTTTTCTTGCCAAATATTGAGGCAAATTGATCCATAATGCCACAATTAACGCCACAATAATTATGCTCGGTCGATTGTCCTATCTTTGCCAATTCAAATTTATCAATCTTATTATCATTAAACAAATCGTTAAGCGCAAAGGCAAAACACGACTCTAATGCCGCCGATGAAGACAGCCCTGCCCCCAATGGAACATTGCCGGCAAACACCGTATCAAATCCTCCAACTTTTCCGCCACGCTTAATTATCTCGCGACACACGCCAAAGATATAGCGAGCCCATTGAGCTGTGGGTGCATCTTCCTCTTTCAAGCCAAACTCGACATACGAATCTATATCAATAGAATATACTCTCACCTTATCGCTCCCATTCGGCTTTATCTCAGCCATAATACACTTATCAATAGCTCCGGGAAAAACAAAGCCACCATTATAATCGGTATGCTCCCCTATCAGATTAATTCTTCCCGACGATGCATAAAACACACCCTCGCTATTAAATCTCGCTACAAATTCTTTGTTTATATTTTCTTTCATGATTTAGCTTAATAAATTATTAATTCAAATTTACATTTTAAAATTTAAAAACTCTGTATAATATGTATTATTTTGTCGTAATTGTAATTTTAGCCGACTTAACCCCTTTTGCACCAGCCTCAAATGTTATAGCTCCTGCTTCTTCACTACTTTGCACTATTGCAGTCAAAGCCCCACTAAACAAAGGCATTTCGGGATTTTGGAAAGGATAAAGACAAGTAGCATCGCCATTTGCAGTGGCTCTGAATGAACCATTACCACTCACCTTGAATTTTACCAATCTATTATCGGGCACAATAATATTTCCATCTTTATCTGCCATCTGAACGGTTATATACACCAAGTCTTCCCCATCGGCAGTCATCGATGATTTATTCGTTGAAAGCACTAAATGATGAGCTTTTCCGGCAGTCTTAACCACTTTCGACATCATCGCTTTGTTATCTTTGTCGTAAGCGACCACTTTCACTTCACCCGGTTCATATTTTACTTCATTCCACATTAAACGATAACGATTTACTATCGTAGAATCATTCTTTTCTCTGACACCTTTACTCACTCCATTAATGAAAAGCTCGGCTTTAGGGTAAGATGTGTACACAAATACAGGAGTAATCTCACCTTCACGACCTGCCCAATTCCAATGAGGAAGTATGTGAAGTGTAGGTTCACTCTTATTCCATAAGCTGCGATATAAATAAAATCTATCTTTAGGAATTGATGCTAAATCTATAATGCCAAACATACTGCTATGATTAGGCCATGCATCGGTATCATACGGGCTAGGCTCACCAAGATAATCAAATCCTGTCCATACAAATTGTCCTATATTATATTCTAAATCTTCATCGGCGGCAAAATCTATATCAGGGATATTCGACCACGAGCAATATTCATTATCGTAAGACGAACATTGATGATCATCATACATCATAGAGTGATTAAAAGCTACAGGAAACTTATACACTCCGCGCGAAGACACAGTAGATGCAGTCTCGCTACCCATCAATAAATTTTGTGGCAACAATTTATTTGCTTCAGGGTATCGCTTCGGTTTATAATTGAAACCTGCGATATCAAGCACAGCACCAAAACCATTATTTACCACTGCATCAAAATGATCCATACCGCAAGTTACAGGACGTGTAGGATCTTCGCGATGACAAATATCTTGCAAGAATGTAGCTTCTCTTATCCCGGTCTCTGAATATTGATTAGGCACTTCATTCCCAATGCTCCACATTATCACTGAAGCATTGTTACGATAATGATGAATCATATTTATCATATCTTTCTCTGCCCAATCATTAAATAATCGGTTATAATCATTCTTGCATTTTGGTGAAAAATTCCAGTCATCAAATGGCTCAACCATCATCATAAAGCCCATTTCATCACAAAGCTCAACCAATTCAGGTGCCGGCATATTGTGCGATGTTCTTATCGCATCACAGCCCATATCTTTCAATAATTCAAGTTGATGTCTTATTGCTGATTTATTCACAGCAGCTCCCAAAGGGCCTAAATCGTGATGATTGCACACCCCTTGTATTTTTCGCATCTTTCCATTTAAGAAAAAGCCCTTTCCTGCTCTTAGTTCGATGCTTCGGATTCCAAAGCGAGTGTTATAAGTATCTACAACTTTACCGTCTTTCAAAACTTTAGTTTCGGCAATATACAGATTTGGGGTTTCGGGCGACCATAATCGCGGAGCATTTACAGTGAACGCTTGAGTGAAAGGTACATCTTCAAAAACCTTATAAATTTTATTCGAGCTAGCTACTGTTACATTATTATCGTCTTTAATATTTGTTTCTAAAGTAATATAATCGCCGGTATTCACCCCTTCCAGCTTTGTGATTAAGTTTACAGTAGAATATTCCTCGCTGACGTATGGAGTAGTAATATATGTTCCCCACACAGGCACATGCACCTTATCTGTAACTATTAAATGTACATTTCTATATAATCCTGCTCCCGAATACCAACGCGACGATTCTTCAAAATTTTCAAGATGAACCTGTAGCTTATTTTTTCCGGGTTTCACCACCGAGTCGATATTACAATGAAAAGAATTATAGCCATAAGGCCAATAACACACTTCCTTATCATTGACATATATATGAGCCTCACTCATAGCCCCATCGAAAACTAAAGATATACTCTTATCATTAGTATCAGCCACTTCAAATTCTGTTCTGTAAACGCCGACTCCTTCATAAGGCAATCCACCGGTTCGCCCTGTCTTATACGATTTTTCGGTCTCAAGATTCTGCGTAACCACTACATATTGTAAATCATTTTTACGGTCGAAAGGTCCATAAATAGCCCAATCGTGAGGTACCGATACCGCCTTCCATTTCGCTTGTGGCGATTCTTCCCCCTTACAAAATTGCCAAGAATCTCTCAATAGAAACTCTCGGCGTGAGCCGAAAGAATCTACTGATATTGAGATTAATAGCAACAACACAAATAATATCTTATTATACATTCTCATCATTAATTTTCTTTAAATGCATCAAGAGCAACTGTTGGCATTCCATCTTTAAAGCACCCTTTAGTATATCCATCGGTCGATTCAGGTTCCGATTCAGGTTCCCAATAGAAAATTCCTTTACACATTCCCTCGGTCGACGTTTCACTCTTAGTCTTTAACAACGAAATAAATTGCTTGCACACATCAGCCTCATCATACGACATTCCAATCTCACAAATCATAACCGGTTTGCCATATTTCTTGCTCACTGTGTTAATGTTAGAAATACAATCATTAACCACCGACTCCCAATTATCTACTTCGGGATATAATGACATTCCGATCATATCGTATTTACCATTGTTGGTGGCAAGATAGTCGAACATTCTGGTATACAAATATAACTCGTTGCCACAATCTACATGGATTATCACTTTCGACTCAGGGAATATAGCTTTTACAGCATCGTAACCGGCATTGACAAGACCCGCAAAATTTGCTCCATTATCTATTTTACCTAGTGGGTATAGCATTCCTGTGCGCGATTCATTACCTATTTGCACCCATTCTGGCTCAATATTATATGCTGCCAGCTTGTTCATCATCTCACCTACATGATCGGCTACTGCTCCTTTTAATTCATCTAAATTATAATCTACCCATGCAGCCGGTGTAGCTTGCTGTGCTGGATCTGCCCATGTATCGCTAAAGTGAAAATCAATCATTAACCGCAAGCCCAACTTATTAGCACGAATTGCCTTTACCATTACATCATCAATATTATTCCACCCGTCAACCGGATTAACCCAAACTCGAAGTCTGATAGAATTAACCCCACATTGAGTTTTAAGCAGCTCCATACATTCCGTTTCCACACCATCGCTAGTAGAATAAGTATAACCTTTTTTCTCCAGCTCTGTAAGCCAACTTACATCGGCACCTTTGGCAAAAGTGGTGCGATCGATAGGTGTAGATTCCGGTATAGGAGGATTTGTCTTAGGGCTATCTTGGGTGCAAGCCCCAAGAATAGCCAATGAACTAAATAATATTACCGATAATATTCTATTGATTATTTTCATGATTATATTTTTTTATTTCTTCGTTAATGAATAAGTACCTTTACACAAATCGACAGTCAAAAGACAAGTGCTGCCTATCATTGATGAGTCATAAGTAAGTCCATTACCACTATATGACAAACTACCATCGGAGCCTCCAAAGAAGTAATCCCACGATTGATTTAGATAAATCTTAAATCCCCACGGTGCATCGGCTGTAATATTTACAGTTGCTGTAAACTCTCCTGTTGTTGCACTTGGTGTCATATCAATCATAGTCCAATCATCGTTAATTCCTGCACATTGTACGCTGCCAATTGCAACAGTGAAATAAGTGAGCTTCTTCATAGATGCTTGAATTAAATATAATCCGGGAGTTGAAGCTGGCAAATTTACTTCAGAAGCAGCAACCAGAGTTCCGGCAGCAAAATCTCCTTCGCCAAGACCGTAAGCACTATCCCAATTGTCTTTCTCGGTATAGAATTTATAGCCCCATAGAGAATTTACATTGCAAACTCCGGCATAGCTTAATTCGTCTTCGTTATACAAAGTTATAAAATTATCAAATGTCCAGCTACCACTTATACCATCATCGATACCCGAAAGATATAAATATTTCGCAACCTCTACCGGGGTATCACCTCCTGCTACAACCTCACAAACCCACGATTTAGGATTGCTAAGATTAAGGACGACACTCATTTCGCCTGCGGCAGGTACACTGACAGTAATATTTGAAGCTGTCTCTCCGAAAGTGATGTTTGAGCCACTCATGCCAAAAGCTACCGGAGTATCAATTGCCAAAGCATCATCTGTGCCTGTGCTTACATTATAAAGCTTACCTGTTCCAGAAATTTTAAATGTAATATCGCCTGCTTTAGTTGCACTAAATATATATACCCATTTATTATCAGCTTTATTATATACCATCTCGCCATTTACATCACCACTAATTGCTAATGTAGGAATATATAATGCACTCCATTCAGCCTTTGTTGTATTAAGATCGACATAATAACAACCAGTCAAGCCGGGGAACCAGAAATTCCATTTCTCATCATTATTCGACATTTTAAATGCGACACCGCCGCCATCATCTCCAATGTTACCCCATACAGAACCTTCGCCCTCTTGAAGGAAGAAATTATACCAAGCACCGACACCCATAAATCCTTTATAGTCGCCATTTGCCGTTTCAGAGTTAAGAGTAAGTCCGGTATCGGCTTTATCCTTATCAAGGATAAAAGCAACAGTCATATCTATAACATAAGGCGTAACATTAATAGTAATAGTATTGCTATAAGTAGCAGCAATATTAGCTCCCAGCTCCGACTTCACCCTAATATATAAAGGTTTAGAAACTCCACCTTCAAATCCAAGTCGGCCAAGTAGAGCATTAAGCTCATACACTGTGTATTGACGCTGATATACGCCTTCATTCATAAGTTGGTCGACAGTTACGTCAAAGCTTTCACTAGCCGATAATTGAATAGTATTAGCAGTTGCATTATCGGGAGCTGCCACTTCGGGATCGCTCAATGTGAGTTTACCATTATCAGTCCAATAAATAGTTAATGCTAATTCTTCGGCTCTATCAAAATCGAGAACAATATCACCCGATCCATTCAATAGGACATCGCCGTTGGCACCCGCTGTCAATATATCGCCATCTTTGTTACACGAAGCTAGCAATACTGCGATAAGACATAAATATATATATTTTAAATTCTTCATCATTTTAAGATATTAATAGTTTGCATTGTTTAAATTAGGATTAGCTCTCAATTCAGCAGTTGGAATAGGAAATACATTATATCTTGCATTTGTAGAACGTCCATCAGGCACGCCCCCTTTCCATTGCCAAATATAATTGCCACCCGTGAATTGATTAAAACGAATTAAGTCGGTACGACGCGTACACTCCCAATACATCTCTCTTGCTCGCTCATCAATAATATATTGCAAATCCATCTGACTGTCATTTATGTTTCCTGAAGCATCGCCATAAGCACGCTCGCGAATACGATTCAAGAAATCTAACGCATCGCTCCTTGAATAGCCACTACCACCTCTAATCACAGATTCTGCAACCATTAAATATACATCGGCTAATCTAAATACCGGATAATCGGTATCACTATGAGGTTTACGGTCTTCACGGAATGTGCCATCATCTTTAAGATTAGAAAATTTCTCGCCAAAGTAGCCTAGAGTTTGATTATCAATTGCTTTATCGAGCCACTGAGATTGACCATCGGTATAAAATAAGCAACGGCTGTCGGTAGATGATGCTACATCGCCAAATTTTGCCGGAAGCTCGCCTCTTACTCTGAACATTCCCCAGCCACTGGTTAAGCCATATTTTGTAGGATCTTGACTACTCGAATTACCACATTCGCCACATATTATATATGTCGTAGCACCCCACGAAACGATATTATCACAATCAAGCACAAATGGGAATATTATTTCATTAGTTCTCAGCTCATTACTTGCATTGAATAATTTTGAATAATCTTTCTCTAACGAATACCCTGCACCAATTACTTTCTTACAATATGTGATACAATCGGTATAGCGACCTTCGCCCGTATATACTTCGGCATTAAGATACATCTTTGCTAATAAAGCCCATGCTGCTGCCTTAGATGCACGCCCATATTCACACACTGAAGGATCGCTAAGATCATTTTCTACATTATCTTTTAATTCACTTTCGATATAAGCAAATAGTTGCTTATTAGTATATGCTTCGGGGACAAATGCTACTACCGACATAGTTTCATCGACATAAGGGCCTTGTCCAAACGAATCGAGTACATAATAATAAGATAATGCTCTAAGAAATCTAGCCTCAGCTTTATAGCTCTTTATATCAGTCTGTTCTTGTGCAGTAAATTTAGAAATTTCGGAATCACTCGAGTGTCTTATTAACTCATTACACATTGCAATAGTATAATAAAGGCGATAATAAGTATCGGCAACCCAAGGGTCGTTAGCGTCCCATGACATATAAGACAGCCCTTCCATTTTATCACCTTCAAGCCACGTTGCCGCCATCTCGTCGGTAGCTCCTTCTTGCAAATTGAAATAGCAACGTAAGAAATCGTACCCATTATTGCTTGAGATATCGGCATTTCCGCCACCCGACTCTTGTCCGGCAATTACAAATGATGCATATAATTTAGCTAGCACCATCTTGTAATTAGCAGCTTCGCTATATACCGTTTCGGCATCTGTCTCAGCAACAGGGCGTTGATTTAAATCGTCTGTGCATGAAGCTACTAGTAGCATCAGCAAGGTTAATGTTGAATATATTATCTTTTTCATTTTGTTCTTCAAGTTATTTTATTGTTAGAAATCAAGTCCAAGTGTCAATGAATAGATTCGTGGACGCGGATACACCGACATATCAATTCCGCTTTGACTCTCTGGATCTACACCTTTATATTTAGTAATCGTGAATACATTCTGCACCATTACAGATGCATTAAGACCTAACCATTTAGTTATTCTTCCAAAGTTATAACCTAATTGGATATTGTCCATCTTTAAGAATGACGCATTTTCTACATAGTAATCGGTCTCGTATTGACGAGACTTAAATCCCGTTGAAAGATAGCTCTTATTCAAGTTATTTAATTGATAGTCGTTATACGACATTGTGTTCCACGCACCGGTATTCATCGCCATTCCATTATATAGATAGTTTCCTATATTTGCACGCAACGATGTGCTTAGTGTCCATTTCTTATATTGTAACGATGTGCTGAATCCTAATATCCAATCCGGAGCCGGTGAATGATAATGATAAAGGTCGTCGGAATCTATTTTGCCATCGCCACTCAAGTCGGCATATAATCCTTCTATTGGTTTACCTGTTGCCTCATCATATATTTGTTTATACACATAGTAGCTATATGGAGCATAGCCTTCTGATAGCACTTGCACATAGTGTGATTCTATTGCACCTGCCGGGGTATCGGTAGCCGGTGTGCTTTCGGTTAGTTTTAAATTGGTAATACGATTCTTCTGCCATGTAGCATTTGCGCTTACTGTCCAAGTCAAATCTTTTGTCTGAATGGGTGTCGCACTAATTGACAATTCTACACCGCTACTGCTTACATTACCAACATTAGTCAACATCTGTTTGTCAAAATTTGTTCCGGCAGCTATTGGAACTGTTGATAGCAAATCTTTTGTTTTGCGATTATAATAATCAAACGACCCTGTGATGCGATTGCTCAAAAATCCAAAATCAAATCCTGCATTATATGCTTCGGTAGTTTCCCATTTTAAGTCTGAATTATATGCTTGTGGACGATAAGTATTAATTGGAGTGCCATTAAACATATATTGCGCTCCGGCTTGACTAATTGTGTAAACCGGGATATAGCTGTAATTAGCAATTCCATCTTGTTGTCCTGTTACACCATAGCTTAAACGGATCTTAAAGTCGTTCATTATTCCACTTATTGGCTCGTAGAACGATTCTTTAGATAATCTCCACGCCAATGCTATTGAGGGGAATGTTCCCCAACGATTAGTTTCGCTAAAACGAGACGATCCATCACGACGCATGGTAGCAGTCAATAAATATTTAGAATCGAATGTAACATTTGCTCTTCCATAATAAGATAGTAACACGTGGCGTTGATCGACGGGCGAACTTGTACTTTTCACTTCACCTGCGACATTTGTTTCGGTATATTGATCCCATGTATATTTCCAATACTGATAATCATATCCGGCTGTTACATCGACAGTAGTCTTTATATCTTTAAATTCTTTATTATAATTCAAATATATTGTCAACAATTTGTTATAATTTTTCTGTGGACCATAATGATAGTTTCGTCCGCCTGAGGTATAATATTGATAAGCATCGGCTGGGACATATACATCTCCACTGCCTTTAGAATAGTCATAGCCCACTGTTCCATGTAGTCTCAATTCGGGAAGAAAATGCATGGTGTAATCGACATCGGCATTTGCTATCATTCGATACACATCACTAGTCGAATTATAATTCATTAATGTTCCTAGCGGGTTCCCAACTGCTCCGGTAATAGGTTCGCCATTAGCATCGGCAGCCTCGTTAAAACCACCATGGAATGTACTATTTGCTGTGTAGACCGGTACTGTCGGATTAAGAGTTGCACCGCCCCATATTGCATCGGTATTGGCAAATGTGTTTTTGCTCATAGTGCCTTTACCATTAAAGACAAATTTCAAATGATTATCGAAGAACGATGGCGATAACGAAACCGTTCCGGTATAGCGCGTGGCATTATCGGTCTTTAATATACCATCTTGATTATAATATCCAAATGATACACGAAAAGGAAAATCTTTTGTGAAACGCCCTGCGACACTTAGATTATTATCTGTCCCAAATGCTGTTTTATATATTTGATCGTTCCAATCTGTATTGCTCTCGCCTATCAACGATTTTTGATTATCGGTACCTTGAGCGTTTACCAAATCAATAAATTCTTGACGCGAAAGCATATCGGCTGTCTTTGTCTTTGTCTGAAATGAATTTGTTGTTGAAAAACTTACTTTTATTTTATCACTTCCACTTCCTTTCTTGGTAGTGATGATGATTACGCCATTTGAAGCACGCGAGCCATAAATTGCTGTCGACGACGCATCTTTCAATATTGTCATTGACTCTATGTCGTTAGGATTGATCAAACTTAAAAAGTTACCACTTCCTGTTACCGAGCCACCTACTTCCATTGGCACTCCGTCAAGTACTACTAATGGTTCATTTGAAGCATTTAACGATGCTCCTCCACGTATTCTGATTGTACTTCCTGCTGTTGGCGAGCCTCCGCTATTTACAATTTGTACACCGGCAACTTTTCCGTTGACAAGCTGCTCGGGCGAAGAAATAAGCCCTTGATTGAAATCTTTCTCACCAATAGATGATACCGACCCGGTCAAATCGTCTTTCTTCTGTGTTCCATAGCCTATAACGACTACCTCATCAATCACCTTTGTATCGGGATTCATCGTTACTTTAATTCTTCTCGTCGAAGGAATTGTTACAATCTGTTTCTCGTAACCAATATAAGAAAACTCTATTTTCGATGCTCCACTAGGCACATTCACCGAGAAATTTCCCTCAAAATCGGTTGATGTTCCTACACTGGTTCCCTGCACCATTACTGTTACTCCCAATAGTGGCGAAGACGACTCATCGACTACAATACCTGTTACTACACTTGCACCCTTCTGTGCAAATAGGAATGATGGAAAAGTTATCGCCAATATTAAAGGCAATAAGACCAACATTTGGCATAAAAATACTTTACGCTTACATTTCATGATTCGATTTGTTTAGTTTTTATGGTTTATATTAATTCAATTATGTCCATTTTATCGTAACCAGATACCATATAATTTTATAGTGGTATCAGATTTTTCAGGCATTCCCTTTATTCTAATTTCTATTCGCTCTATATCGCCTATCTTTAAATCTAGGTTCTCGTCGGGGACAAATTCACGTTTTAAAAATATTGGATATGGTGCGGGTATTAGAGTCGTGCTACATTGTGTAAATGCGGATAGACTTATCGGCTTTCTATTATTCTCACGGGTGAAAGGTACATTATAACTTATCCCTAAATTAGAAATTAATACAATTTCGATAGATTCCCTATTGCTAAAATCTAAATCTACTATTATTTCAGATTTCTTACTTATATTCTTATAATCTGCCACTATATCACCTACATATTTCGTGATAAATCCTTCTGTTTCATTACTGTTTGGGCATATTTTGTATTCTATATAGCTTCTTTCTATCGGCTCTTTATCGACATATTTAGTTTTATTTCTTCCTCCGCCTTCCGGAATTATTGCTGTCTCTATCCCATTTAGATTATTATCGGCTTTCACTAATACTATTGGCGAATTAGCATCAACTATCGAAGTGGTATAATAACTGGTTACGGCATAATCCCATGTAATTGGTGTCCCTTCGGTACCTTGAGGATATGTCGATGCTCCTGAATTATCAAAAACCACTATATTATATTTAAATTTTTCTGCCATTTTTTCTGTTGGGATTACTGCTTGATAGTCATAACCGCCAATATGTTTCATTGTGTAAAGTACATTGTTATCGTTCCAGAACGATACTTCTTGCGGATACACCACAACAGAGTCGGGCAACTCACTGCCAAATACTGTGGCTTTAACTATAAGATTATTGCCTTTTTCTATCACCATCTTGGGAGTATGAATTACTACATTCTTTACTTTAGTATTCTCGGGTGCTGCATACTCCCCCATCTTGATGTTTTTATATTGGCTTTGCGCTGTCAAGTCTTTGTTTATATCGACTGATGACAATAAATAAACACCCGGATAAACCTTAAAACTGCCTTCTTTAGCCTTCCCTGTATAATTATTTCCTTCGTTTATTCCTTTTATTTTATAATTTTTGCCTAGACGCGGCAACTCTAACGACATAAGATGTGTGCTATATACAATCTCACCAACTTTTCTACTCAGCGACGGCTTTTCAAAGGGGTCTTTTGTTAGCATAATATCGGGCATAACCTCTAGACGCCACGTATTTTGATCTATCTTATCGATAAAATATGCTCCTGTGCCTGAATACTTCACAATTGCAGAACTTCCTACTCCGGCTATCTCTTTTAATGAATCTATATTAATTGGAAATGAAGTAGTTGTATTTGAATAAAAGAATTTATCACTGCTATTCATTTCACTCAAATTAGATTTATAGCTTATCTTAAAATCACCAAAAATAGTATCTTGTGGATATTTTGCAAATTTTTCTCCTCGCTTTACATTTCTTGCTACTTCGGCGGCAATCTTCATTCCTATCGCTTTGCTTGGCGTATATGCCAAATTTAAATAGTGTGTCTGATACTCGGTATTTGCCCACGCAATATCCATTGGATCGTAAGCAAATTGTGTTATCCATTGAAAACCTGCCGACCTGAATGTCCGCGCCATTGCTGTGTGCATAAAAGAGTATAAATTATCTGCCGGATCAAATTCATATACAATTCTTGCCTTGTTTTTATAATTTGGTATTGTATCGAATGGTATATTATAAAAATCTACAGCAGGAAGATAATTCCCTTTTCTCATTTTTCCAGCCACTAAACCCATAGGATACCATTGATATGTAGTCCCTTGAATTTTTGAATCATAAAACGATTCGGTTGCATACATATTATGGCTCACATTATATAATATAGGGGCTTTCAATCCGGTTTTCCTCATTGCCTCTACCATACGATTAATATATCTTTTTATTTCTTTCTCACTGCCACTATGGCAAGGCTCGTTATTAATCTCGTATGCAATAATCATATTATCTTTGCTATAATTTTTGCCTGTGTAGCTATTTTTATGACTCAACAATTGGCTCACATAGCGTTCTTGTGCCTTTATTGCACTCTCTGTGTCATGCACTTTACATTTATCATAATGATAGCTGTAGCCTCCCGTATTGATATTTCGCTCGGGATAACCATTACCAAAGTTTGTCTGCGTTGTAATTATAACTCTTATATCTCGTTTTTCTAATTCTGAGATAAGATAATCAAGTAAATCAAGATGATCATTGTTTATTATATTGCCTATCGAATCAGTTATTTCTACATCCCATATATGAATACGATATGCGTTAAATCCTAAGCGTGAAAAGTGATACACATCTTTGTCGATTGCTGCTTTATGATTTTTCCCTAAGGCATCGATTGCTCTATATGCATGAGCAAATGGCAAGGTGTAATTCACACCATAATATGATACTTCTTGTCTTGTATCATCTCGGCGCATAACGCCCTCTTTATCTACATAGATATTGTATTGCGAGGCTTCGCAATACCCAAAGATAATAAAACTAATGAGTGCTAAAATTGTTCTGTTCATGGTTAGCTTTTTTAGTGATGCAAATATATAATGAGCATTTTCACTAGTCAAGCACAAATCGGACAATGTAGGACAATTTTAAGACACACATCGTATATAGCTATATACTAGATAGTTATCGTTCCATTTCGTCTAAATATTGTCGTGGTGTTTTTCCAAATTGAGACTGAAAACACTTTGAAAAATAAGAAGATGAAGAGAAACCAACCATATACATAACCTCTGATATATTAAATTTTCGCTGTTGCAACAGCATCGACGCTTTCTTCATCCTTATCTGTTTTATATATTCAACAGGAGTTATGCCTATATATTGACGTATCTTGCGATACAATTGTTTTGATGTTATGCCTAATTGCTCGGCTACAAAATTGACACTTAAATCGGAATCGGCAATATGATCTTCTATCACTTTAATTATTTCGGCCAATAATTTTTCATCTACCGACTCTGCCTCGATACTTGAAACAAATGTTATTTCTTCTATCCTTACTTGTGTGCGTATCTCTTCTTTTGAATTGAGCAATTGCCCTACCCTCGATAATAATATTGATGGATCAAATGGCTTTGACATAAACACATCGATGCCAATATCTACACTCTTGGCTTCGGTATCTACATCATCTTTCGCTGTGAGCATTATTATTGGTATAGTCGAAAGTGAAACATTCTTCTTGATTCTTTTACTCATCTCTATACCATCCATTATTGGCATCATCAAATCTATAATCATCAAATCGGGAATATAGCCGTTACAAACTGCTAATCCTGCTTTGCCATTATTTGCTACAATGCAATTATATCGTTCCGACAAAATATCTTTTAAAAAGTCGGATATAGCCACATTATCATCGACTATTAATATCGTCTTTCGTGTCTTATCTATTATCCCTTTTTCGGGCTCTACTTGCTGATTGGGTTCTTGCTCGGCAATTGTAATAGGTATAGTTATGGTAAATACTGTGCCTATATCTTCGTTCGACGAGACTGAAATACTGCCTTTGTGCATCTCTAGATAGCTCTTTGCCAGATATAGTCCAATTCCTGCACCATCGTTATTTCCTTGCGTATTAGTCGATTGATACAAACGTTGAAATATAAATGGTATATCTCCTTGTGGTATGCCTATCCCATCATCTGAAATCTTTACCTCTAAATAATTCCCATTCTGCAATATAGATAATACTATTGTTGCATTCTCCTTTGAATATTTGCAAGCATTACCTATTATATTAGTAAATACCGACTCTAGCTTAACAACATCGGCTTCGGTATATATTTTATTAATCGCCGCATTAAATATGAAATTCTTATCGCTGTGAGTCTCTTTAAACACATCGAAAATACTTCGGCAAAATTCAACTACTTCGACTTTTGAAAATATCAATAGATTATCTCCATTTATGTCGATCCTATTAAATTCTAAAGCTCGATGAATCAACGAATTTAATTTTACGGCATTGTTCTGAATCAATTTTAGTTGTTTCTCGGTCGCCTTATCTTTTACCTCACTCAGCATTTTTGCTACCGGCGCAATGATCATTGACAATGGAGTTTTCAATTCATGCGATATATTAGTGAAAAATTCCATCCTCGACTTAGCCTGCTCCATTGTTCTATCTCGGTCGAGTCGCTCTAATTTTAGTCTGTTCTTAACTCTAAAAAAGTTTATAACCCACACTACAAAAGCAATAAACAATACAGCATAAATTAATCGTGCCAATAAAGAATTATACCATGCCGGCTTTATCTTTATGATAATTTCCTTCTTTATGGTTTCTCCTTTTTCAATAGCATCATATTCTTTTATTACCAACCTATGCACGCCGGCTTCAAGATTTGAATATAATATTCTATTCTGCCCTTCGGATAACAAATTCCACTCTTTATCTACATCTTCTATTTTATACAAATATCTGCCTTTATATCCTTCAGAATAATTTAAATCAGAAATCTCTATTATTAGATGATTCTGTGTATGATCTAACTCTATTTTATCTATATCTCGAATACTTCTGTTTGCTATGACAAGAGCCTTATCGTTAACGCTTATTGCCGTTATTATTAATTTCCTATTCTTATTTTCGGGGAGCAACGACTGCGATTTTACTTTTATTATTTCATCTACTGTGCCTAGATACACTAAATCTTCAACACTATCGTAATATATACTCGTATATGCCTTGGTGGGCAATGGCATTAGCTCTACTTTTTTATTTTCAATATTCACTCGCCATACTCCATCGGCGGTCGATATCCATATATATTCGCCAATCTCGCACATCGCATATATCGTTCCTCCAAACGATTCACTTAGCTTTATTGTCCTTTCTAACTTGCCTAAATTATTTAATATGGCTATCCCACCCGAATAACCACACCATAAACAATTATTCTTATCAAGCACCAATGTCGACGGATAACCTTCTACCAAGCTGTTTATATCTATTCTTTTATATTTACTTCCGCCGGGAAACATGCGATAAAGTCCACCACCACCCTTATATAATAGCACCCACGCTCCACCATCGGCGGTACTTATCATTTGATTTATATAAGCATTTGGCATACCAAATGTTATGTTTATATCGGCTTCGCAAATCCCATCGCTAGTCGAAATTAGCTTCTCTCGATTGATAATAAAGACTCCGCCTAAAAATGTTGCTACCCAAATATTATCTTTATCATCTTCAAATATCCTATAAGCCCAATTGGCATTTAATTTATGACTCTTATCTTCGATAAGGTACTGCTCAAATTGATTTGTATCATAATTATACCTGTTCACACTGCCATCGGTAGCTATCCATAGATTATTATATCTGTCTTCATAAATATCTCTTATGCGATTATGCGAAATATAAAATTTCGACTCTTCCATATTATACCATTTTGAGCTACCGGTTGATTGATCATATTTAATCAATCCATTAGAGCCACCAAGCCAAAGAAAACCTCGTGAATCTTTTAAAATAGAATAAAAATTATTTCCATCTCCTTTTCCGGTCAATTCTGATACCGACATTATCTGAATATCTCCATTATCGGGCATAAAAGACACTCCCGAGTCGGTTCCTGCCCACAAATTGTTATCCTTGTCGACATACACATTCCACACTATATTATTAAGTAATGATGTATATATACGAGAATCGTGTATGTAATGTTTTACTCTGCCCAATGAATAAATAAACAACCCATTATCAGTTCCCAGCACTAAATCATTATCTCCATTTAGCACCAACGACTTTATTGTATTGTTTTTAAATTCTTTTATTTCTTCCGCTTTGCTTGAATTATAATCATACCGATATAAATCCCCTTCTGTACCTATCCAGAGACATTTTCTTAATTTATCTTCAACTATGGAATTTACAAATAGCGTATTTCTCTTACGATCTTTATTAATGTGAATCTGACGTATTAATGTGCTGTTTTTATCCTTTACTGCTAAGCCATCGTATGTACCTATATACAAGTCTTCACTCTCCGACACTAATAATGAATATATCGTGCGATGGGGCAACCCGTTAACGATAGATTTAAGCTCTTTTGTTTTTATATTATATTTATATAATCCATTCAATGTCCCTATCCACAAATCCCCTTTTAGCATTGCTAATGCTCGTATATCTTTAGGAAATTGAATATTATTATTACTTTCTATTATATCTTTTCGATAATTATAGATGCACAGCCCATTATCACTTCCAATATATAAATAATTATCGCCGGTAATAATACAATTAATCTGAGTCCCTACACTTGAATCGGACGCATTAACTTTATGATAACTATAACCATCATAATTATATACTCCATGACTCGTCCCCACCCATATTAGTCCACTATTATCTTGTATTATACAATTAATTACAGTGCTGGCTGTCGCTACTTGAGTATTGAAAAATTTATCATTATATCTACTCCCTGCACATAGACCACAGTGAAATAGAACAATTAGCATCAATATTAATTTTCTTAGGAGCATTAGAAATAGAAGTATAAGGTCAGACTTATAAATTATGATTTACAAATATACAAAATGAATCATTCTGTGCAATAAAAAAATAGCACATAAAAAAACCTGACAGAATAATTTCCATCAGGCTTAACTTGTAGTGAATCCGGGACTCGAACCCGGGTCTCCACCGTGAGAGGGTGGCGTGCTAACCGCTACACTAAATCACCATATTGTCCTTTCGACACTGCAAAGGTAATATTTCAATTTTATTCTGACAATAGTTTTACATCATTTTTTATAAAATAGGTAATTATAATTTCTTTCTAAATTATCTATTTGCAATTATCATCTCTTGTTTAAATCATCATACGTGGCTTGTAATATTGCCTTACCTTCTTTTATACGTTGTGCGCGACAGATATTATCTTTATCATTATCTTCCAATATTATTCCACCTTCATTATCATATACACTCTCGCCTGTGGAATCAAGAAATCCAAATCCGTTCATAAACGTATAGATTGCAAATGGATTTGCTTGATATTTTTTTGTCAGCACATTTCTACTAAATATAAATTCGTTATGCGAAATTCCTAGCTGCGATAACAATGTTGCCGCTATATCGCTTTGATTTATGGCATAATCGTAACGGCAAGTTTTTGTAACAGCCCCGCCGACCATTAATAATGGTATTTTGAAGAATTGTGGTTGATATCGTTTCCCATTTACCGGATAATATATACCATGATCGGCTGTGATGATTAGTACTAAATTTTTCCACTGATCGGTTTCTTTCAGCCTTTTAATAAATTTGCCTATACAATCGTCAGTGTATGCCATTGAATTTTCTATTCTGTCGCTAAATTTATTGAATGGCACAACAAAAGGCTCATGGCTGCTTAATGTCAAGAATGTTATAAACCATTTAGATGTGGTTTCCTTTTTAGCAATATGTTGATACAGATAATCAAACATTATATCATCGTTCACTCCCCACGCATTTGAAGTACGCTCGGGTATCGTAAAATTATTATCCGATACTAATTTATTATAACCAGTTCCCAACAAATAGCTCTTCATATTAGTGAAATTAATATCGCCACCATATATAAATTCGCTAAAGTATCCATTTGCCGAGAGAGATTTTGCTATCGACGGCAGATTTCTACTTTTTATTGGCATCTTCATTATTGAGGTATTTGGGTAGCTTAAATGTCCGCTTAAGGCACACACGGTACCTCGGTCGGTGCGAAAACTATTTCCATAGCACTGCGAAAATAATACTCCTTCACGTGCCAATTCATTAAAATTGGGTGTAATATTGGCTTTTCCTCCTAGTTCGGAAATAAAATTAGAGCCGAAACCTTCTAATACAATTAATAATACATTTGGCTCTTCATTTTTTATTATAGTATCTTGTTTACTATTGCTTTGTTCCTTTCCATATAATGATTTAAATATTGTTGCTGCCTCTTTGTCATCAAGTAGTCTGTATTCTTGAGAGAAATCTTCGGTCTTACCTAATGAATAAAATAAGCTAAATGCAGGATTTACTGCCGAATGATTTAAAAATTGATTATCACAAAAGTATGCTGTACCAACATTTGATGTCGACATTCCTACACCTCCTCTTATTGTCAATATTATTCCGGCAAAGATAAAAACATATAATGACGTTATTGCAAATTTATGCTTTGGCGTATCAAATCGGGTTGGCGTGATTCTGATTAATATATAGCTCGATATTGCTGTATATAGAATGATGGCTAATATTCTTGTTACTGCATACCAAATAGATATACTCGCAACTGCATTTTCGGGCGATTGGAGATAAAAGAAAATTGTTGCATCGAGCTTAAATTGCCAAAATTCATACAGTGAGGTGTCGACAACAAATATTATTCCACATAGTAATGATATTATAATGTAATAAATCGCCAGAATCTTTTTATAATTTAGACTTACTACATATATACTTAACAAAACTAATAGCGACGGGATTATAAATAAATATGAAGTTGTACTTAAATCTAGGCTTAACCCATGCCATAATACCGATAAATAATCTGTGAGGCTAATCGTTGATGTAGAAGATGAATTAAATATCATAAATAGAGGCTTCTGCATCACAAATATTGCTAAGATTGCAATATATATTTTTAATAGATATACAAATCTAACTTTCATCTTTTAATGCTTTTATAAAAAAAGAAAACCAACCACCTGTTTAAGATGATTGGCTATATTTTCTTGTGTCCGAGATGAGATTTGAACTCACACGAGCGAACGCCCACTACCCCCTCAAAGTAGCGTGTCTACCAATTCCACCACCCGGACTCGAGAGCGAAAAACGGGACTCGAACCCGCGACCCTAACCTTGGCAAGGTTATGCTCTACCAACTGAGCTATTTTCGCATTTGCTGTCTTTCTGTCGCTCGTTACAGCATTATTAAGTTAAAGAACTCTGAGCGAAAAACGGGACTCGAACCCGCGACCCTAACCTTGGCAAGGTTATGCTCTACCAACTGAGCTATTTTCGCATTTGCATTATAGGCAATTACTACCCCTTTTGCGCTTGCAAAGTTAATATCATTTTTTTAATTATGCAAGCCCCTAAGACACTTTTTTTGAGCAAATCCCTATTTAATCATATTCATAAAGTTGTTTCTCATCTCCGAATTTTCAAAGGCTCCTTTGTATTCCATTGTTAATGTGGTACTTTCTTGTTTCTCCACGCCTCGCATTTTCATACACAGATGCCCTGCTTCACAAATCACAATTACGCCTTTTTTAGATAATTTATCACTCAAGAGTTGACAGATCTCGTGTGTTAATCGTTCTTGAACTTGTAATCTCTTAGCATACACGTCGACTATTCTTGCTAATTTGCTAAGTCCGACAATGCTTCCATCGGGGATATATCCTATTGTTATTTTCCCAAAAAACGGCAAAATATGATGTTCACATAGTGAGTAGAATTCAATATCTTTGACAACTACTATATTAGAACCTGCATATTCAAATATTGCAGAGTTTAAAACATCTTCGCCCGATTGATTGTATCCTCCGGTTACTTCTACTAATGCTTTCGCTGCTCGATAGGGAGTTTTAAGCAAGCCTTCTCTTTTTGTATCCTCTCCTATCAATTGCAATATTGCTTCATAATGTTCGGCTACTTGTTCGATTAAGGTTTCTCTTTCATCTTCAAGTAATCTATCATTAGATCTATTCATTATATTTTAGTCTATATTTATTCTATCTCTTACAATAATAACTTCTCTTGAATAGCCAGGAAATGCTTTTTTTATTTGATTCATCATTTCGTGAGCTTCTTCTTGTGTTTTAAAGTCGCCTACGCGTAGTCGCCATGCCGGTGCTTTATAAGTGAGATACGTTTTTATTAAGGGGAAACGTGATGTTATATTTCGTTCCTTTATCATTGCTTCGCTCTTTGCTGTGCGATGATTATTATCCGAGAATACTTGGATTCGGAAGCCAACCATTTTTCCTGAACTGCTCTGATGTGTTTCTTCTTCGAGCTCATCGGGCATAAGACGCTCATTAAGGCCTTCTGGTTGCACAATATTTACCTTCTCATTGCTGGTGCCATGAAGATAATCGACTATGGTTGAATCCCGCTCTTGCGACATTAGTTTAGCCGAGCCGATGATAAGCAACATCACAGTTGCAATAATAAACATTACCCTTTTCTCCATAATAACTATAATTTAGGCTACAAAGATAATAAAAATCATCTTTGTAGCCTTATAATATCTTATATATTTATCTTTAGAATGCTGTAACGATTCCCATAAATGATTCTGCATTGAGTGCAGCACCACCGATTAAGCCACCATCTACGTTTGGCTTTGAGAATAATGCTTTTGCATTTGTTGGTTTGCAGCTTCCTCCGTAAAGGATTGATGTATTTTCAGCTACTTCTTTGCCATATTTTGTTTCTACTAGGCTGCGAATATAAGCATGGATTTCTTCGGCTTGGTCATCGCTTGCTGTTTTGCCTGTTCCGATTGCCCATACTGGCTCGTATGCCAAAATGATTTTGCCGAAATCTTCTGCACTTAAATCAAATAATGATTTTTCTATTTGATTTTTAACTACATCAAAGTATGTTCCGTTTTCACGTTCTGATAGCACTTCTCCGATACAGAAAATTGGAGTTAATCCGTTTTCTAACGCTAAAAGAGTTTTTTCTTTCAATGTTTCTACAGTTTCACCATAGTATTGACGACGCTCTGAGTGTCCTAGAATTACATATTTTGCACCGGTTGATGCTACCATTGAAGCTGATACTTCGCCTGTATATGCACCCGATTTCTTATCTGCGCAATTTTCTGCTCCGAGTCCTAGCTTATTGCTATCTATTACAGCATTTACCGATGTTAAGTGAGTAAAAGGAACGCCTATTATTACATCACAATTAGGTGTAACGCCTTTCAATGCTTCATTTACATTTTTTGCTAATTCTACGCCTTCGGCAACTGTAGTATTCATCTTCCAGTTTCCTGCTACGATATTCTTTCTCATTTCCTATTTATTTAGTTAATAAATTATTTATTATCTTTTTCAATGCGCAAAGTTACGCTTTTATTTTGATTTTTACTGTCCTTTAGTCGCCTAAAATTTATCACTTTATGACTACGATTTATTATTAATAACAACATCATTGAGCCTAAATATAAAATAGTAAGCATTAAAAGCCATTTCTCTGATTCTAATTCTTCTACGACTTCGCTTAAGTCTTGATTTCCACTCACTAAGCTCTCTACCGGAATAGAACGCATCGTGCGTTTCCACTGAACGACTCCGTCTTTTAAATACACTATTGCGGGATTTCCTCGTGCTATCTGTTTTAGGACACTGTCATCGATTATATACATCGGGTAGCTTGCCATTGATATATCTCGCCACTCGCTTATGCTCCCCGAGTCGGCTGAAGTAAGACCAACGACGCTTATGCCTCTCGACTGTGCCATTTCATTAATCTCATTGATAACATAAGTGTATGATATTTCAACTTCACTGAGATTAGGGAATAGGAAAATTACTTGTTCTCCTTGCGCCAATATTATCGACTGCGTTATGTCTTCGCCTCCCTTAGAAATAACCAGCTCGCTATGGTCAACTTTTAATTCTTTTGCCTTTTCATATCTATCTACAAATGTCCATTCCTCAGATGGTAGGCTGTCGACTGTAAATTCTTTCTTTTCGCCGGCTCGCTCGTATATAAATACATAGTTATCGCCATCGTCGACCTTTTCTTTGTCGATAGTGTGTATCAAGTTACCTCCATCTTTGAACGGTCTAAAATCGAGCAATGGCTGATAGAAATAGCCTATAAATGCTATTATTAAAATAAATAACGAAGATAGCAACACTACTATCCATTGTACTGCTGCTCCATATATATTCTTTAATCGTTTGTTATAAAGTAACAGATATACCAATCCTGCCGTTATAAATATATTTTTTATAAATGTTGCCCAATTTGAGAGATCCACTACATCGCCAAAGCAGCCACAATTGCCTACGGCATCGGTTACTGCTATATACAGCGTCAACGGTAGCATTATTAGCATCATCAGGAGCAATAATATCGGTGCAACTCGACGATAGCAACCTAACAATATAAAAACCCCCAGCACAAATTCAAATGCACCTACTACAATGGCTAGGAACGATACTAGTGGCAATAATCCCTCAAAGCCTAAGACATTTATGTATTCTTCAAATTTATAAAGACTCCCCCATGGGTCGATTGCTTTTACAAATCCCGAAAATATGAATAATGCGCCCACTAATACTCTTAGCGTGCCTACAATACTCATCTCTAATATTTTTCTACGCCTCTTTGCTTTCTCCATAATGAAGTTTGATAAGAGCAAACAATGAATAATTAATCATATCCATATAATTTGCATCTATTCCTTCCGACACTAGTGTTGCGCCTTTATTATCTTCTATCTGCTTAGTACGGAATATCTTGGATAATATCAAATCTGTATAAGAATTTATGCGCATCAGTCGCCACGCCTCTCCATAATCATGATTCTTGGCTAGCATCAACTCGGTAGTTTTAGTTATATATTTATCATATAATTCTATAGCTTTG
This sequence comes from Muribaculaceae bacterium, assembly GCA_028689665.1. Taxonomy (GTDB): domain Bacteria; phylum Bacteroidota; class Bacteroidia; order Bacteroidales; family Muribaculaceae; genus JAQVCR01. Next base: position 25,650 of record JAQVCR010000008.1, read on the forward strand.
GTAGTGTCAATATCTTGTATCATAGTATCGCCTAATTCGAGCTGGATAAGCCCTATTATTCCATAATTTACGATACCAATAAATTCAGGGAAAATTCCCTCGTCTACCATTGCATTTCCTGTAGTTTCGAGTGTACGTATGCGTTGCGCTTTGATGAAAATCTGGTCGGTTATCGACGTTACCCTCATTATACGCCATGACGCACCATAGTCTTTGAGCTTTTTAATATACAACTCACGACAAATTCCAATCACTGTATTAAATTGACTTTTAGTATCCTCCATAATGATTTTTATCTTTCTCCACAAAGTTAAAAAACTTTCTTTAAATATCGACTATCTCAACATTATGATAGTCTTTTATTATGAATTATTTATCTTTGGATAAGACAGGCTGCACTCGGGAAAACAAAAACATATAAACTTGTTTTATGTTCTTCGCTCATTTGCATTATCTTTGTAAGATATAAGAATTTATCTCATTGATTTTATGAAAAGCGAAAAAGAAAAAATGCTTAATGGCGAAGTATACAATCCATCGGATCCCGAGCTGATCGATCGCTGGCATAGAGCTAAACAATTACAAAAAGAATACAATAACTGCGACACTCTTGATGGGAACAAATTAGAGTCTATTCTGGAAGAATTAATAGGCGATCGAGGAGATAATGTATGGATTACAGCCCCTATATATGTAGATTACGGCGAAAATATTTATATAGGAAATAATGTGGAGATAAATATGGGTTGTACATTTCTTGATTGTAACAAGATTACTATCGGTGATAATTCCGGAATAGGTCCGAATGTGCAATTTTATGCTGTTGGACATCCGATAAATGCTCAAGAAAGGCTTTCGGGAAATGGCGATTTATGGAAATCAAATTCTGCTCCAATAACTATAGGAAAAAATGTATGGATTGGAGGTGGAAGTATTATCCTTCAAGGTGTAACTATCGGAAATAACACGACAATAGGCGCAGGCAGTGTAGTAACTAAAGACATACCATCAAATGTTTTGGCTGTTGGAAATCCTTGCAAGGTTATAAAGAATCTTACGAATTAGCTATTATCGCTATCGCTAGATAGCGTCTCATTTTACTATAATACGTGGCTAAAGTTCAATTTTAGCCTATCTATTCTGACCCTATATTTGTTTTTGGCGCTACTCCTAAACATTTTCCTTATTCTTTTTCTTACTATTTATCCACAAGTTATAACGTTTTTAGCCTCACATTTTACTATTAGTCCACATTTCATGTGGTTGGTCTAAATGGAAACTTTTAACCAGCCTCACATTTTACAATTAGGCACTACGAACCATTGTTTTAGCCTCACATTTTACAATTAGTCCACATTTCACAATAGGGCTTCCGTTTAAAATTAGCCTAAAAAAAGCAGAGCCGAATTAAAAATAATTCGGCTCTGTATATTAGCCACATCAAAGGATGCGATGAAACTCCGTATGACAGGGTTTGAGAGCTACAGCTTTTCTGTAATCCACCTGGTTCGCAATAAGAACACCATAAAGGTTGGGGCCCGCCATTAAAGACTATAACTTGTCTCGGCATTTCATTTAGTTTGATGAGTTTCCCAATCTACTTTGATGTGGTTTCTTTCAATCTTGTATTGCAAATATAATAAGTTTAGTTTACTCTACCAAATAAAAGGCATAAAAAAAGCCCTCTAAGAGGGCTTTTACAATAGATTTTTATGATTAAGCATTCTTTACCTTCTCAACTATTGCTTTGAAAGCAGCAGGATTGTTCATTGCAAGATCGGCAAGAACCTTACGGTTAATTTCGATACCGGCTTTATGAATCAAGCCCATCAACTTAGAGTAAGAAAGATCTTCTAAGCGAGCTGCAGCATTAATACGCTGAATCCATAATGCACGGAAATTACGCTTTTTATTCTTTCTATCACGATAGGCGTAAGTTAGACCTTTTTCCCAAGTATTTTTGGCAACTGTCCATACGTTTTTACGACAACCGTAATAACCTCTTGTAAGTTTTAAGATTTTTTTTCTTCTCGCTCTTGAAGCGACATGATTTACTGATCTAGGCATTTTTTCTTAATTTTTTGAATGTTAGCGGCTTTATGCTCTTTTTTTGCTAATCACTCGGTTTATAAAAATTTATAAAATCACGAAATTTAAAACAAAAAAACTGGAGCTTACTTCAAGTTTAATAATAACTTAACGTTCTTTACGTCGGCAGAAACGACTGTCGTTACGTGTCCAAGATTTCTTTTCTGCTTTTTAGTCTTCTTTGTCAAGATATGACTTTTAAAAGCATGTTTTCTTTTGATTTTTCCTGATCCGGTAAGGGCGAACCTCTTTTTGGCACCGGAATTAGTTTTAACCTTTGGCATTTTTTTAGTTTTTAAATTTTAATTGATTTAATATTTATGCTCGATTTTATCAAGTATAATTCGTTATTTCACTTTTTTGGGAGTAAGCATTATTATCATTCGCTTTCCTTCCAATACTGGCATTTGCTCTACTTTGCCATATTCTTCAAGCTCGTTGGCAAATCTTAACAACAAGACTTCGCCTTGTTCTTTAAATAAGATTGAACGACCTTTAAAGAATACATAAGCTTTGACTTTTGCGCCCTCTTTTAAGAACTCTATGGCGTGCTTGAGCTTGAAATTGTAGTCGTGGTCATCGGTTTGTGGTCCGAATCTTATTTCTTTAACTACAATCTTAGTCGATTTTGCCTTTTGTTCTTTTAATCGTTTGCGCTGTTGATACAAAAACTTCTGATAGTCTAGTATTCTACATACAGGAGGATCGGCATTAGGGGTGATTTCAATTAAGTCTAATCCTTTTTCGTCAGCTATACGTATAGCCTCGGCTGTAGGATAGATTCCTGGCTCTACATTCTCGCCTACTAGGCGCACTTCTTTAGCCCTAATACGCTCATTTATAGCGTGTAGGTCTTTATTCTCCCGGTTGTTGTCTCCTCTTCGGAATGGCCCACTTGGTCTTCTGGGACCTGCTCCTGATGGTTTTTTCTGCATTCAGTAAATTTATTGTTTTGTCAAATCTTCTATTTCGCAAGCAAAATTCTCTGCAAAGGTAGTAATTTTTATTGAACCTTTATCACCTTCGCCCTGTTTTCTTACAGAAATTTCATTATTTTGTGCTTCTTTTTCACCGACTACTAATAAATAAGGGATTCTCTTTAATTCGTTGTCGCGAATTTTCTTCCCTATTTTCTCATTTCGGTCGTCAATGAAGGCACGAATGTCGTATTTATCCAGCTCGTTTACTACTTCTTGTGCGTAGTCGTTATATTTCTCACTAATTGGTAGCACTACTGCTTGGTCGGGGGTTAACCATAATGGTAATTTACCTCCTGTATGTTCTAGCAATACTGCAACGAAACGTTCCATTGAGCCGAATGGCGCACGGTGGATCATTACCGGGCGGTGCTTTTGATTATCCGAGCCGGTATATTCCAATCCAAAACGTTCGGGTAAGTTATAGTCTACCTGTATTGTTCCTAATTGCCATCTACGTCCTATGGCATCTTTTACCATAAAGTCGAGTTTAGGCCCATAGAATGCTGCTTCGCCTAGCTCTGTGCGTGCTTTCAAGCCTTTTTCTTCACAGGCTTCGATTATTGCACGTTCTGCTTTTTCCCAATTTTCATCGCTTCCTACATATTTTTCTCTCTTGTTAGGATCGCGCAATGATATTTGAGCTTCAAAGTTATCGAATTTCAATGCTTTGAAAATATAGAATATAATATCCATTACTTTCAAAAATTCGCCTTTTAGTTGATCGGGGGTACAGAATATATGCGCATCATCTTGGGTAAATCCGCGTACGCGCGTAAGCCCATGAAGTTCTCCACTTTGCTCATAGCGATACACGGTACCGAATTCGGCTAATCTTAGTGGAAGATCTTTATATGAACGTGGGAACACTTTATATATCTCACAGTGGTGAGGGCAGTTCATTGGCTTTAATAGGTATTCCTCTCCTTCTTCAGGTGTATGAATTGGTTGGAATGAATCTTTGCCATATTTTGCATAGTGTCCCGAGGTTACATATAGCATTTTATTTCCTATATGCGGGGTTATCACTTGCAAATATCCATATTTCTTTTGTATCTTTCTCAAGAAGTTCTCTAGACGTTCTCTCAATGCTGCTCCTTTTGGTAACCATAATGGTAATCCGGCACCTACATTTTGAGAGAATGCGAATAGCTCCATTTCTTTTCCGAGCTTGCGGTGATCACGTTTTTTTGCCTCTTCTAATAATACTAGATATTCATCTAGCATTTTTTTCTTTGGGAAAGTGATACCATATACACGAACTAGCTGATGACGCTTTTCATCGCCTCGCCAATATGCTCCGGCAAGCGACAAAACTTTCACAGCTTTTATTACGCCTGTATTTGGCAAGTGTGGACCTCTACATAGGTCGGTAAATGCTCCTTGTGTATATGTTGTTATCGTTCCATCTTCAAGCTCGCTTATCAACTCGCATTTATAAGTTTCATTTCTAGCTTCAAACATTTTCAATGCGTCGGCTTTTGAAATATCAGCTCTTACTACTGCTTCTTTCTTTGATACAAGCTCTTGCATTTTTGCTTCTATTTTTGCAAAATCTGCGCTTGTAATTGTATTTTCTCCCGGATCTATATCGTAATAGAATCCGTTTTCAATTGCCGGGCCGATTCCAAATTTCACTCCAGGGTACAACTCTTGAAGTGCTTCGGCTAGTAAGTGTGCCGATGTATGCCAGAATGCATGCTTGCCTTCGGCATCGTCCCATTTAAATAATTTAATTGATGCATCTTGCTCAATTGGTCTTGATAAGTCCCATTCTGCTCCATTTACGCTTGAAGCTAGAACGTCTTGTGCAAGGCGGGGGCTAATACTTTCTGCAATTTGTAGTGGTGTTACACCTACTTCATATTGCTTTTCACCTCCATCGGGAAATGTTATTTTTATCATAATTATATTTTTAAAGCCGTGTCATACAACAACACGAGAATTTGGTCGCAAAATTAACTATTTTTTTAGTATTCAAGAAGTTTATCGCTGTTTTTTTTACTAATTATATTTTCTATTTGCTCATTCTTTTAAGAACGCTGTAAGATGGTGTTACTCCATATTCGCCTGCTTTACTCAAATCGGAAACACCACTCTCTTTATTTCCTAAGCGCAGATACACTAATCCTCGATTATAATAAGCTTCACCAAAGTCGGGTTTTAACTCTATCGTTTTTGTAAATGCGCTTATTGCTGATGTGTTATCTTGCATTTGAAGATACACACAGCCTTTATCATAAAGGGCATAAATCATCTTTGGCGACAACTCTAACACTTTATCCAAATCTTTATTAATCTCGATTAATCTATGTTGATTCATTTTTTCTCTCAGCATAACATCACTGCCGGTTACTGTGCCTGTTGTTGATGTCTCTGAATCGGCACCATTCTTTATATTGAGCCATTGGCGATATTTTGCATTAGCTCTGGCAAAATAAGCTAAAGTAAATTTCTCACTTAGGGCTATTGCTTTATCTAAATCTAAAATTGCCGCATCGTAATTTTTTACCATCATATAGTCCATTGCTCTTGCTAGATAGTCGATTGCTCGCGGCGATTCAGCTCCTATTATTCCGGTATAATAATCTATCGAATTAAAATGCTTTGTTATTTGCTCTTCATATAGTCGAGGCTCGGATAACGACATTACTAAAGTGAAGGGCAACAATTTTGCTTCATTAATCTCACTTAGCTCTCGGGTATATGTTGTGCTATAATTCAGCTCGCTCTCTATTGCATAATAAGATAATGTAAATAAAGGCTCGGCATCTATCTTAAAATTATTATCTTGTATTTTGCCTCTCGACTTATTATCATATTCGGGCTTCACGCCATTGTCATTCTCAATAGTTAAGAGTGTCTTAAACTTATTCTTAACCACTTCGGCCGATTCAGCATCGTTTTTTATTGCCTCATCGGCTGTGTCGGAATTATATTCTGTTTTCTTCTTCTCCTTAAATAGCTTCCTCGATTTGTTATAATCTTTCTCGCCGCCCACTAAGTCGCCACTCAAGCGTTTACACTCGCTTCGTGCATAATAGATTCCCGACATATCGGGGACTTTCTCTATCACTACATCATAATCTTTTACAGCTTTCTTATATTGTTTTGTCCTTGAATACAGCTCTGCCCTATTATATCTTGCCATAATATTAGACGGCTCTCGGGCTATAACAAAAGAAAAATCTTCGATGGCTTTATTATTATCTCTCACCTCGGATAGTAATAGAGCTCTATTAAATCGTGCTGTAATATTCTCGGCATCAAGCGAAATTGCATAGTCGTAATCTGCCATTGCTCCAAAATAATCGTCTTGATTATATTTTAAGAATGCGCGATTAATGAAATATCCCGCAAAATGTGGCTCTAGCTTAATCGCTTCGTCCATATCTTTCAATGCTTCGCCATATTTCTTCCCATAATTCATATTTATATCGGCTCTTAGCACATAAGCATTCGAGTTGTTTTTGTCGATTTCTATACATTTATCTACATCGGCGATGGCTTTTATTGTATCGCCTTTAGATAGATAAAGCTGTGCCCTGCCTAGATAAGCATTATCAAACTTAGGATACAGCCTCACTAGCCGCTCATAGGTAAGCTCTGCATTTTTGAAATCTTTTATCTCCGATTCGGCTACAGCTTTATTTATTAGCAGCACGCGATGTTCGGGTAGCTGTTTTAATCCCAGCTCATAATCGGCTATCGCTTCTTTGTTTTTCTTTAATGACTGGCGTGCAATTCCACGCACTTGATATGCATCTACAATAAATGGATTTCTCTCTATTGCCATAGTACAATCTTCTTCGGCGCCTTGATAATCCTCGAGCGACAACTTCGCTACTGCCCTGTAAAAATAAGGATCGGCTAGATGCGGCTTCACTTTTATTACTTGATTAAAATATTGTATCGACAAAATATAATCTTCAAAGTAGAGAGCATTTCTACCGATATTCATAACCTGATCTGTATTTATCTGCGAGGTCGCACTATTTGAAAATGCTATTGCAGCAAAAAACAGCAAGATAATTCGTATATATTTTTGTTTCATCTAATTGCTTCGTGATTTATTTATTTAATTAACGTGTGGCTCTTATTATTATTATCACATCGTTTTAATACTACAAAGATATTAACTTCCGACATATTTATGCTACAAGATTTGCGTTAGTACGACATTTTTGCTTTTTATATTGATAAATCATTGCTATTTTGCACATTTTTAATAATTCACTTTTACATAAACGCAACCACAAATTTGTCATTTCAATTTAATTAACTAACTTTGAAACTTAATTATTACTTATAACTTAACACTTTCCTATAACGATGACATCATTAACCAAAAAAGAGCATATAGTAGTAGTTGGCGGTGGATTTGCAGGTTTAAATGCAATTAAAGCTTTGAACAAAGAGAAATACGACATAACTCTTATCGACCGTAATAATTTCCACTCATTTCCTCCACTTTTTTATCAAATTGCATCTTCAGGACTCGATTCAGGTAGTATTTCATTCCCTTTCCGTCGTGAGACTCGCAAAATGGAGAATGTAAAATTTCAAATGGGCGAAGTTCGCAACGTAGACACTACTGCAAAAACTATTACAACACAATTTGAAACCCTTAATTACGACAAATTAATTATTTCGGCAGGAACGACAAACAACTTCTTCGGAATGAATAATTTGCTCGAGACAGTATATACACTAAAGTCGACTGCCGAAGCAATAAGACTAAAAAACGAAATTCTTGACAGGCTTGAACGTGCAAGCCTGTGCAAAGATGCATCTCATCGCCGTGAGCTACTTAGCTTTGTAGTTATCGGTGCCGGACCTACCGGTGTCGAAGTTGCAGGAGCTTTGGGCGAAATGAAACGATATATCCTTCAACGCGAATATCCCGAAATAAATAAAGATGATATATCTATAACTCTAATAGAAGGTACCGACCGCGTTCTTCGAACCATGAGCAAAGAAGCTTCACAGAAAGCCTACGAATATCTTGGACACCTTATGGTCGATGTAGTCTTAGAAAAGACAATGACTAAATATGAGAACAACGTCGCCACACTATCTGACGGAAAAGAAATATATTGCGAAACTTTAGTTTGGACTGCCGGTATTACCGGAGAGAAAATTGAAGGTTTCGCTAAAGAAACTTTCGGTCCCGGAAATCGCTTCATCGTCGACCAATATAACAGAGTCAAAGGATATAACGATATTTATGCACTCGGTGATATTGCATTTCTAACAAGCGACGAATTTCAACGTGGATATCCCCAAATGGCTCAAGTAGCAATACAACAAGCCATAAATCTTGCTCGAAACCTTAATGGCGAATCTTTCAAGAAGCCGTTTAGCTACAAAGACAAGGGCTCGATGGCTACAGTAGGTCGTAATCGCGCCGTTGCCGACCTTAATCATCTACATTTGTATGGTCGCCCGGCATGGCTTACATGGATGTTTATCCACTTAATTTCTCTTCTAGGAATGAGAAACAAAATAAATGTTCTTATCAACTGGGTGTGGGCATATTTCACTTACAGCACTTCGCTAAGATTGTTAGTTCACACAGCTAAATATCCACTACGCCGTCGATGGGACGAGCTAGGACACTAATTATCAACTTAATTCATAAAAATGACAACAAATCAAATTTTAATTTTAGCTATTTCAGGGCTACTTGGTTTAGCAAGCTGTAGCATTTTCAAAAAATCAGAGACCATTGTGGCAACACCTACTACCGAGAAAGAATTTGAAGAAGAAGAAGCCGACAGTGTCACTCCGACGAAAATATTACCAACCACCATCAGTACACTTGCCGACAAACATATTGCCGGAGAATGGACTATAATATCTGTATTTGGCAAAAAAATAAATATGGAGGAAATGCCATTTCTAAACTTTGATATTTCGACAAACAAAATGTATGGAAATAATGGTTGCAACGTTATAAATGGCTACTTCAAGACCGGGAAAAATAAAGAATTAGAATTCGACCAAGTTATTACATCTCTTATGGCTTGCCCCGATGTGAAAGTTGAAACATCGATAATGAAAGCGATCAATGAGACTCGCTCTTATTCCTACTCTACAATCAAAGGAATCATTCATCTTAATTTCCTTGACCACCGAGGAGCTGCGATTTTAACCCTGAAGCGTCATAATCTCGACGGGCTTAATGGCTCATGGACTGTCAAAGAAATTGATGGCAAGAGAATGGAAAGCGACAAAGTTCGCCTAGTCATCGACATACAAGAGTTAAGAATACATGGTAATTCGGGGTGCAACATTATTAATGGTGTAATAGTTCTCGACCCAAAAAAGAATAGCGCCATACAATTTTCACAAATTGCATCTACCCGTATGGCTTGCCCGGATATGAAAATTGAAACAGCTCTTCTTGTTGCACTAGAAGAAGTAGAATTTTTCAAGAAAAAGAACTCTAACGAATTAGAATTTTTCGACAATAAAAATCAGAAAGTACTCATTTTTAAACGTCTGCCTCTTCTAAAATAGTAATAATAATTCTAGAATTAAAGATTATACGTAAAGCCCCAAAAGTGTTCCTGCTTTTGGGGCTTTACTCTGTCTTAAACAGCTTATTCTTGTGTAATTATAAAATCTAAATCTCAGTAATGATAATATCAATAATTAGCAATCTGAAAGAATTTAATACCAATCCACACCGTTGCTATTGCTGCTTCGTTTGTCGTATTTAAGATCACTAAGCATTGATGATTTCACCGCTATATGGAAATTATATGATTTATACGGACCGACAGGGACAAAACTTGCACTCATAGTGAAACAGTGTAAATCTCTCGATATAGTACAATTCATATATGCTATTTTACCGGTATCAAAATTATAACTTGCCGATAGATTGAAATTCCAATTTTTCGTCGGTCGGATATTCCCCGAGAAACTTAAATTCTGGGTAAACTTGCCGTCATATTCCAGCTTCTCTTTATTAAACGTACCATAGCCATAATTTACCGAATAGTTCACAGTCAAGCTCCATGGACAATCCCACTTGACATATCCATCGGGATTTAAAGATAGTTCGTCTTTCTTTTTATCATCTTTTCCATCCGATGGTTCATCGTCTTTTCTATATTTATCTATTGCAGGCGAAGTATTATTATTTTCATCGCTTGCCGTTTTTTCTTTCTTCTTTTTCTGGAATGTCTGATTATTAAATGTATATGAGAACGATGTTCCGGTGCTTGACAATTTGCCTAACCCTTTACCGGCTTCCCAACGAGGAATATTTACCCTCACAGGATTGCCCGAGCTATTTAGCTGATACGTATAGACGTCCCATGTTGCCGAAAGACTTAAGTTGAAATTTTTTACTAGTCGCAACATCAACGATGTGTTTATATTACTCCACCTCATTGAGTCGGCGGCAAAATTGTAAGATTGACTGATCGATAAATTTTCTATCAACGACACTTTCTTCACGCCCGTGCTATCGGCATCACTTTTCACCTTCATTTCAAGGTTATTTGCCAGCGACCAACTTACGGCTCCGGTTTTACCTTCTCCTACCGAGCCAAACATTCCATGCTGGAAATATGAATATTTCTTATTTATCACCTGCCCATCTTGTGTGTAATTATAATTTCCATAGTAGCCCCACGTTGGCGAGCTAAAATCGGGGGACGCACTAAATGATATAGTCGGAGTTAAAACGTGGCGTATAACTTTTACTTTATCGCCTAAGAATTTCATCGGTTGAAAAAATCCATAGATTTTAGTATCCAGCGACACTGCACCATTAAAATCGAACACATTATAGAAATTATAAACTGTATCCATATTAATTTCTCTAGATGCGTCGGGGTCCCACGCTTTACGTATCTTATTTGAATACATTCGATCGTTAAGAGTTATGCTGGGAGTAAGATTTATATATTTTAATATATTAAAAGTTGCCGAAATTGGCACTGAGTGTTTCATTCCATTCTTCCAGTCTTTTATTAAGCTCTTCTGGAAAAATTCATCTTGCTTTGCTGTTAAAGAATTTTGGAAATATCCCGAATACGACATTTTAATCTTTTCATACCACCTTTCATTTCCGACGGCTCGCTTACGCTTAAAAGGGGCTACTTGCGACATCGTTACCGACACGTTAGGAAACGACACTGTCAATGTCGAGTCGGCTGTACGTTGCGACACATTAGCTGTTGTCGAAAGGCTCCATTTTGAATTGGGAAATCTATATGTCATATTCACAGTACTACTCTTAGTATTCTCTGTAAATGAATTGTTATAATAGCTATTTAAATCGTTTCTTGAATATCCCGATGTTGCAAAGTTTACACTTGCCGAAAAGCTCATATTTGGGTTTGCCTTTGAATCCTGAGTGTGAGTCCACGCTAATTTAAAGTTATTCGATTTTAGATAGTCGGCACTTCCCTTATCGCCTTCGACGGTCGAAAGATAACTTATATCAAAACTTCCTGAAAATTTATAGCGTTTCACATAATTGGCTCGTCCGGTTATTCCCCACGAACCTTTTGTATATAACTCTCCGGTGAGGGCTAAATCTATATTATCATTTATGGCAAAGTAATATCCACCATCGCGAAGATAAAATCCTTTGTTGTAATCTTCGCCAAATGTTGGCATAATAATTCCTGATGAATATTTATCACTGAATGGAAAGAAGCCAAAAGGCACTGCCAATGGTAGTGGCACATCGGCTAATACTAAATATACAGGACCTGTTACTATATTTTTTTTAGGTTTAACTTTGCCCTTAGTTATCTGAAAATAGAAGTGTGGACAATCGTGGTCGTCGCAGGTAGTGTAGCGTCCATCTTTAATGTAATACTCATCATTTTCCATTTTCTTGGTTATTCCCCCGGTCAAATATCCTTCGCCTTGTTGGGTAATGACATCGGTTATATAGCCTTTCTTTGTCTTAAAGTTATAACGCATTGTTTTCGACTCATATTCTCCACTTGGGTCTTTAAATATTGGATTGTCTTGTAAGTCGCCAACACTATCTTTACTTCCTACTGCATACACGGTATTATCACGCATATTCATTCTTATTTCACTTGCATCAAGCGATATTGTACCATATTTCACAGCACTCTTACCATACATAAATGCTGTGCTTTTCCCATAAAATATGAGTGAATCTTTTGCCGAAAAGTCAACCGAATTATCTAAATCTACCATTTGCTTTACAAATTTCGATTTAGGTGCGCTATCATTTGCCAATGTATCATTAATGCTCTCTCGCTTGCCTATCGTTAATGAATCTGTGCCTAATTGATTTTTTAATAACGTGCTATCTGCCGATATCGTTATCGTATCGAGCTTCTGTTGTGGCTTTATTCCATCTACTATCCTGTTTATATTGTCTTTTTCAGCTTCTTTTATACTGGCGCTATCCACTTTTGGCTTGTGTCCACGCAACGATACACCTCCACCGACCGGCAAAGAGTTATCTGCCAACACAGACAATGGCATCGTATTGATAACGACACCTAATATTATCAGTAGCAGAAATGCTATATATATATTGACTATCTTCAAACCTATATTTGCGAAAACTATTTGCAAAAGTACATAATAGTATTCATTGCACCATATTATTCTTTATAATTAAATATAAAGAATATTTGTAGTTTTTATTTTTTAACCGAAGAGTGTAATTAATTCCCCTAATCGTTGCATTGTTCCCTCTCCATATCTTGACATCTGAGATTTTACGTCTGCTATCGTTTTTGCCGGAGCTATTTTTGATTTAGAAAAAAAATTATCGGCATAGCACACTAATTTTTCTTCTATCGTCTGTGGCAAATAATCAACCATAGGCAATGGCAGTGATTGTTCTTTTATTTCTGCAGCTGTGAGTCCGGCTCCAATATGTCGTTCACACACTAGTGCATGACGATTCAAGCCTTCGGCTCGTAGCAATTTGGCTCCTATTATTCCATGACACAAATATGGCTCACTGCCAAAACAATAAATTGATGGAGCATTAGTCTGATATATTCCTATATCATGCAACATAGCTGCCTCGTACACAAAGTCCTTATCAATATTTGCTAATCCTTTAGCTTTTATAATACCCATTGCATATTCTGCAACCTGAGCCGAATGGCATATTAACAGCTTATATAAAGGCGTATCAGCAATATAATATTTATTAATTATTGAAAGATAATCGACCACGAATATTTTGTTATAAAATTAAGTAGCGATGCTTATCACATCGCTACTTTATAATAATATTATATTATTAATCTAGTATGGTAACCCAATTATGAGTATCTTCTTCATCGCCTAGTTGAATGGCACGAAGATGATTATATAGCTGTGTCGTTACTGCTCCGGGCTCTCCATCTTTTGATATTATATATTTCTTTCCTGTATCTATATCGTGTATCTCTGAGATTGGTGCAGTTACTGCTGCTGTTCCACATTCTGCGGCTTCGTCTACTACATCAAGCTCTTCTACCGGCATTGGTCGTGCTTCTACTGCAAGTCCCATGTCTTTAGCAATCTGTTGAAGACTCATATTAGTTATCGATGGAAGTATTGAATCCGACTTTGGAGTGATATATGTATTACCCTTTATCGCAAAGAAATTTGCCGGGCCACACTCGTCGATATATTTCTTTTCTTTAGGATCTAGATAAAGCACTGCTGCATATCCATTATCTTGTGCTTTCTTTCCTGCCGAAAGACTAGCAGCATAGTTACCTCCTACTTTCCACTTTCCTGTGCCATTTGGAGCTGCACGATCATAGCCTCTTAGAATTGCTATCTTTGATGGCTTAAATCCATTCTTAAAATATGCACCTACGGGTGTAACAAATATCAAGAATGTATATTCTTTAGATGGCTTAACTCCTACTTGTGCCGATGTGCCTATTTCTAGCGGGCGAATATATAAAGATGCGCCACTTCCATAGGGAGGAATGAAGCGTTCATTTTTCTTAACTACCTCTATTACCATTTTTTTAAATAGATCCAATGGCACCGGCTCCATCATGATACCCTCTGCCGATCGTTGAATACGCTTAGCGTTTTCTTCTAATCTGAAAATTCTAATCTTGCCATCTTTTCCGCGAAAAGCTTTTAGTCCTTCAAAGATTTCTTGACCATAGTGAAGACATGTAGCGGCCATGTGGATATTTACATGATCACTATCTGTAACTTCCATATCGCTCCATTTTCCATCTTTAAATGCAGCTCTTACGTTATAATCCGTAGGCATATATCCAAAAGAGATGTTTGCCCAGTCAATATTCTCATTCTTTTCCATAGGGGTATTATTTTATATAAATTTATATTCCAGAAAAAACATTTATATTATTAATATTAATTCTTTATGCCTTAATTTCAACTACTTACCATCGTTATAAGATAATAATTAGAGTGCTACTTTCTGTGTTATATTACCTATCTTAATAATATAAATCCCTCTTGAGGATATTTTTAATTCTGAAGTGCCGACATTTAGTGTTGCTTGCGACACTAATTGCCCTAGAATTGTAAACACTCTCACTTGGATTTTTTTAGGAGTTCTAATTATTATTGTATTCTGTGTGGCATATATTTCTATGCCTTCAGTTTGATTTGGATCTGATAAGCTTGGCACGTTCACTTCTCTATTCGTTTCACGCCACATTAGTTGAGCTTCTATATCTACGCTCAACAACAATGACATAACAAATACTATGCACAATATTAACGTCTTAGTTATTCTCATTTTCTTCTTATCATTTCAATCTTCAAAGTTATGAAATAATTTTGATAAATATATCATTTATCCCATTTATACTTTCTTTTTGGATTGCGTGGGAACCACCCTTTTTTCACTCGTCCTTCTTGCTCAAATATTTCAAGAATTGTCCAGAATGATGAGAAAGCCAAAACTCCAAGCAATGCAGAAATCAAGACATTTGATATTATTATTGATGCTACTGCCCCGACTATTCCCAACAGCAGGAACCACCACCAGCACTTTGTGCCAAAGAAATATTCACATTTTATTACTATTGGGTGAAACAAGCCTATTATTAAAAATGTGCTTATGCCTATTACTAAGCCTAGTAATCCATATTGAGATAAGAACTCCATATTTTATTTTTTTTCAAATATACATAAAGGTGATATAAATAGCAAATTATTTTGCAGGGCTTACTTATAAAAAATGCGACATCTAATTTTTTAGATGTCGCATTTATATAATGAATCGTTTTTTATCGATTATTTACCTGATAGCTTTTCTTTCAATGCAGCAAGTGCATCTAGATCGCCTAGTGTGGTTTTTTCGATTGTCGAATTGTTTGATTGACTTGGCTCTTCGCTCTTAACGGCTTTTTTAGCTGCTTTTTTAGCTTCTTGTTTAGCTTCGTCTTCAAATATACGACTGTGTGAAAGAATGATACGCTTAGCGTCTTTGTTAAATTCTATAACTTTGAAGTTAAGTTTCTCTTCTGCTTGTGCTTGAGTTCCGTCTTCTTTTACTAGGTGTTTAGGTGTTGCAAATCCCTCAACGCCATAAGGTAGAGCGATTACAGCTCCCTTTTCTAGCATTTGAGTAATTACGCCTTCGTGAATACTTCCTAATGTGAAGATTGTCTCAAATACGTCCCAAGGATTTTCTTCTAGTTGTTTGTGGCCTAAGCTCAAACGACGATTTTCTTTATCGATTTCTAGTACTTGAACTTCAATATCTGCACCTATTTGAGTAAACTCTGATGGGTGTTTGATTTTCTTTGTCCAAGATAAATCTGAAATGTGGATAAGTCCGTCTACACCTTCTTCAATTTCTACGAATACGCCAAAGTTTGTGAAATTACGAACCTTTGCTGTGTGTTTTGAACCTACTGCATATTTAGTGTCGATATTTTCCCAAGGATCATTTTTAAGTTGTTTGATTCCTAGGCTCATCTTACGTTCGTCGCGGTCTAATGTAAGAACTACTGCTTCTACTTCATCTCCAACTTTCATAAAGTCTTGTGCTGAACGTAGGTGTTGCGACCATGACATTTCGCTTACGTGAATAAGGCCTTCTACGCCCGGAGCGATTTCGATAAATGCACCATAGTCTGCCATAACGACAACTTTGCCTTTTACTTTATCGCCTACCTTCAAGTCTGCACTTAGTGCATCCCATGGGTGTGGTTGTAGTTGTTTCAAGCCTAGAGCTATACGTTTCTTCTCATCATCAAAGTCAAGAATAACAACATTCAATTTTTGATCTAGTGCTACTACTTCTTCCGGGTGGTTTACACGTCCCCAAGATAGATCGGTGATGTGGATAAGTCCGTCTACGCCACCAAGGTCGATGAATACACCATAAGATGTGATGTTCTTAACGGTCCCTTCAAGTACTTGACCTTTTTCAAGTTTTGCAATAATATCTTTCTTTTGTTGTTCTAGCTCAGCCTCGATAAGTGCTTTGTGTGAAACGACAACGTTCTTAAATTCTTGATTGATCTTAACGACTTTGAATTCCATAGTTTTATCTACGAATACATCATAGTCGCGAATTGGCTTAACATCAATTTGTGACCCTGGTAAGAATGCTTCGATGCCAAATACATCGACAATCATACCACCCTTTGTACGGCACTTGATGTAACCCTTAATAATTTCATTATTTTCAAGAGCTTCATTAACTCTATCCCAGCTGCGGCTTGCG
The DNA here is from genome assembly GCA_028689665.1 of Muribaculaceae bacterium. Classification (GTDB taxonomy): domain Bacteria; phylum Bacteroidota; class Bacteroidia; order Bacteroidales; family Muribaculaceae; genus JAQVCR01. The sequence continues at coordinate 42,399 of JAQVCR010000008.1, forward strand.
CGTGCTTTCTTGTGTGATAGGATTAATTGTCCTTTTTTATCCTCTTGAGTTTCAACGTAAACTTCTACTTTATCGCCGACTTTCAATTCTGGATTGTAACGGAATTCGCTAAGTGGAATGATGCCGTCTGACTTGTAGCCAATGTTAACCACAACCTCTCTCTTATTGAGCGAGATAATAGTACCTTCAGTTACATCTTTGTCCTTAACTGTGTTAAGAGACGCGTCGTAGGTTTTCTCCTGTTCTTCGCGAGTTTTATCTCCTTGAGTCTCTCCATTTTCATAAGAGTCCCAATCGAAATCTTCGAGTGGAGAATTGTTTAATTCTTTGTTCATTTAAATAAGTTAATAAATATGATTAATTAATTTAAGCCGGCACACAAAATTGCACTCCGACTTTCAGTCGACAAAATTAGTGATAATTTTCTAAACTACAATGTTTTTACTATTATTTTTTGCTCTTTTTCTATTGAATTTGATATATATTTTTGACGGCTATTTCATATTATGGGTTTTTATTAATATGCCTTATTATTTACATCCCTGTACGAAATTTGCGTGGCGACATATCGGTGAATTTTTTAAAATATGAGCCTAAGAAAGACTGATTGGCAAAATTATATTCATATGCTATCTCTTGAATTGTCTTTTGCGTGCTTCTTAGCTCGCTTTTTATCTGCAATGTAACATAATTGTCAATCATATTTTTACAAGTACGTTGGGCTACCGAATTTGTTATATAGTTTAGATATTTGGGGGTTAGATGCATCTTCTCGGCATAATAGGCTACTTCTCTCGATCGCTTGAAGTCGCTGGTTAATAGTTGCATAAATGTACGGAAATGTTCTTCCAGACGATTAAAGCTAGGCAAATCATCACGCTTTGTCAATTCTTTTATACGATCGGCCGCATAGCAAAACAGGGAACGTAATAAGCATAATGCTTGTTCATATTTATAAAAGCTACTGTCGTTTTGCTGTACGAATTTTAAATTTTCTATAATGTTGAGAAAGAATTTCTTTCCACTTTCGGATGAAACGCTTGGTATCCACCTATTTTTAAAGAACGTCTCTAATATATAATGCTCAAATCGTGATATAGCCTCGCCTAATAGGCCTATACTTGCTAATAATACTGTAGCATTGAAATCGGTGTCGACATTCAATGCATCAACCTGTTCACAAGGATATATAAATAGCACGGAGCCTATTGCCAAATCATAAGATTGTCCTTTAATCTTCAGGCTTCCCGTACCACGATTGGTTAGTACTATTGCGCCGCAAGTTAGTGGCTTACATACACCACAACAATCTTCTTTCTCTATATTTTTTACACAAAAATCGGCATCAGTAGTTAGTTCAAATATTTCCATTTATATTACATTTTTTCTTTGGGTGACCAAATATATATATTTATACTAATCATTTACTTATGATTTCATATTTTATACATTAAATTATGCTTATTACACATTAATACACTACTACTATTATATCAAATAAGATGTATTAATAAAATTTTACATATCATTCTTCATTTTTTGAGTCTTGATAATAATTCGTCGCCCAAACGTTTTTTTTCTGTGATATGATGTAATACCATTTTCACGAAGGGGTCGTTTTCAAATGCACCTCTCACTTGCTCAAAATCGAAGTTCTTTCGGTCGGCGCTGCCATCTACTCCAAATCCGGTCTTTGCTATTAATGAAAATTCTTTTTGGGCATCATCATACAGCATTTTATCAATAAAAAGCACGCTGTCATACCATTTTTTTACAATATCTCTTATATCTGCAATTTTTAATTCAGAAATTTCCTTTCCACACCATCTCTTCATATTCGACACCACCCAAGTCCACTCATATTCATAATAATTATCGTTATTATCACTGAATACTTTCTTTATATCTTCCAGTTTATTGATTAAGCCCGATTCTATATTGTCGACCAAGTGTTTCACTTCGCTTTTGGGCATTATTAGACCGCTCAAATCCAGCCATTCGCCTGTCCCTTTTGCGACAGTTACGCTTAATGCCTGCTGTAAAATATTATCATCGATAATATCAATATTCTCTAATCGCTTGATTATTGAGTTTCCCATAAATTTATCTATCGCATAATTATAATACTCGCGCCCTTTTCGCAACGCTCGCGGCTCAATTGTCATTGATAAATAGGTATATTTGTCGGCTGTAGCACCACTTGTAGCCTCTAGTGTGTCGAGCAAATCAATCCCCTCTTGCATCTTTCCTATGGTATAAGGGCTTAGTAAATTAAAGTTTACATAATCTAAATCGACATCGGTTCGTCCATCTCGCTTTGGCCATTTCATAGCATCGCGTATTGTGCCTACACTTTTTAGATTGACTCCCGGAACTAAATATGATCGTCCTCGATTCTCTATGAGGTAAGAGAACGGTAATTTTGATGTATCGGGGTGCGACACATGCCTGCCCATAACAAGTGAAAATGCGCCTATCTTTGCCGGCCACAATATATAAGAATCGCTCGTAGTTTTTGAGCCTCGTTCAACTATTCCTTGATGAATGGGGCCTAGCTTATACATGTGATTGCTCTGGTTGCTTCCACTTCCGGCATTAAGAAATGAGAACATTCCGGCTATTAACAAACTTGATTTGTGCATACTCACTGTGTAAGGACCGGCAAATACTGCCGCGGCTTCACCATTTTCGCACGCACAATTAGCAAAAAATAATGAATCGTGGGCTGAAAACAGATGCGAGAAATGGCATGATTGACCGACATACACATTTTGCAATACTACTCCATCGGTTATTTTCGAGCCACTTGCAAATATAAAATTCTCTGCGATTACATTATTCCCTACTACGACGGGTGATTGCTGCGAGGAGCATAATGTACCTTCTTTTAGCTTGCTCACTCCTTCTATTTTTGCATATTCGCCTACCTTTACATTTTTAATAAGATTGGAATTTAATATTTTGGTATTTTTGCCTATATAGCCCATTTCACTTGTTTGTGCTGAGGCATAGTCGTCGACTAGCTGATTGATTTTTTCTATGGTGCTTGGCAAGTAACGATACATTGCCATCATATATGCTATATGCGATGACATATTATCATAAATAGCAACTTCGCGTCCTCCGGTCTCGTTTAATACCGACACTCTCACTCCATTTCCAAATGTAGATTGCCCGCTGGCGATTATTCTATTTACATTTTCGATAAATACATTTTCTGCTATTTCATAATTAGCAATGTAATTTGCCACATCTGAGATATATACATTATCACAAATCTTGCATTGATGTATCTTTGCATTATAGATTCCGGAATGTAATTTTATTCCTCCGTCTAGCGTAATAGTATTCTCAAATTTCCCAAGATATATATCACCCGAAAACGTAACACTTTTAATGTAATCGGGCGTGAAATCTAACGATACATTTACTCTGCTCCAATCTTCACATACACAGCCGTTAAGACATAGCTGTGCCTCCTCTTCTGCTCTTAATTTTCTAAAATTCATACTTGTATACTTTGGTTATGGTTATAATAATCCGCTTATCGTGCGGTTGAAAATCCTTTTTCTTTGAATCTAGACGTGCTGGCAGTTACTCTTCCTCATCATATTTTTGAAAGAGAAAATCATTATATGGGAAGCGTGCTGTATGAATTTCTTTTGCTTTCTGATACAGCCGTTCTTTTAGTTCCTCTATATTGATTTTGTTTTTGGCTGAGATAAAAATACATGAGTTATTTGCCTTTGCCATCCACGAGGCTTTTAGCTCGTCTAGCGAGACGTTCTCTCGCGTTTTAGGGGTAAGGTCGTCGTCGTCTTTTGGCGTATAACTGAATGCATCTATCTTATTAAACACCAAAATCGAATCTTTATCGCCCGAGCCACATACTTCTTGCAGTGTCTTATTCACCACTTCTATCTGTTCTTCAAATTGTGGATGCGAAATATCGACCACATGAACTAATATATCGGCATCACGCACTTCGTCGAGCGTACTCTTAAAAGAATCGACCAGATGCGTTGGCAGCTTTCTTATAAACCCTACGGTATCGGTTAATAGAAATGGTAAATTATCTATTATCACCTTTCTTACTGTAGTATCTAGTGTCGCAAAAAGCTTATTTTCGGCAAAAACTTCACTCTTGCTAAGCAGGTTCATTATTGTGGATTTACCGACATTAGTATATCCTACCAATGCTATGCGAGTGAGCTTGCCTCGATTCTTTCGCTGTATGGTCTTCTGCTTATCTAAATCTTTTAATCGCTCTTTTAATAGTGCTATCTTATCTAATATTATACGTCGGTCGGTTTCTATCTGTGTTTCACCCGGACCGCGCATTCCTATTCCTCCTCGTTGACGCTCTAGGTGTGTCCACATCCTTGTAAGTCGCGGTAACAGATATTGATATTGCGCTAGCTCTACTTGCATTTTTGCATTTGCCGTCTGCGCTCGCTTTGCAAATATATCTAGAATCAAACTCGTTCGGTCAAGAATTTTTACTTTAAGCTCATTTTCTACATTCGATATCTGCTTTGTCGTGAGATCATCATCAAATATAGCCAGACCTATCTCGTTTTCCTCTACATATTGTTTTATTTCTTCCAGCTTGCCTTTTCCTACAAACGTACGTGGATTGGGATTATCACAACGTTGCAGAAATTTTTTGACTGTTACAGCACCTGCAGTATCGGCAAGAAATGCTAACTCATCGAGATACTCGTTCGATTTAGCTTCATTCTGTTGCGGTGTTATCAGCCCTACAAGTACTGCTTTCTCTGTAGTCTGCTCGGTTAGTATGTGATCTATCATTATTTATTTCTATATTTTAATTGGCACAAAAATAGTATGTAAGTTTGTATTAAACAACAAGATTTAAATCCATTTTTATAAAATCAAAAAAGGGACTATCAATTTTTTTGACAATCCCTTTCATATTATATTTTTGATAAAAGTCTATTTTTTTGCTTCTACTTTGTTGTAGCGGGCATTTAGACCTTTGATAATATCATCGGTTATATCATATTTTGAATCAATAAAGAATGTTGCTGCTTTATCTAGTATTGCATCATATCCTTTTTCTTTATTATATATTTTAATGAAATTTTCTACGCTGTCATTCAATTGAATGTTATTTTGCATCATTTCATTTTGAATCGAGCGTTGAAGGTTTCCTAAATAGTTCTCAGCATCTACTTGCATTCTTTGCAATTTCTGTTGATCTGCATTGAAACTTGCTTCGCTTAAATATCCGTTTGTCTGATATTTGTTTTGCACTACGGCAGCAAATTTCTGTATTTCTCCTGCCTTTTGTCGTTGAGCAGCCTCATACTTATCCGAAGTACGCAACATTGCTTCATTTAAATCCTTTGCTAGATTGTAATTTCTGAGCAATGAATCTTTGTCGATGTAACGTATGTTCAGCATGGTTGTGCTATTCGATTTAGGTCCTGCTTCGCCAACTTTCTCTCCGTCTTTTCCTTGTGTACCGGCACATGAGGCAAATAATGCAACAAAAGTTACGAATAAAGCAAACTTTGTAGAGCTTGTAAAAATCTTCATTTTTATATCACTTGTTATTATTAATTTATTTTATACTTCAGAATTTTTTCTTTCTCATCGCTGAAGATTTTTTTTAATTTAATATCTACATCATCGGGCTTATATACCATTTTACGTAAATAATCAACCTTAATTTATCTCCATTTCGATGTATTTGAATAAATTTGTCTGCAAATATATGAAAACATTGTCGTTTTTCATTCTTAACTCTAATTTATTTTGTAACTTAGTGGTGATTTATCGAGAGTTTTAACAAAATTTTATTGAACTCTCTTTTACTGACAAATTTTTTCAACATCTAACTCATAATTAATTATGGATATTAAAGATTTAAAACCTGCACTTATCTGGAATATTTTCGACCAGATTACCAAAGTGCCTCGCCCTTCTAAAAAAGAGGGTAAAATTAGAGAATTTCTTATTGATTTTGCCAAGAAGAATAACATCACGGCAAAAACTGACAATATAGGTAATGTGCTTATGACAAAGCCCGCCTCGGCTGGTTGCGAAAAAGCGCCTGTTATTATTCTTCAAGGACACATGGATATGGTGTGCGAAAAGAATAATGATGTGAAACACGACTTCGACAACGACCCTATTACTACTGTAGTTGAAGGTGAATGGGTAAGAGCTAATGGAACTACACTCGGTGCTGATAATGGTATAGGTATGGCTGCCGCTTTAGCTGTTCTTGTCGACGACTCTCTCACTCACGGCCCAATTAAAGCCCTATTCACTGTCGATGAAGAGACCGGACTTACCGGTGCTGTCAATCTTGGCGAAGGAATGATCGACGGAGACATCTTGCTTAATCTAGACTCGGAAGACGAAGCCGAAATATTTATTGGTTGCGCCGGCGGTATCGACACTACTGCCACCTTTAAATATAAGAAATCTATTTCTCCCGAAAATTTCCAATATTTTAAAGTCGATTTCACAGGTATGCACGGAGGGCACTCAGGAACCGACATCGACAAAGGACGCGCTAACGCCAATAAGCTTATGGCTCGCTTCTTGTGGGAAATAATGCAACGTGTCGAGATTACAATAGCTAAGATTCATGGAGGAAATCTTCGCAATGCTATTGCTCGCGAAGCCAGTGTTGTGGTAGGTATCCACACCGACCTAAAAGAAGACCTAAGAATACAGCTTAATAATCTTATTGCCTATCTTGAAGAGGAATATAAAGGTATTGAAAATCTAAAAATTACCCTTGAGTCGGTTAAAACCCCTGATTTCTGTATAGATTCCGACACTTCTATCGCACTCGTTCGCGCTCTTTATGGTTGCCCTCACGGTGTGATTTCTATGTGTGCCGACATTCCCGGACTTGTAGAGACTTCTACTAACCTCGCTTCGGTTAAAATGATTGAAGATAATCAGATTCTTGTTACCACTTCTCAACGCAGCTCGGTTGAATCTCGCAAATACGACATTGCAAATCAAGTAGAAGCTGTGTTCCAACTTGCCGGCGCTAACGTTACTCACGGAGATGGCTACCCCGGATGGGCTCCTAATGTAAACTCAAAGATTCTTAAAACTGCAATTAAAGCTTACGAAGATTTATACGACATTACCCCTGCCGCTAAAGCTCTTCACGCCGGTCTTGAATGTGGATATTTCTTGAAATGCTATCCTAATCTCGATATGATTTCTTTCGGACCTACATTGCTCGATGTACACTCTCCTAAAGAAAGAATGCATATCCCCGCTGTCGATAAATTCTGGAACCACCTTGTTAAGATTTTAGCAATGGTAGCCAAAGAAACAAAATAAATTAATTTAAGTTATTGAGCCGACACATCAAAAAGTATCGGCTCAATACTATTTTTATTTATATCTATGAATACCTTTAAAACACCTTTCCTTTTTTTCATTTTCCCGTTTTTTTTCTCCAGTCTTGTAGTCGCACAAAATATCGACTCAATACCCGCTATTGTGCCTCTGGAAAAACAATATCAATACGACTTCATTGAACGTGATTCTCTCACCAGATACACGAAACTAACCGAGGAAGATTACGACAAGATTGCTCAAGAATTAGATATTGAAATTGCCGCTATTAAAGCTGTAGTAAGCATTGAAGCAGGAAAATCACATAAAGGCTTTGCCGAACCGGGTGTTCCTATTATAAATTTTGATAAAAATATCTTTGTCAAGTTCCTATCTAAAGCAGGAATATCTACGCAAAAATATAAAGGAAATATAGCTTTCTCAAGAGTAAATATTAAAAAGTATGGGTCGTATTCTAAAGCTCAATTTGCTCGCCTGAATGCTGCTAAAGAGATTAATGCCGACATCGCCAACATGGCGACATTTTGGGGTATGTTTCAAATAGGTGGATTCAATTGGAAAAAATGCGGAGCTTCGAGCATCGATGAGTTTGTGTTTCAAATGAGCTATTCCGAAGAAATGCAACTCGAATTGTTTGCTCGTTTTCTTATCAACTCCGACCTCGTGAAATATCTAAAAGCAAAAAACTGGAGAGCTTTTGCTCGTGCTTATAATGGACCTTCGTATGCATCAAAAGGCTACCATAAAAGCCTTGCATCGGCATATAACAAATATAAATAATAGCATATTCTCCATCGTTTAGACTCTTCTGAATATGCTGTCTATTATTAATCTTCAGGGGAATGTAGTATTTCAAACATCAGTTCCCTATCCTTTACTAATATTTCGGATTGTGTAAACTCTATTGTACCGGAGACCTTTAAAGAGGTCAACGTACTTATAAGCGATGATCGTTGCACTCCTAGCAATGTGCATAAATCTTTTTGTACATAAGCGAGTTTTATCTCTTTTCCGCCTCGCTGTGTCAACGAAACTATAAAGAATGCTAGCCGTTCGGCTAACGAACCTGTCGATAAAGCTAAAATCCCTTGTACCGATTTCTGAGAATTACGAGATAATGTATTCAATAGATTGAATAAAAAGACTTTATCACTCTGCAATATCCTTATATAATCAGATTTCTCTATTTGTAATATTCCGCAATCGCTTGCTGAATAAGCAGTAAATGGATATATTGTATCTCGCCCAAATAAATAATCGGCTCCTATTACATTCGGAGAATAAAGCACCTCACTTAATGTTACACTTTTATTTATACTCGAGAACTCTAGTCGCACGCTTCCTGATATGATAAAACGAATGTGCTGGCATAAATCGCCGGCTTCGGCTATCACTTCACCTTCTTTATATTTTAGAAAGTGGAAACGTGTCTTTTCGATTAATTCCGACACTTTATCTCTACTTACTCCTTGGAAAAGTGGTAAATCCATTATCACTTCATACATGCTATTCATTTATGCTACTTTTTTTAAATTGTTATTTCAACAAAGTTAACTGTTTTATAAATATAAATCAATACATTAATTCAAAATATTTCACAAAATTAAGTTATAATAAAATCACAAGAAGAACCCGACAATACTCATTAATTATATCCTACTATTATGTTTTTACTTATCACTTTTTATCCACCTTTGATTATATTGCGCCTTTCTTTGCCTTGAAATATAATTGAGACGAATTTATAATATTTTGCCACGCTACATAAGCCGCCGGGGCTACCGATATTATAGGATTTAAATAAGTCATGGCTACCCATATTGCTAATATAGTGTTCTTCTGCCCCAGACCTTGCGCTCCAGCTACGGCATCGCCTAACCTGAAACCGATTCTTCTGCCTACATAGAATTGTGTGCAACACACCACCAGAGATACTAAGGCCAGCCATATCATTTCGCTAAATTCTTTTGTTGGTTGCTTAATTATGAAACTCACAGAATTACCCACAACGATAAATAGCGCAACAGCCCAAAGATAAAACGATACCGATTGATGATCTACAATTATCTTATGAAAACGCGGTGAAGAATAGCGTATCATCATTGCTACAATTATTGGTAATATCAATAGCGGCACTACTTCGGAACAAATCTTCTGAAAAGAATCAACAAACTCTATCTGACGATAATCGCTTATCAACGATAAGAAAAACGGTGAAAGCAATGCAAACGTAATATTACTAAGGAGAGAATATGTTGCCAGTCGAGGGACACTACCACCTAACATTCCGGTTATTACCGGTGCCGATGTCGCCGTTGAAATAAAAAAACACACAAATGCTCCCTGTGCCAGCATCTCACTTATTGGCAACAATAACAAATATGAAGCCCAGCATCCTATAATCTGAACTGCCAACAGTACCCAATGAAATCGTGTAACCCGAAATTCTCGTGGAGTAATGCGCATATATGTTATAAGCAACATTACAAAAATAAGATAAGGCGTGAGAAACTTTACATATCCTATATAATTATGAAATAGCACACCTCCTACCATCGAAATAGGCAGCATCCACGTTTTTAAAATCTTTCGCATAGCAAATATTTATGCCACAAAAGTACAATAAAATATTTGATTATTTTAGCTCTAGTTCCGGGAGTTTGACACTTGTTGTGAGTAATTATTTTTGTAACTAATTGAAAAAATTATTGTTAAATCCATTTTTTCAAATTTCGTTCACCGAGGTGAAGATGCTTGTCGCTCGTCGTGGAGACGAACCGTGAACTCGGCACGCCATAAGCCGAATAGTCGGTAGCCTGCACAAGCGTTCCATTCTCATCGACCACAGCTCTCACACTCCCTTGATTGTCGTGGATATAATAGTTGTAAGTGCTTTTTGAATGCTCAAAATCTATATCAACATATCCACCTTCGATATATAGTCGGCTAGGGATAGTGTTTTGAAATACGAAATCACCCTTGTTGATATACATTGAGTTTTTATAACCTTTAGGTCGAGTACTTCCACTGCTGACAGTGGAAATTATAGCCTCGCTCTCATTTCTCCCATAATATGTGCCGTCGCTACGGTAATAGTTGGTTAACGTGCTTCCATCGCTAAAGGTAAACTTTACGGGCTGATTGTAATAATCGTATGTAATCGAGGTTATTCCTCTTGCCGGGTCGGAAGTGCGATTACCGTTGGCATCATAAGTCCATCCACTGCTGTAATCGCCTTTGTCGATACTCGGAATGTCGGGATATTTTCGGGTTGCATAATCGCCAAACTTATCTTCAGCCGAGAGACCGAAGCAAATAGGAACGAGAAGAAATAAAATTGGTATGAATTTTTGAATATGCATTGTTTATATTTTTGAGGGTTCAAATAATTTGGTAATAAAATCAATTAACTCTTGCGAAGTTTCATATCGTTCTCTTCCTATATCTGTAAAGAAATAACCTATCCAAATAATCTCTTTTTCACCACTCTTGTTGTATATGACAAGTTGAACTCTTATATCATTATTATCTTTGCCAATCCAAAATAGAGACTTTCCATCTGGTGTTATATTAGAATTTAGAAGTAACTCATTTGTGTTTATCCGAAGATTTTTCTTAAACTTCAATAAATTTAAATATGTTATCAATATTTTGGATGAATCTTCCTTGATAATTTGAGTCTGTTTTCCTTCTGCTTTCCAATGACTTTCGAAATATTCACGCCCAATTGTAACTGGAGTAAATAGATCCCAAGTTATATATTTTACCAATATGCTGTCCACACTTGATTCTTTTATTTTACCATAGCACTCCGAATTCCCGAATGCTACAATTATTAACGTCAATATTAATAAGATTTTCTTCATTATTAATTGTCTTTTAGTTGGAAATTTCAACCCCACCAGTTATATCATCAAGATCTCTCGCTGTAGGTGAGGAAACATCTAAATAAGTACCAAAATGATTCTTACGGGTAGTTTCTCCCTCTTTTAGTTTACCTAATTTTTTAGCAACCTCTTGTTCGGATCCTGTAATTACTCGTTTTTCTTCTTTATTCCCATAAACAGAATCGGTTGTACCCTTATCTTTGGTTTGGATTTCTGTGGCATTTTCATTCTGATTGGCATGGTCTGATTCATGACTTAAGATTTCGGCAGGAGATAGTAAGTATGCATTTTCATCCGTTAAAATTCCCTTGGTAGGTGCCCACATAATAGTTCTAGTATTAGGGATAAACTTAGATTCTTTCCCTTCAACGATATGATAAGTAGTTTCCTGTGATTCTATGAGCTTGTCTATTTGTTCGCTACATCCATTTTCTTTAAGATATGTATAAGCAGTATTATAATTATTTTTAAACTCATTTGTAGCTCCAGGAAAATCAACTTTCAACCCATCAGCATCTTTATAACGAATTGGATTTCCGGCGGCATAGTGATATGGTGTGAAAGGGTAATATTTTTCGGCTAGGGGGTCTTGTTGGTAGAATGTGCCGGCGAGGATTGCATCGCGGAAGCGGGCGTTGTTGTAATAGCCGTAAATACCTTTCATCGGTTGCCACTCAAGCCCGAGGTGAAGGTGCTTGTCGCTCGTCGTCGAGACGAACCGTGAACTCGGCACGCCATAAGCCGAATAGTCGGTAGCCTGCACAAGCGTTCCATTCTCATCGACCACAGCTCTCACACTCCCTTGATTGTCGTGGATATAATAGTTGTAAGTGTGGTTACTTTGTAGTAAACTTGTATCAATTAATATCTTCATTTCTTCATATTAAAATAAATTTGCAAATTACCTATTGTGGTTTCTATTGGATAATATTTTCTATCTCTGTAAGTTAATAAATTATTTACTAAAATATCCCACCTTTCTTTACTTAATTGTGGATTGTCGTTATGAAACAATTTATTCACGAACTTTAATACTTTAATTTTATCTTTTTCCCAATCATATAGACGATATTCATTACCTATCTTTAATAGAACAAAGTCCCAACCATCATTTATCCCATAATAAGATACATAATATGCTTCAAATTCTGAATTTATATTTATAATAGGAACATAACTCATATCTTTTGAGCATAAATCTCTTAAATTGAAACGGTCAGTAAGTTTTATTGATGATGTAACATATTCAGAATGTTCAGGCTCATAAAACCTAAAGACAGAATCCAAAGAATTATATATCGATTCATTATCTGTATTTAAAGGTTTCCCTAAACAGCTAAGTATGGATGTTATTAACAATAACAAAAATAATTTATTTTTCATCTTGTATTTTTTCTAACTCTTTAATATGTTTTTTCTCATTAATATCAGGTAATACTTCTGTATCAGTACTGTTCTTGGCACTTGTTACGTTAGATTCTTTGTCAGTAGCATGCGTACCCTCATGTACACCTATAGCACCAAGTACATCTTCTTCAGAAAGATTATCATTTAAGATATGATCACCTATATTTTTTCTTTGAATAATCGACTTATTGTAAATTACAATCTTAGCTGAATGAATACCAAACTTTTTATTGCCTTCGGATACTGTTTTGCCAAATTTATCTATCTCAGTATCATTATCAATCGTTATACTTATTTTATGAGGAGCTTCAATCATACTATTTAAAACATCTCTTCCAATTTTTGTTTTCATCATTGCATTGCCAACCATTTTGATATCTGCTGTAGCATTTTTAGACCAACCATTCTTCACTGAATATGTAACTCTACGATTTTTGTTATCCACTAAATACTTACCTGTGAGATCAATATATATACAAGGGTTTCCGGTGGCGTAGTGATATGGGGTGAAGGGGTAGTATTTTTCGGCTAGGGGGTCTTGCTGGTAGAATGTGCCGGCGAGGATTGCATCGCGGAAGCGGGCGTTGTTGTAATAGCCGTAAATACCTTTCATGGGCTGCCACTCAAGTCCGAGATGAAGATGCTTGTCGCTCGTCGTCGAGACGAACCGTGAGCTCGGCACACCATAAGCCGAATAGTCGGTAGCTTGCACAAGCGTTCCATTCTCATCAACTACAGCCCTCACGCTCCCCTGATTGTCATGGATATAATAGTTATAAGTACGTTTTGAATGTTCAAAATCTATATCAACATATCCACCTTCGATATATAGTCGGCTAGGGATAGTGTTTAGAAATACGAAATCACCCTTATTAATATACATTGAGCCTTTGAAAGAGCTTGCTTTAGTACTTCCACTATTGACAGTAGAAATTACAGCCTCACGCTCATTTCTCCCATAATACGTGCCGTCGCTACGGTAATAGTTGGTTAACGTGCTACCATCACTAAAGCTAAACTTTACGGGTTGGTTGTAATAATCGTATGTAATCGAGGTTATTCCTCTTGCAGGGTCGGAAGTGCGGTTACCGTTGGCATCATAAGTCCATCCACTACTGTAATTTTTATGGTTCATAATTATAAATTATCTTTAACTTTATAATAATACTTTGTACCACTAATTTTATAAATGTAATTTAATTCATTTTTAAAACTATTTTCATTAGGAATAGTATCGCATAATGTAAAATAGTAATAAACAATACTATAAAAAATGTAGTCTATTACTTTCTCTTGTTGCCCTTTTTTAATTGAGTTAAGATATTTTTTCAAATAGCAAATTTCATTTGGATTTTTTTTATAATAATTATATAGGATGCTATCAAGTTCTTCATCAAATTCTTCATTTATGTGGTGAAGGGCATAACTAAACAAAGCCTTATAATCAGCATAACTGCTATTTGTATTTTTAGCGAAGCTCGAATTAAGAGCTAAGTACTCAGCTCTTATACTATCTTCATTTGCTGATAGCTCTAATTGGATATCTTTATAAAACTCTAGTTTATTTGTTTGTCCTTCTGCCCTAATACTTAGAACAATGATGAACAGATGTATTATAATAATAATATTTTTCATATTTATTTACTCTAAGGATTCGCAATTACTTCTGGGATATTGCCACCATTATATATAACAATCTTATATTTATCTTTTTCATTGTATTGAATGGGCTTATTCAAATCATCTTTAACTACAAGTTCCCCTGCTTTTTCTTCTGAATCGGTAGCCTCCAATTGGTCGGTAACTGTTTTCATCTCTTTAATATCTTCATCAGACATTCTTATGCATCCATGTGTGCCAACTAGTTCAGGTTTTTGTTTATTTCCTCCATGAGTATGCATCCCATTTCGGTCCTCACCTTCTCCTGAAATATAATCTTGTGCAAGGAGATCATTAGGGCCATATGATTCAGTATTATATTTAGTTCCAACACCAGTTTTCCTCCATTCTAAAATCTTATAATTACCTTGAGGAGTATCTGCATTTTGTTTGTTCCTTTCTCTATAATTACCCCTAACCTTCACAACCGTTTGAAAAATAATATTATCCGATTTATTTGTAACTGTGTATAATGCATAGGGATGCTGACCCCTGTCGCTGGATGAACTAACTTTAACACTCCATAGCCCAGTGGGGTCTATGTCACGCATTGGATTTCCGGCAGCGTAGTGATAGAGGGTGAAGGGGTAGTATTTTTCGGCTAGGGGGTCTTGCTGGTAGAATGTGCCGGCGAGGATTGCATCGCGGAAGCGGGCGTTGTTGTAATAGCCGTAAATACCTTTCATGGGCTGCCACTCAAGTCCGAGATGAAGATGCTTGTCGCTCGTCGTCGAGACGAACCGTGAGCTCGGCACACCATAAGCCGAATAGTCGGTAGCTTGCACAAGCGTTCCATTCTCATCAACTACAGCCCTCACGCTCCCCTGATTGTCATGGATATAATAGTTATAAGTACGTTTTGAATGTTCAAAATCTATATCAACATATCCACCTTCGATATATAGTCGGCTAGGGATAGTGTTTAGAAATACGAAATCACCCTTATTAATATACATTGAGCCTTTGAAAGAGCTTGCTTTAGTACTTCCACTATTGACAGTAGAAATTACAGCCTCACGCTCATTTCTCCCATAATACGTGCCGTCGCTACGGTAATAGTTGGTTAACGTGCTACCATCACTAAAGCTAAACTTTACGGGTTGGTTGTAATAATCGTATGTAATCGAGGTTATTCCTCTTGCAGGGTCGGAAGTGCGATTACCGTTGGCATCATAAGTCCATCCACTGCTGTAATTCCCTTTATCGATACTCGGAATGTCGGGATAGAGTCCGTCGGCAGGTTTGCTTTCGCCTATCGAAGCAATCTGATTGCCATTATAATCGAGGCTGAGATACTGAACAGGATTGGCATTAACCTTTCCTCTACTTATAATAACGGGATTCCCATTACGATCGTAAGAGAAGCCCTCGTTGAATACTGAATTGACATCTACAGAGCTCTTCGACTCAACAGAGATGAGTCGGTCAAAACCATCATATCTATATCCTACTGAAAGAGAGTCAATACTCAAATCATTGTCCACGCTTGTAAATGTCATCGCAGAAGGAGAGCCATTCCATCGTGGCGCAGTGCCGGTGTTATTGGTGTTGTAATACAAAGATTGTGTGAATAGTGGAGACTTGATTGCTGTCATCCAATTCCTTAGATTATACTGATAATCAATGTCGCAACCTTTATCTGTACATTTCCTCGGTTGTATCTTTTTGTGCGTCAATCTTGCGACATTGTCATATCTGTTTTCATACAATATAGTCCAACTGTCATTATTAAATCTGTGTCTTGCTGATACAGGCATTCCCCAATTATCGTAACTGTAGGAATATTCACTTGCATAATGAACATCTAAGTCACTACTGTTCAATACAATTTTCTTATTAGTTAAGTCGCCTACAAAATTATACTTATAATGTGTTGTAACATTATCTAATAAGTCAAGGTCATAATCACATCCTACTACAATCCTTTTTCTATCGTCGTAACGATAAGATGACATTATCACATACCACTCGCCCCAAACGGCTTTTCCTGTAAGCAAGCCTGTCGCATTATCCATTCCCGATGAATAACCGCTTTCAAATGTTTGATTTGTCCTGACTATATTATGCCAAAAATCGTAGTTGTCATAAAAATATGAAACGAGAGGCTTAAAGTTGGAGATACCACAAGTATCGGTATAAAACAGCTTGGAATCGTTATTTATGCTGGCTTGCAAACTTTCAACAGCTATTTTGTCTTTCCACTTCTCTTGCAGAGACAACCGCGTCTCGTTTGTGAAAGTGGCTATACCCTCTACAGCCTTTCTTAGACTTCCGTCAAATTTTGTAACAAACCACTTATTCTCTTTCCTCATATTTCCGTCTTGACGGAATATTACATTATCAAGTTTATCATATATATAATATTCAGGTTCAGCCCCGGGCAGACGTTTTTCAACCAATCGACCATAATTGTCGTAAGAATAAAAATAACACAATTTTCTTATTGTCGTACTATTGCAGATACCATTACCTTGTGATACATAAATATTTGATGCTTCAGGTGATAGCACATAAATCAATTGTCCTATTTTATTATATACATAATAGGTATCTAAGTTAATGCTTTCATCACACTTCCGTTCCAAAATCAATCTTTTGTCTCGGTCAAAGAATTTAATTATCCTCATATTATCCTCATCTACGACCTCCTCGTAATGTAACGTGCCGTCGCCATATCCATTGTTAAGTTTCAGCAAACCATCATTAGTGATGTCAAATCTGGCGCATCCATAATATCGGTCATGGTAGCTGTTCAGACCTCTATGTTTCGATATATATTTGTTATTGTCCCTCCATGCTTTACCCGGACTACGCTTATTCATCTCCATCACTTCCGGAGTTTGCGTGTATTCTGTTTCTGTATAAGGATATAGATCTCCATAAAATCCGGTTGCAGTTGTTTTTACTGATTCCGTAGCTAAAAAGCTGCCATCACACTGTGGACCTTCTACCGGAAGCCATTCGCGATATTTATTTCCGGCACAGTCATATTCTATAGCAGTATGAATGTCCTGAACCGCCCAACTAGAAGCCCCTTTTACATTTTGTATAGGACGTCCCAAGCCATCATAATATGTAACAGTATTTCTGGCAAAATCATAATCAGAAATAGGGTTACTGGTAAATCGTTCCAAAAACAAAGATTCTCTCACATAATTGCATGATTTGGTTTGTCCGGATATGTTATATATTGAGCAAATAATGAATATTATCACGGTAAAAGTTGACCTCATGGCGTATCGACTTTGTCAGGTTTAATCTACTACTGTTTAATTGGATAAAGTTAATACATAATTTACGTACTTACAAATATTGCAATAATTTAATTAAAAACATTTTTTTAATTTTCTGAATTTACACTTATTTAATATCAAAAACTTTATGGCTATATTGATGTGGGAGGTTGGAGAAATCCAAGATTACGCTGCGGTGCCATAAAATAATTTAATTTGTTTTGTATACAATCGGCTTTTATTATCTTTGTGAATTATGAATGATTCTTCAATACACCCTATCTCTAAAAACGAGAATATTAAGCTGCCTATACTCGAAGGTATGATTCCTGCCGGCTTTCCAAGCCCGCTACAAGGCTTGGTACAAGATGCCATTGACTTAAATAGAGAATTAATCGACCACCCGGCTGCTACCTTCTGCGCTAGAGTTACCGGAAATTCTATGATAGAATCGGGAATATCCGATGGTGATTTGCTCATTATAGATAAGTCGCTCGACCCTCAAGACAATTCTATTGCCGTGTGTTTTATTGATGGAGAATTTACGCTCAAACGCATCTCGATACGTAAAAATGGTGTTTTCCTTGTTCCCGCTAATCCTAAATATAAAGAAATAGCCATAAATGAAGATAGTAATTTTCAAGTATGGGGTATAGTAACATTTATCATAAAATCGGTGAATAGATAATTTTTCACTCTATTATATCATGCGTGCCTTAGTCGATTGCAACAATTTTTTCGTTTCGTGTGAACGAGTTTTTGCGCCTCAATTAAACGGATTACCCGTAGTCGTACTATCGGGTAACGATGGCTGTATAATAGCTCGCAGCAACGAAGCTAAAGCACTTGGAATTCCTATGGGTGCGCCTGTGTTTAAATGGCGCAATATTATCGAGAGCGAAAATATTAAATGCTTATCGGGTAACCATGCCCTTTATCTTGATATGTCTCGTCGTATTATGACTTTACTATCCGAAATGGTAGAAAACCTTACTGTATATTCTGTCGATGAAGCTTTTTTTCAAATTCCAGAAGATTATTCCGAAAACGATTTATTCTTAATAGCTAAGCGTATAGAGAAATGTACCGGAGTTCCGGTAAGTATTGGCGCAAGCAAATCTCAAGTATTGGCAAAATTAGCTTCTCACATCGCTAAAAAAGAACGTCTTAAAACGACACACAGCTATATCCTTAACGATAAATCTGAAGTACACTGTCGCCTAAAGAACACTCCTATCGGCGACATCTGGGGTATAGGTAGAAAAATGAATGCCGCTCTTTCTGAAATTAATATTAATACAGCCTACGACTTTGCAATGCTGCCCAAGAAATGGGTTAAAGATCGTTTTTCTATCACTGCCGAACGAACTTGGCTCGGAATTCACGGCATAGATTGCGAAAACGCTATCCCGGTCGACTCGCAAAGACAGAGCATTACTGTGTCGCAAACTTTTTCTCACCCTGTCCGAAATTACGTGGAATTAAGCGAAGCTATATCTTCTTTCGCAACTTCATGTTCCGAAAAACTTAGAAATGAAAAGAAAATAGCAACCAGAATAATGATTTATATCGCCGGTGATCGATTCAACACTAGCGAAGCGCAATATTCTAATTCTGCTACTGCTAATATTTCTTATCCTACAAGTAGCACTATCGAGCTGGTGGAATATGCCACAAAGCTACTAAAGGGTATTTATCGTAATGAATTTGCTTATAAAAAAGCCGGGGTAATATTGACCGAACTTATACCTGCATCTAATCTACAACTCAATCTTTTCAATCCCACCGACACTGCTAAGCACTCTAAATTAATGTCGGCTGTCGACAAAATTAACAACAACTGCCCTAACATATTAAAACTAGCAGCTAACGGAATTGATAACGAATGGCGACCTCGATGTGCAAATAAATCTAAAGAATACACCACTTCTTTTAAAGATATATTAACTATCAATTGCAATATTTAGATATTATTTTATCCAAAAATAAGCGTTTCTCAGAATATTATTAGCATATTTGCTTTCTATTAACTATTTAATCAAAATCGGTACAAATGAAAAAGAAATTTTACTTCGTAGCAAGTTTTTTACTTTGTTGTAGTACGGTATTTGCTCAGCCAAAATCGGCAGGGACTCCGCAACTATTTATTAAATCACAGCACAGCTTAATGGCTCCTGTATGGTCGCCCGATGGGACTAAAATTGCAGTTACCGGCGACAACTATTCTGGCATTTGGATAGCCGATGCTAATGGTGAGAAGCTCACTCAAATCACCACCGACGATGGTGCAGGTTACAAAATGCTTTGGAATGACGATAGTAAATCTTTACTTGCCCGCTCTAATCAAATGATTGGACAGAAGAAATACTATGAGGTTAAAACCTACAATGTAGTAAATGGAAGTTCTAAAGTAATTATTCCATCTACACGTGAACTAAAAGGGACTCCAACATGGAAAAACACAACAGAAATACTCGTTTCTGACGCTAAAGGAACAGCGAAAATTAAAGGAAATGCGATAACCCATATTTCTGCTACTTCGCTATTCGACGCCATGGTTAACGACCCCGTTAATGTTGCAAAACGTTTCAGCGCATTAGCTCAATTCTCCGGTAAGATTATTATAAACCCCGCATTATCTCCCGACAAAAGCAAAATCGCTTTCCAAGTGCCGGGTAAAGGTATGTGGGTATGTAAAGCCGACGGAAGTGAACTTAAATCGATGGGCAAAGGCTCTTATCCTGCATGGCTACCCGACAATGAGACCATTATTGTATCTCGTATTAAAGATAATGGTAACATTTTCACTGCTTCCGATCTTTATAGCATCGACAGCAAGACTGCTAATGCTACACTACTTACAGGCGACACCGACCTAATTCCTATCACTCTTTCAGTTTCGCCCGACGGGAAAAAGGTAGCTTTTGAAAACGCCCCAAACGGTTATATTTATATTGTTGACCTTAAATATTAATATCCATTATGAAAAAAATATCAAGAATAATAAGAAACGGAGCGATGGCTCTAGCACTATTAACGACTGCTGCTACCAGCACCAACGCCGCCGAAATTACAGGATGGGGAGATTTTAAGCTTTTCCTTGACCCCGGACATGCCGGACATGAGAACTCTGGACTTTATGGATACACCGAAGCCGAAAAAGTTCTTAGAGTAGCATGGTCTATCAGAGACAACTTGAAACAATACACCGACATTCCCGAAGACTGCATAAAACTTTGTCGCGAAACAGATGCCGATTACCTCGACCTTGATGAGCGTTCAGATATGGCTAATGCCTGGGGTGCCGACTTCTATTATTCTATCCACTCCGATGCTAGTGGCTCTTCAAACACTACTTTATTCCTTTTCGGTGGTTGGTACGAAAATGGTGTTGGAGTTGAAAAAACACCTAACGGTGGTAAAAAATTTGGCGACATCCTTAATCCCAACTTAACCGGAGTTATGAAAATTGGAACTCGCGGAAATTGGTACGACCGCTATTTCTACGACAGAGTCGAAGACCACGATAATAGCTATCCTTATCTTTCTGTTAACCGCCGTACAACAATGGCGTCTCTTCTAAGTGAAGGTGGATACCACACACTTGCCGAGCAACAACAAAAGAACCTTAACGACAGCTACAAGAAACTTGAAGGTTACGCTGCATTCCGTTCTATTCTCGAATTTAGAGGCCTTAGCAACCCTGTGCAGACTATCCTTACCGGTGTGATTACAAACTCGGAAAACAATGTTCCTATCAATGGTGTAAAAGTAAGCGTAGGAGGACAAAGTGTCGTTACAGATACTTACGAATCTTTGTTCAACAAATACACTAACAACCAAAATCTTATTCACAACGGGTTCTATATGTTTGAAAATCTTGAAGCCGGAAAAGAATATGAAGTAACTTTTGAATCCGAAGAATTTGGTACTACTACTCAAAAAGTAACTATCGTTTCTGATCCTAAAGCCGCAGCCGCAGATAATATTACTTGGCTCGACATTCAAATGATTTCTAAAGCTCCTGCTAAAGTAGCTGCAACATCAATTGAAGATCCACTAAAGGTAAATCTACTTGACGATATTCTTATTACTTTCTCTCGAAATATGGACAAAGCAAGCGTAGAAAAAGCTTTCTCGATAAATAATAAAGGTGAAGTAACTCTATCTTGGGACAACGAATACACTTTGCGTGTAAACATCTCTAAATTAATGGAAGAGTTCGACTACATTATTACTATCGACGGTTCTATTGCTAAAAACACGCAGACTAATCAATTCTTTGATGGCGACGGCGATGGTAAAGAAGGCGGAAATTACACCTTGTCTTTTGTTACTCTTCCTCCCGACGTCGACGCTCCTAAGATTGTTTCTATATCTCCCGAAGAGAATAGCACTGTGAAATATACTTATCGTCCTGTTATTCGCGTTGAATACGACGAACTTATTAATTGGAACGACGACAAACAAAGCAATGTTATCACTGTTGTAGACAAAGACAAAAAAGTATATGAAGGTGTTCTTAAACACGATGTTGTAGGTAAAAGATCTGTCGTTCATTTCTACTTTACCGAAGACCTTCCTGCCGATAAATGTTTCTTAGTTAATATTTCCGGTGGCCTACCCGATTTATCAGGTAATACGTCTGAAGGTAAAGAATTTAAATTCTTGTCAGAGTTCCGTCCTACACTAAGCAGCACGGTTATCGACCCGCTAGAAAGCATTAGCGGCTGGTTCCAGCCTCACGGTTCAGGTTCATCTGATGGTTGGACTACTGAAGCCGAAAACACTATGGAAGTAGTCAATAAGACTAGCAGCCTGTCTCGCACTTCTTGCTTCGAGCAAAAATATGCATTCGATACCGATTATATCGGAGGTGCTTGGACTCTTCGTTGCTACAGAAAGCTTGTTGTTTCTGAGGTAAAATCTGATATAGATGGAGTCCTTCAAGTATATCTATACGGAGATGGTTCTAACAATGGTTTTGGCTTTGGCGTAAGAGCTAATAAAGCCGGTGGTGGAGTTAAAGTTCAGAATTCTACACCTATCGATTTCTGTGGTTGGAAATTAATGTCGTGGAAGATGAACGATGGCAATTATTGGCATCTATCAGGTGAAGGAGTTGACCAACTTACTGCTAAATGGTGGTTTGACGACTTCTTTATCAGCCACAAACGTGTTGAAGAAGGCGATGAAGACGCCGACGGCAACCAGCTTCCTATTCAAGCATGGAATGGTACTTTAAGATACGATGATGTTCGCTACGTTAAATATGACGAGACTGCAACACAGACAGCTTCTCTTGAAGACATTACATCAGGTGCCGAAGAAATCGTTGCTAATAATATCTCTATCGTAACATTGGCTGGCAATATTCATATTGCTTCTAACAATGGTATTGATTCTGTTGTAATATTCAATGCAATGGGCGAAACAGTGTATTCAAGCACTCCAAACTCTAACGTTGCAAATATTGCTACCGACAATATATCGAATGGTATATATATCATTAAAGTAAAATCGGCTAACAACCAAGAAACTAAAAAGATCATCTTATAATTGATTTTATAATAAAGTGCTAGGCACAGCAGAACTAACTCTGCTGTGCCTAGCTTTTTTATAGCACTAACGCCATTAATACACTTCGCAAATAAAAAAAGTATAGACTCGTAAGCCTATACTTTAATTATGATAATTATTTTATGTTACCTATTTTAGTTTTAATAGTGTGAACATTTTTTCGTATGCACGTTGCAGCCCTTCAATATCTTTTCCGCCTGCTTGAGCAAAGTATGGCTGACCACCGCCACCACCTTTTATTTCTTTGGCTGCCTCTCTTACTATTGCCGACGCATTCAATCCTTCTTTCACTAGATTCTCGCTAAGTAACAACGTAAGCATTGGCTTCCCGTTTTCTTGAGTTGCAGCTACAAATATTGTATCAGTTGGCATCTCTGCTTTAATCGCAAATGCTACACCTTTCACCACATCTGAAAGTCGTGGACCCTTACAAGCGATTACATTCACGCCATTGAGAACCTCTTTGCGCTCTATTAAAGCGTTCTTAAGATTCTTGATTCTGTCTTGAAGAAACTCTTCGGCTTGACGACGAAGATCGGCATTCTCAACTATTGATTTTTGCAATGCAGAGATTACATTAGGAGTATTATTGAGCAACTCACTTACTTGTTTTATTATATCTTGTGCCGCATCAATAGCATCTTCTACTCTGGCTCCCGTAATTGCTTCTATACGACGAATGCCGGCGGCAATACTACTCTCTGAAACTACTTTTATGATTCCGATGTTTCCGGTATTAGCTACGTGCGTACCACCACAAAGCTCTACCGACGAGCCATATTTAATTACACGCACTTCATCACCATATTTCTCGCCAAATAATGCCATTGCTCCCATTTCTTTTGCTTTAGCAATAGGAACATTACGATGTTCATCGCGTGCAATAGCCTCACGCACTTTTTGATTTGCCAATCGTTCTACTTTGCGTAGCTCGTCGGGAGTAACTTTTTGGAAATGTGAAAAGTCGAAACGTAACACATCTGCCGAAACAAACGATCCTTTCTGCTCAACGTGAGTACCTAGCACCTCTCTAAGTGCTTCGTGTAGCAAGTGAGTAGCTGTGTGATTACATGCTATTGCTTGACGTGCTTCGGTATCAATCTTTGCCACGAAAGTATCAGTAATCTCTGCAGGTAATTTTTTAGACAAGTGTACTCCAAGATTATTTTCTCGCTTTGTGTCAAATATTTCTATTGTCCCATTTTCAGAGCTTAATGTACCTTTATCGCCTACCTGACCTCCCATCTCGGCATAGAAAGGTGTCTTTTCGAGAACTATCTGATAGTATTCACTATTTTTCTGCTTTACTTTTCGATAGCGCAAAATTTCTGTCTCTATCTCGGTGAAGTCATAACCTACAAATTGAGGCTCTCCTTCCTTTATAACAACCCAGTCGCCTGTCTCTACTGCGGCGGCATTGCGTGCGCGAGTTTTCTGTGCTTGCATCTGCTCATTGAAGCCCTCGATGTCGGCACTCATATTATTCTCTTTTAGTATAAGCTCAGTCAAATCGAGAGGAAATCCGTAAGTATCATAAAGTGTAAATGCATCTTTACCCGAAATAATATCTTTTCCGGCAGCTTTAGTATCGGCTATAACGCCTTCTATTAGCTTAATTCCGGTATCAAGCGTGCGTAAAAATGATTCTTCTTCTTCTTTTATTACTTTCTTTATAAGATCTTGTTGAGCTACGATTTCGGGATAAGCATCGCCCATCGACTCGATAACCACATCAACAAGACGATACATAAATGCACTCTTTTGATTCAAGAAAGTGTAGCCATAACGCACAGCACGACGCAAAATACGACGTATCACATACCCAGCTTTTGCATTCGAGGGCAATTGAGAATCGGCTATTGAGAATGTAATAGTACGAATATGGTCGGATATTACTCGCATTGCTATATCTACTTGCTTATCATCACCATACTTAAGACCTGCCATTTTTGCCAGCTCTTGAATTAATGGTTGGAATACATCGGTATCATAGTTTGAAGTCTTGCCTTGTATTGCCATACACAGACGCTCAAAGCCCATACCAGTATCAATAACCTTTGCAGGTAGTGGCTCTAGCGAGCTATCGGCCTTGCGATTATATTGCATAAACACCAAGTTCCATATTTCAATAACTTGTGGGTGGCTCTCATTTACAAGCTCACGCCCGTCTTTTGCTGCACGCTCGGCATCGCTGCGAAGGTCAATATGAATCTCCGAACAAGGTCCACAAGGTCCGGTATCGCCCATCTCCCAGAAATTATCGTGGCGATTACCATTAATAATATGATTTTTTGGTAGATATTGTTCCCAATATCCTGCCGCCTCATCATCGCGACTTAATCCTTCGGGTTCATAGCCCTCAAATACAGTAGCATATAATCTATCGGGAGATAATTTTAATACATCTACAAGATACTCCCACGCCCACGAAATTGCTTCTTTCTTGAAATAGTCGCCAAACGACCAATTTCCCAACATCTCAAACATTGTGTGGTGATAAGTGTCTAGCCCGACTTCCTCTAAGTCGTTGTGCTTGCCACTTACTCGAAGACACTTCTGTGAGTCGGCTACTCGTCTATTCTTTATTGGTGCATTACCAAGTATAATATCTTTAAATTGATTCATACCTGCATTAGTAAACATCAATGTGGGATCATCTTTAATCACCATTGGGGCAGAAGGCACGATAACGTGTTCCTTGCTGCGATAGAATTCCTTAAAGGATTCTCTGATTTCTTTTGCCGTTAGCATATATACTAATTATTTGTTTATATTTCTGAAATTTGTCGTTTTATTTAGGTAGTGTTAAACTAAAAGTTTAACTTTGAACACAAAATAATTTACAAAAGTACTCTATTATTATTATTTTTGCAAAAATAAAACACTGAGCGAGGGCGAATGAGTAAGAAAATTTTTTACCGATATAACGAAAACTCCGAGATATACGAACGTGTGTATCCCACAACCAAAGAACGACTTGTTGTAGTTGCTCGACATTTCATTATTGGCATTCTCATCGGCGTGGCTATTTTTCTCATTGTATATTATTGGATCGACTTCCCTCGAGAAAAACAATTAAAAAAGGAAAACAATGAACTTATTTCACAGCTCGACATCCTTAATGCTCGTATGAATCGATCTCTTGCTATTATTGAAGACCTGCAACAACGTGATGATAATTTCTATCGTGTAATGATGCAAGCCGAGCGGGTGTCGCCGGCATCAAGATATGCAGGGCTTGACAACGATGCCAGATACAACGAACTTCGTTCGCTAAACGACGCCGATTTAATTATCAGTGTTACTAAAAAAATGGACCGTATCGACCAACAACTTTACAGCCAAATCAAATCTTACAACGAGCTTATCGGAATCGCTAAAGGTCAAAAAGACAGAATTCAACATATTCCCTCAATACAACCTATTTCGGCTAAAGATATGAAACAAATGGCATCGGGATATGGCTATCGTCGCGACCCCGTATATGGTATATCTAAATTTCACGAAGGGCTCGACTTTGCCGCCGACACAGGCACTCCAATATATGCTACCGGAAATGGCAAAGTTATCGAAGCAGAGTGGAATAGCGGTTACGGTAATATGATCGACATTTCGCACGGATACAATTACGTTACTCGATATGCACATCTTAGCAAAATTGATGTCAAAGCAGGACAAGAAGTTAAACGCGGAGATAAAATTGGCGAAGTTGGAAACACCGGTAAATCTACCGGATCACACCTTCACTACGAAGTAAGATATAAAGGCGAAGCACAGAACCCAATTAATTACTATTTCTTCGACATAACTCCCGAACAATATGCCGAACTTGTGAAACAAGCCGAAAATGCAGGGCATGTAATGGATTAACTTGACAATATAATTATATGGATAGCATCAACAAGAAATATTACAAAATTAGCGAAGTAGCCGATATACTGAATATCCCGGCATCAACTCTACGTTTTTGGGAAAAACAATTCACCATAATAAAACCTAAAAGAAACACTAAAAACACTCGTTTCTATACGCCTGCCGACATAGAAATAATAAGAATGGTATATTTCCTTGTAAAAGAAAAAGGACTTAAACTTGATGCCGCTCAGCAACAAATCAAAATTAACAGGCACAACGTATCTCAACGCACCGAAGTTATAGAACGACTGAAAGACGTAAGAGAAAAATTACAATCGATGCTCGACGCCCTCAACGCAATAAGGTAGCTCGAACTGCCTTAGGCAATTTCGATACTACAAGCTGATAGCTATGCTCGATTAGCGCAATAATTAAACTCTCCGGAACATCGCGATCAAGAAACAATTGATTCCAATGCTTCTTGTTAAAATGAAAAGCCGGCTCAATACCAAGATATCGCTCACGCAACTCCAACGAATAATCAGGATCACACTTCATACAAATCTTATTAGGCACATCAAGAGGCAAAAGCAGAAACATCTTTCCACCCACCTTAAACACCAGCGTTACATCATCGAAGGGAAAAGTCTCCTCCACACCCTCCAGCCCAACACAAAACTCCCGAATCACCTCAATATCCATAGTCGCCCCCTTTCTAATTTATTGCAATATGCTCTAATATTTTACCTAGATGAAATTCTACTATTCCCTCATTATATTTTATATCAATCACTTCTACTAATGCGCTCTCTCTATCTTTGTGATAGCCGACATAAAAATGAATCACATCATAACGACGTAAATAAGTCTTTCCATCTGAGTCATCAATGTAAATATATTTATTTTTTGTCGTTTCTTTCAATTTACGATATTCAACGACCTTTTCTCCTTTCATGATCTCGTCAAAGTATATCCTCTTTATAATAAGTGTCAATACTTTTAGTTTAGAGGTATCAAATACCGACTTTGAAATTATCTTTGTTTTTTCTAGACATTGCAATTGTTGATTATAAATATAATTTACTATGCTTCCATCTAATATTTTATTTATGATAGTCTCTATCACTTCAAATGGTACGACATACCATTCTCGTGGGTGATAAGTAACCCCTGTTTTATCTATAATTGAAATTTGCATCTGCACAGAATCAAGCACTTGATGTATTAAAGCTTCAAATTTCTGGCTTATCATATTCACTATCTTATAAGACGTCTCTACCTTCACCGGAGCCAATAGATAAGTGGGATCATTAGTGGCATCGGCTATACGCTCTTCTACGCTATTAGTGGTAAATCCTATTTTATAAAGGTCTGATTGATTTGCGATTTCGGGCTGTTCGGATAGCGAACTTAGAATATAAATAGAACCTGTTACCTTATCTTCATCCGACAATTCATTAAACGCAGAAATTTGTTTTTCTGTTTCTTCTTGCAACTCCGTTACTGCATATCCATTGCCTACGACATTACGGCGAAGTGTCTGTAGTAAAATATCCGACTCTGTTCCATTCTCAAATACGCATCGCGTTCGTGCATCTTTCGATCCTTTACTTGCCATAAATAAGTCGCCTATCGATTCTAGTAACACTAGCTGACCTCCTTCGATATAATAATGATTAGGCTCTAGACTCTCTGTCTTCGTTATTTTTACAAGGCTCCTTCGCCCTATTTTCAAATCTTTGTGTACTTGCTTAAATAATGGCTGATATTCTCCAAAATTTTCACACAATTTACGTTGTGCCACATAGTCGGGTTTTGCTCGACGTTCTTGCACTCTTCTCATATCGGCAGGAATATCAAACAATGACTTTTCTTTCTCCGACAAGTCAAACATAGGATCATTCAGCAAATCTTCTAGTTCTTTATCTATGTTCATAATTTATCTTTCTTTAATAAGTGTAGTCGGTCATAAGCTATTAAACTCTCAGCAGCATCTTTTTTTAGTGCTTCGAGCAAACGTGCAATTAATTTCTCTTTAAATTCCCCATCTCTCCGAGGCAATCGTCCCCCATTTGCTTCCACCCATTCTGTAATTTCATATAAAGCCTTTACTCGGCGATCATCTGCCGTTATTGGCTGAGCCTTTGGGCGAACATCGGCAAAAATTTCGTCTTCAAATAATTCTAATAAGTCTTCCGGCCATTCCATAACTGTTAAATTATTATCAGGTTCATATTCAAGTCCATTCATCTTTCTTATTTTTAGATTTCTAACCTTATTATAAGCACATGCCAATTCTCGTATTTTGACATTAGGATCGTTTATCGACGGCTTTTCTCCATTGTGTTCTGTAATCCACTTTTTCACAGGCCATCGGCACAGATTTATTGCCATTTCAATAGGCATATTAAATTTCTGTTCGGCTATGGTATCTTGAATAATTTTTAGTGTAGGGGCATCGACTTTCTTGGATAGCACTTCATAAGCTCGCTGAAATGGATTTATAGTATCAATAAGATTAATGGATAGGTTATCTATATTTATAAAATTATTCGATATTTTGAGTAAACGATTTCCCTCACTTTCTTGTGTTTTTTGTCCTTTATCTATTAATGTTATATCTATCGGGGTTCCTTTCTCATCAACTAGATCGTTACCTTTTATTATAGTATCAAGTAGTACTCGCTGACGCACTTCTTCCACTTCGCCATCACTCAATTCGGGATATTTTTCTCTTAACACTTTGGGTATAAGGTGCTGTGTTATGGCTTCGGCTGTAGTGCTTCCGCTAATAGTTTTAACAACTAAGTCATTTTGTAGTATTGTTGCCTTGAGATCAACTAGTTGCTCGGCAACAATTTGTTGTGTTTTAATGCTCGAAAGTGGTTTTAATCCTTCCACTACAATGGTATGTATTGTGTCATCATTGGCATCTTCGTCTTCGTCATCTTTGCTAGTCTTGAAGTGCCAACTTGGTGCCATCACTTGCTCCATAAGTAGTGATGCAGTGATAGCTTTTAGAAAATCATTAACTGCAACTTTCACTTCGGGTTGATCGGCATCGGGCATAGCTATCATATTTATAAACCTAGCAGTATCTTTTCCTTCACTATCACGAGTACAACGTCCTATGATTTGCACCACTTCGGTAAGTGAGCCACGCACCCCTATTGTTAAGCAAGTGTCGCACCACTCCCAGTCAAATCCTTCCTTTGCCGTGTTAAGTGCTATGATAATATCCATATCTTCTGCACATTTCATTTTGTGCAGATAAGAATACACCAAATTTCTTGTATTTCCTTTATCCTCTACAAGGTCGGCAACTTTCAACAACCTGCCGTCTTTTGTTTTAATCGTATAAATTCCTCTATTACAATCGTGGCTCACTTCTTCGCCTATAAGATTCAAGATTTCAGCAACTTCAGCAATCTTACCTTTAGCCGACGATGCCCTGCTATTCGGCGATGGGATATGTATAATTGTCTTTCGTCGAGTATCAAGCACTTCGCTTATATGATCGAGATACGAACCTTTATAAAAGTGATAACCCAATATCAAGTTTTTAAGATACTTATAGCCATTAAGTTGCTGATAATAATTATAAGTAACTGGATAAAATCGCGCCTCGTCTTCTGCTCGTAGCACGGGAATTCCATCGCCTCTGAAATAGCTTCCTGTCATTGCTACTATATGTCCTGTGGAGTTATTCATTACTCGGCGTACTGTATCACCTAGCCCACTGCTTACATCGGCACTTGTGTGATGAAATTCATCTATTGCCAGCAGGCAATCGTTCCAATCATCATCATTCAACTGCTTCATCGCATTGCGTAGCGTAGCGTGGGCGCACACTAATATGCGACAATTATCACTATGCATAAATTTGCAGAATCGATCTGCCTTGTCGCTGTCGTTTCTTCTTGACGAGCATAAATCATAATATGGGACAACCGACCAATCGGCAAAAAAACCAAATTTCTTTAACCCTGTATCTTTAAATGAACGTCCTATGCTCTTCTCCGGCACTGCAACTACTACTTTCTTTATTCCTTGATGTTCTAGCTTATCAAGCGCAATAAACATTAGCGCACGGCTTTTGCCACTGGCTGGAGGTGCCTTGATTAGTAAGAATCGTTTATCACGATACTTATAGGCTTTGGCTTGCATTTCTCGCATTCCTAATTCATTGGTATTTGTCGACTTGCCGGTTAAGGCATAGTGAATATCTACAAAGTTATTTTGTTTCGTCTCCATCTGATTCTATATTTGTTGCATTATTATCATCTTTTTCGGGCAATTGATTATTAAAAAAGCGTTTGACACTTAGCGGTGATACGACTTTTCGTCCTGTCTTCGATTCCAACTCCTTTCGAGCTACAGCAGCCACATTTCCTCCTTCGGCGGCACATCTTGCGTTCTCGTCCAGTCCTTTTGGATTCTTGGCTTTCGTGATACTCGTTGTAGAAAGTTCAGCCAACATATTCAGCACCAATTCTTCATTTGTCATATTATCTCGCAAATTTTCTTTTTTCAAGCCTTTCAACTGCTTATATTGTTTAGCCGATATTCCCGCCCATGAATTATAGATAATATCGGTGAGTGTGGCATATTCCAATCCCTCTTTCACATCATGTGCTTTCCATTGGTCGGTCAAGTCTTTGCGTATTTCTATCGACTTGAGTCGTTGGTTAATCCAATTGTCTGAATAGCCCAATCGCCTATAGTCTTCCAACGCTTGATGAATACTCAATTCAGGATCTTGCATCTGTTCCAGCCGTGTGGCTGCCACTTGCGCCATCCATTGTTTGAATGGCTCCGCCTTAGGTGAAGGAATGGATTGAATAAGACGAAAGAGTTGCTCAGTATCAGCCACATCGGTAAGATATCTTTTCCCGTCAACAGACTGCATTTTCAGTTGACTACAATTTGTAGTCAACTCACTGCCCTCCTTTTTTAATCGTGTTTTTAATACGCTCCAATACTTTCTTGGATTCGGACTGTCTGTCAAAGCCGCCACCACGTCCACAATAGAGAAGTACCATGTTTCCGTTTTATCGTCCCACACGGTGCGAACTTTCTTTTCTTCAAATAGCTTTATCGATTCTTTCTTTGTCATATCTCATATCACTTTAGGTTATAAGGAAACTGCAATGCTCTGTCGCACTTTTGCTGTTCTTCTATTTCGACGTCATTTTCTCATAGAGTTTAAACAAGCATTCCAATCGAGCTTCGTCGTTGGCAAATGGATAACCGGGATAGCAACTATCCACAATATCATCGAGCGCATTATGTGCTTCGCGAAGATTCTGCGGCATCTTGTCGGGGTCGTACATCTCGGCTAGCGTCTTTTCGGGATGGTCGGCACGTGCAAGCAGTACTTCTTCGGCGGCTTCGGTTAGTTGTTCTCTTTTCACTTCTGTAATCTTTGGAAATGGAAAAGTGTTGTAACAAAGCTGTGCTGAATAACGATAATCTGTTTTTAATTTACCACCCACAGTGCGCACCCACGCCATATGCATCTTGCTTTCTAGAATACCAAACAGCCACGTCTCGGCATCATAAATAGCAAAAGCAGAATCTGAAATAACTGTTCCGGCATCTAGATACCCCATAGGAATATATTCTCGTCGCTCTGAAGAAACACGAGGTATAATGATTGATTCACTCTCATTATATCTAATTTCACCAAACTTATAAGGCGTTTGCGCTAATTTATTAGTAGCTTCTCGTTTACTCTCAAAACGCATTGAGTGGCATCGTTCTATTCTTTTATTTACTTCAATTATAGATTGTGCCAATGGATATGTCTCATCAGAGATCCAAAGACAATACTTATTTTCACCTCTAATAAACTCAAGAGAACCGTAAAATTTTTTAATTAGTTTTTCCGATTCAGGATATTGTCTTATTAATTCATCTTTTTCAAATTCAGATAATAGCAATGCACCTCCATCGTTCGCCATATTGCCGAAATCAATAGACAAAAATCCAGAGATAGATTTATATTGTTTCTCTACAATTATACTTGTACCCTCTGAAAGATATGGATTAATCATTGAAACCTTTTTCCTTTTATCTCCATCAAATATGTATTGGGATGAAGTTGATTTCATACGCAATCCAATAATAACACAGGTAACCCCAGCATTATATTTTGCATTATTAGACCATTTAAAAGAATGATAGGCAAATGATATTTCAACATCTTTACCAAATATATAATTCCACAATAATGAAACCTGCTCACCTTGACAAATGGAATTAGTTGTTACAAATGCCAGTTTAGCATTACTATTTGCAATATAATTGCATCCAATATAAAACCAAGTAGCAATATAATCTAAGTTGTTGTAAAAAATAACGACACCCATTGCTTTCTCCATATCCAATTTTTGTTCCTCTTCTTGCAATCTGGCACCCAAATACGGCGGGTTACCGAAGATGAACACTTCATCGTCTTTGTCGTGTGGGCAAACGGTATTCCAATCCAGTCGGCAAGCATTGCCACACACTATCTGCGTGATGTTGTGCAATGGTAGCGCACGAGTGTTTACACTAAATTCATCATGTAGCTTCTTATTCATCTGATGTTCTGCCAGCCACATCGACAGCATAGCTACCTCGTGAGGGAAATCGAGAAGTTCAATACCATAAAATTGATTAAGTGTAATGAAAGAAGCATCGATAAAATCGAGTACAGCTTGCGGGTGGCATTTACGATTAAGCTTTAATATATCCATTTCGAGCAGGCGGAGCATTTTATAAGTGATAATCAAGAAGTTACCACTACCGCACGCCGGGTCAAAAAATTTCATTTTTGCAATTCGTTGCAATAGATTTATGTTCGCTTTAATGATAGGTTTCACCTCAGCAAAAAAAACACTATCCGAAAGCATACCCACATCGCGCAACCGCCGCTTCTCATCATAGAAATTGAGTCGGTTATTAAATTCCGCTCTAAGTTCGTCGAGAAATAACGGATTAATCACCTTCAGTATGTTCGGCACACTGGTGTAGTGCATTCCTTGGTTAGCACGCACATTAGGATCGACAACAGCCTGAATCATTGAGCCGAAAATGTCGGGATTTATATCCTGCCAATTTAATTCTCCACATTCAATTATAATCTTTCTAGCCTTATAGCCCATTCGTGGAATGCTGATGTGCTTGGAGAATAGCCCACCATTTACATAAGGGAATTGCGAAATAATCTTTATGGTATCGGCATTGCGTTCACGCAAGTCCATCACATTAAATGCAGCATCAAGATAATCGGCAAGGTCGCTACCATCGTCGTTGGTATAGCGCACAATAGAGCCGGTGAACAGATTCTCTTCAAATATACCTGCATCTTCGGCAAAGAAACAGAATAGTAGTCGTGCAATAAAAATATTAAGGTCGTGCAAGTCGCTAGAGCTACTGAAATCGTTATAGGCACGAAGCTCATCATGAAGTTTTGCCAATTTCTCGGCAGCCTTAATATCTGCAGGATTCTCATCGACCGGCTTAAAACGCTCCACCCCACATAGAGGATAGAAAAATTGGAAGTCGCAATAAAGCTGAACAAGTGGTTTATCAAAGGTCTCTTTTTCTCGCATATCAAAAGCAATAATGCTCACGCCATCACTCACAGCAATAATTTTAGGAGCAGACTTAATGATTTGTGCATTATTTTTCATCTCCTCGATAGTCGAAAGAAGTGCAGTAGTCGTTACACTTTTAAATGCAAACAATCCCTTGATAAGCAGCCCGTCATAAGACGACAACACACCTTTTCCCTCCTTGTATCTTCTTATATCTGCATCACTTTTACCGAAGGCCTTTAGTATTTCATATCCCACATCGCCGGCCGGGATATTTGTGCTTTTAAATCTACTTAGTGATGATTCTATATCATGATAATTTATATTTTGTTTCTTTGCCATGGCTTGTGTTTGTATATATTACAAAAATAGTCATTTATTATAGTTAACTTGCATTTATTTCGATAAAATATAATTGTAGCTATACGTCAAAAAAAAGGGAGCGTCGAATGTTTCGATGCTCCCTGATATTTGGAATGAAATGATTCTTATAGAATTGCTTTAATTTTTGCTTCTAGGTCGGCTTTGGTTATCGAGCCTACACTGCG
>JAQVCR010000034.1 GCA_028689665.1 Muribaculaceae bacterium
TACAATTCTCACTTGCTAATGTGATTAATACCTTCTCTGCTTTCGCCGTAAAAACAAACATTAAAAATAAAGGTAGTATGAAATAAAATCGTTCCATAGTTTTTTAGCTATAATTCGTTAATACTAAATAAATTCAAGGCGCAAATTAATACTATTGCCTAATTTCTATAATGGCGGCTTGTGTATTATCGTTAAGCCATCGCGAAGCGGAAGTATTACTTTTTCTATGCGTGTGTCGTGAGCTATCAGCTCGTTAAATTCTAATATTCCAATTGTCTGTGCATCGGGGCGGGTACCCGGATCTATCACTTTTCCGTCCCATAGCGTGTTGTCGGCTAATATAAAGCCTCCGGGAGCGACACGATCAAATACCATATTATAATAGTCGATATAGTTGCGCTTGTTGGCATCAATAAATACTAAATCGAATGTTACTTCCAGTGTGGGTATTATGTCGGCGGCATCTCCAATATGAAGATGTATTTTGTCCTTTAGTGGCGATGCGGCTAAGTGTGTCGTGATAAATTCTTCCAGCTCATCGTCGATTTCGATGGTATGCACTTCGCCACCTTCGGCTAATCCTTCGGCGAGGCACAGAGCCGAGTAGCCGGTGAATGTTCCAAGTTCAAGAATGCGGCGTGGCTTAATCATACGCACAAACATCTTGAGTAATCGTCCTTGTAAATGCCCCGAACACATTCGTGGACGCAGGTGAAACAGGTGAGTATCACGATTGAGTCGTGATAACAACTCACCTTCTTCGTCTATGTGATTGAGTATATAATTTTCTAATTCATCGTCAACCATGGCAGTTATAACTATTTTACTGTATTTTCAAGATTTGGTAAATTATATTCTTCATAGCTTTTCATCACATCGCCTACGCTGTTTATTTCGAGGAACGAAGTGCCATGCCCTTCGCCAAATGCACCACCGAGATATGCAATAGTATTATCACGATTGAGCAAGCCCAACTCGATTAGGTGGTCAAGCCCGTGATAAAGATAGTCGCGCGAGGTCTGTGTGCGTGGTTGGTAGAATGGGAATACGCCATAAGAGAGCGCAAGCAATCGAATTACATGCTGATGATAGCACAATGCTAATGTGGGATAAGAGCCGCGAAACGATGCTACATAGCGTGCTGTTCGTCCGGTGTAGCTGTCGGTTACTATGGCTTTTGTGCCTACCATAGTCGAGGCGGCTACTGCCTGATGAGCAAGAAACGAAGTAATGTCGTCTTCCATCTCGGGAATGTATCGATCGGCAGTCCCCATACTTTTCTCTGCTTCTATTGCCACACGTGTCATTGTAGAGATGGCTTCGACCGGATATTTTCCATAAGCTGTCTCGCCACTGAGCATAAGTGCATCGGTGTGTTGATACACTGCATTAGCAATATCCGACACTTCGGCACGAGTGGGACGTGGATTGCTAATCATACTGTGAAGCATCTGTGTAGCCACAATTACCGGCTTACGTCGCTGAATACATTTCTTTATCAATTGGCGTTGAATGCCCGGAATGCGCTCGGCTTGAATTTCTATTCCTAAGTCGCCGCGTGCAATCATCACGCCATAAGCGACTTCCAGAATCTCGTCGAAATTGTCGATACCTTCTTGATTTTCAATCTTTGCAATGATCTTTATCCCGCTGTTACGGGCATCGAGAATAGCTTGAATATCAAGGATATCCTGCTTGCTGCGCACAAACGAGTGCGCTATAAAGTCGACATTCAAATCAATGGCATAGCCAATGTTTATAATATCTTTTGAGGTGAGTGATGGCAACTTAATGCTTACTCCGGGAATATTTACACTCTTTCGCGACCCAAGCTCGCCTGCATTCTGTGCAGTGGTATAGATTATTCCATCTTTAATGCTGTCGATGACAAAATCTAGCTCACCATCGTCGATTAGAAAATGATTCCCGACCTCGACATCGTCGGCTATCTTCTCATACGACAAGCAAATTGTCTCTTTGCAAGAGATTCCCTTTGAATTGCCACAAAAGCAAACCTTATCACCTTCGTTTATCGAGATGTAGGAATCTTCCTCATTGATAGTCGTACGAATCTCAGGACCTTTTGTGTCCATCAAAATTGCAATCTTGTCGCTCACCGAGCGCACATTGTTTACAATCTTGCTAAAGCCTTCGAGTTGCAAGTGGGCTGAGTTCATTCGCACCACATTTAAGCCATTCTCGTATAAAGTCTTTATAAAACTCGTCTCGCACCTTTTATCGGATATTGTTGCAACAATTTTGGTAAATTTTTTCATCTAAAAAATTAAGAATATATATAATATAGAATAACAATAATAAAACGCTTTACTGAC
This sequence comes from Muribaculaceae bacterium, assembly GCA_028689665.1. Classification (GTDB taxonomy): domain Bacteria; phylum Bacteroidota; class Bacteroidia; order Bacteroidales; family Muribaculaceae; genus JAQVCR01. The sequence goes on from JAQVCR010000034.1 coordinate 2,334, forward strand.
ATCAAAGTTTGATCATTCTTCGTCGCCGGTCAGAGCTATCAAGGCTAGCTCATAGCTCTTCAAGCCAAAGCCGGCAATCACGCCGCGACAAGCCGGAGCAATCATCGACACGCGGCGATAATCTTCGCGTGTGTGTACATTAGAAATATGCACCTCGATTACAGGCGATTTCACTCCGCGAATAGCATCGGCAATAGCTATTGAATAATGTGTGTAGGCTCCGGCATTAAGGATAATGCCATCGTAGTCAAACCCCACACTATGAATTTTGTCGATTATATCGCCCTCACAATTACTTTGAAAATATTCAAGCTCGATATCTGAGTATTTACTTGCCAATAAATCAAAGTAAGATTCAAAACTTTTATCTCCATAAATATTTTTCTCTCTTACTCCTAACAAATTAAGATTAGGTCCATTGATAATTGCAATTTTCATAATTGATTATAGTTTATTGATAATAAAACAATCGCCAAAAAATATATATTTCTCAAGTAAAAAGGCACTATTGCACCATTCTATCGAAAAATTTCCTACAAATTTACGGAAAATATATTGTAGTTCATAGCACTATAAACATATTTAAACATTTTCTGGTTTTCAAAGACTATAAATTCACCGGCTACAGCGCAACGTGAATCCATGTGGCATCTTTCTCGTTTATCAGTTCGGCGTGCGGCAGGTGCTGCAATATCTTATACAGCCGTCTGTTCCCGGCTTTTGTGCCGGTTGTGAGATCGGCAGCCCGTCCGCTGAGATGATAAGAATACACAGCTCCTCCAACCGCCTTGTTTAGTTCAGCCGAACGAAATCCGCTATTCACTTTTATCGGGATTTTAATTGCCTCTCTAGCAGGATTTAGCACTTGCGAAATTAATCGCTTCATATTATTCACCACACTTTCGTCGGGATTATTAGCAATGCCATATTTCTCGGCAACACAGGACTGCGTAAGTTCGTCAATCGTAAAATAATTCATTTCTTTGTGTTTTTAGTCAATATTTCATCTATCAATTTTTTATTATTTAGAATCGACCCAAGCATATCTATGCCCTTGCGATAGTCTTCTCGCTCTTTTTCGTCCGATTTCTCATAAATGCTTTTCACCTCAATAAGTGCTATTCCCAACGCTCCCAGACAAGTGAAAACAGGAAATAACGGAATAATGTATATATCTTCGGTAATGCGAAGATATAAAAGAGCCGTAATGAGCATCACATCGATCACCGTGAGCGCAAACATAGCATTATAATATCTCGAAACCTTGTCGACAGTGCGCCGAAATGCAGCACTTCGCCTCGCCTCGCCTCGCTTTCGGGCTTTGCGCACGCCACTAATAAGGTCGGCAATTACCGACAGCAATATAAAAACATACTCGCCACACACGAGAACAAGAATCCACCAAAGTTGGGTGTAAGGTATATCGTAACTCATAATAAAACTGTTTTTTATCCCAAAACTACGACACCCGGCAGACAAATCTATGCGAAAAAAAGACGCCTTTACCAAATAATTACTACCTTTGCAATTGTTAACATAATCTTAAAAAACCTTATGCGACTAAAGAATCTAATCTTCTGTATTTTTGCGTTATCAGCACTTAGCACGAAAGCAACCGATGTAGTATTTGATATTCACGCCGGAGCCAGCATTGTAAACACTACAAACAATTATATCACCCCTACTTTTGAACGACCTTTAACTAATCAGCCCGGCGACATCACGCTTTACACTTGTGTGGGATTTGTGGGCGGTGTAGGTGTCGATATTAATAATATAGTAGGAGGATTTGGAATCTCATCGGGTATTGATATTATGCGACGAAGTATGAGGGTAGATTGGAACAATATGTATTTTGAAGGTATGCCTTATGGCGAAGATAATTCTAAATTTATCTTCTGGTCGATACCTCTGTGTATCAACTATAATTTTAAATTCCCCGAAATTGAACATATTTTCGTACCTATGATTTACACAGGTCCGGTGGCATCGATAAAGCTGCAACAACGCTCGTTTGTCAAGGCTCCGAGTTGGGTGTTTGATTGGAAAGTGGGCGCAAACTTTACCTTTTTCTCGCACTACAAGCTAGGGCTGTCGTATAATATTCCACTTACCGAGACACTCACATTTGATTCAAAATATACCAAAAACATCAAAAACAAACTACACTACTGGCTGATAACACTAGGCTACCAATTCTAGTATTATTCGATTTCGTTCAATCTAGCTATTCTATTCTGTATTATAGTCTTATATTCAAAAAACAGAGTGCAATTTATGCCTTATAAAGTCCTCAATCACAAGATTTATAAGTAATTTTGCCACAAAATATAAAGATGCATATTTATGGCAAAGATAACAGTTTAAAATACAGAAATAACAGTTCTGAATGTAGATGAGCATGACTATATATCTCTTACCGATATGGCAAGAAGTCAGTTGCAAGAACATATCATATTCAGATGGCTTAGCTTAAAGAGTACCATTGAATATATCGGTGAATGGGAAATTTTGTATAATCCCAATTTTAATTGTACCGAATTCGGTACAATTAAAAACATGGCAGGGAGTAATAATTTCGTTCTTTCTGTGAAGTCTTGGATTGAAAAAACTGGAGCAATCGGCATAGTGTCGAAAGCTGGTAGATATGGTGGGACATATGCTCATCGAGATATTGCTTATCACTTTGGCATGTGGATTAGCCCTCGCTTTCAGTTGCTATTAGTCAAAGAATATCAACGACTTAAAGCAGATGAACAAGCACTAATCGGTTGGACTGCCAAACGTGAATTGTCTAAAATCAACTATCGCATTCACACTGATGCAATCAAGAACAACTTGATACCTTCCGAAATAACTGCCAAGCAGGCAAGTATTATCTATGCCGATGAAGCCGATGTGCTGAATGTGGCAATGTTTGGCTTGACTGTCAAGATGTGGCGTGAACAGAATCAGGAGCAGAAAGGCAACATTCGTGATTACGCTTCGATCAACGAACTAATTTGTCTATCCAATATGGAGAGCCTGAATGCTGTGTTTATTGAGCAAGGTATTGCACAAGGAGAAAGACTTATGAAACTCAATCAGATTGCCATTCAGCAAATGAAAGTGCTCGAAGACAACGGAAATAGAAATATGTTGAAATAATATTATACCCTTTTGGGTATAAAAAAGAGTGTACAGCTATTGCACACTCTTTCGTTATATTATTTATCGTCCGATTAATTACAGCCTGAGCAACCACCACACTCGCCATCGCCACATTCGTGGTCGTGATCGTGTCCACAGCTGCAACAGCCCTTAGGCTGAAGCTCCTCAGGAGTAGCATCGCGAATTGTCTTCACTTCGCCTACAAAGTGGATACTCTGTCCGGCAAATGGGTGGTTAAAATCTAATTTCACCTTTTCACCTACCTCAACCACTTCGGCTGGAACTCGATGTCCGTCGGCTGTCATCATCTCTATAGTCTCTCCCTCTTTGATACGCTCATCGTCAAAGTTGCCATCAACTTCAAACATAGCTTTCTCAAATTCCATAATATAATCTTCCATAATAGGACCAAAAGCCTCTTCTGGTGATAATGTAATATCAAATGTTTCGCCCGTTTTCAAGCCACTTATAGCTTTCTTGAACGATTCTAACATACCATTATCCAAGCCAAAAACAAAATTGTCAGGTTGCTCTTCGGTAAACGAGTACATAAGAATCTCCTGTGGCTCTGCTACTTCATAGAGTTTATATGTTAACTCTACATATTTTCCGGGTTTTATTGTCTCCATATAATTTATTTAAAAATGTATTCAAAGATAGATAGTTTATATTTAACTCACAAACATTCTTATGCTTAAACAAATATAATGCCAAAATATTTCATTTGACAAATAATCTGAAACTACTTGCAAATGTCATATTTTTTGACGAATATTGCATTATTAAAAAACTTGTAACTCCTTTTTGAAATTATTTAAATCATAAGTCCATGAATAAGACTATTATGTACCTAAAAATGGTAATACTCTGTATTGCTTTAACACTATCATTCAATGCATTTGCCGATGCTAAAACCGATCTTGCTATGGCTGTGCTTAAACAAGACTTAAAAGAAGTAAATTCTCTTCTCGCTTCGGGAGTTTCTGCCGACAGCAAAGTGGGTGGTAGTTATGTTATCGCAACGGCGGTGAATATGGGGAATATTGAAATTGTAAAAGCACTCATTGATGCCGGCGCAAACGTAAATAGGAAAGATTCTTACAATATGCCTACTCTTCACGTGGCTCACAAAGCGCCAATAATGAAGTTACTCATTGATAATGGAGCCGACATATATGCCGAGTATAACGACCGGACAGCTTTTGAATACTTTGCCACGAAGAATCTTACTACACAAGCTCAATTAAACAAGCAAATTGCAGAATTAAGAAAAAATCCGGCTCTTAAAAATCCTAATATGCTAAAGCGTGCCATCGAACAGATTAAAATCATCAGACTTTCTAAGCAAGATATTATTGATGTGTGCGATCTATATAAATCGGTAAATTACACCCTGATAAGAAAACGAAAAAAGAACAAATTCGTAAGCATTATGACTATCGCCGCCACTTATAACAACTATGAATTTATGCACCATATTCTAGATACTCAGACGGTTGACTTGAATGTAAAAGACGAATATAATCAGACTCCCCTCTCTATCATCACAGAAAATGAGGCTGAAAGAAAAAGCACCGACCTCGAATTTGATGCTCTTGCCGCAAAGATGGTGAAGTGTGGAGCCGACCTTGAAATTATTGGCAGAGCCAAAGATGAAGATGGTACAGCTCTTATGATTGCCGCTAAAGCAGGAAATAGTAATCGTTGCAAAACCCTCATCAAACTGGGGGCAAAACTAGAAACCACCAACCAGAACAAACGCACTGCATTACTATGCGCCACCGAGTTTAATACGATTCAGACTCTTGTAAATGCCGGTGCTAATGTACTGGCCACAGATAAATGGGGACAAACTGCCATCTTCTATATCGAAGACCTTGCCACAGTAAAATTTCTTGTTGGCAAAGGTGTTGACGTAAACACTGAAGATAAAAACGGTAAAACTGCACTATTCTCTATTCACTCCGAACGACCTGTTGCATACTTAATATCAAAAGGCTGTGATGTAAACAAATTATCAAAAGATAAACAATCGATTCTCGATGCAGACATATCTAAAATAATTGACGCCGCTCGATTCGATAACGATGTGCAACATCTGTTTATTCCTAAGTTTAGACTGCTAATAAAGGCTGGTATAAGCATAGAATATATAAACAATGCCTACAAATCTGTCAAGTTTGAGAAGGAGAAATTTGGCAAAGTAATAAGAGTATTAGAGCCTTACATATAATCATTTTAGCCTTTTTAGTGGGTTTTGGCGTTTTGTTAGTGGAATTTTAAATAAAAGCAGTAATTTTGTAACATTATGGAAACTACAAGACAACAAAAAATAGCTCGCTTATTACAAAAAGAATTGAGCGAGATTTTCCGCCTAGAGACTGCCAAACTTGGTAATTGCCTAGTGTCGGTTAGTTCGGTGCGAGTAAGCCCCGACCTTAGCACAGCAAAAGGATATCTAAGCATATTCCCCTCCGAGAAAAGTGAAGAAGTGGTGAAAAGTATTAACGAGAGTGCAAAGACTATTCGCTTTGAGCTGGCTCAGCGTGTACGCTTTCAATTACGCAAAACACCCGAATTGACTTTCTATGTCGACGATTCTCTCGACTATATCGAGCATATCGACGAGCTTTTAAAAAAATAAAGCTATATGAGTCGTCTTTCGCTCAAAGTTGCAAGCAGATATATATTTGCTCGTAAGTCGCATAGCGCAGTCAATCTCATTTCTATTGTCGCCGTGTGTGGTGTCATCATTACTACGGCAGCAATTGTGTGTGTATTGTCGGTCTTCAATGGGTTCACTCACCTCGTTGAAAGCAAGCTGTCGGCTATCGACCCGGATATTAAAATAGAAGCAACACACGGAAAGACAATTGAGAATGCCGACAGCATTATCAATATAATTAAACAAATTAATGGTGTGTCGATGGCTATGCCTACCATCGAAGAAAACGCACTTGCAGCCTTCAACAGCAACCAGAAACCTGTAATCATTAAAGGCGTAACTGCCGACTACGAAAAGGCAACAAAGGTAGACAGCATCACAAAAGAAGATGGCAGGTTCTTGCTCCACGACGAGATGGGAAACCATGCAGTGATAAGTGTAGGCTCGGCAATAGCACTTCAAGCTCGCCCGGGATATTCCGCACTGTTAAGACTCTACGCTCCACGACGAGTTGGACGCATAAACATTGCCAACCCGATTGGTGCATTTCGCGCCGACTCGCTATTTGTCGCCGGCGTGTTCCAAGTCGACCAAGCAGAATACGACGAAAATACAATCTTTGTCCCCATTGCAGTAGCGCGCCACCTATTCGACTACCCCACACAAGCCACAGCGATAGAAGTGTCGACAATCAAAGGAAACGACATCGACAACACAGTAGCAGCCATCAGCGAGAAGCTGGGCGAAGAATACTCGGTAAAAGACCGGCTGAAACAGCAAGAATCATCATTCCGTATGATAAACATAGAGAAGTGGGTTACATTTCTTCTACTCGGTTTCATTATGATTATTGCCACCTTTAATGTTATAAGCACAATAGCAGTGCTGATAGTCGACAAAGGCAACGACATCGCAACACTGATAAATCTCGGAGCCGACAACAAATTCATCACAAGTATATTCACATCACAGACGTGGCTCATAACCCTGTTTGGAGCAATCATAGGAATAATAATAGGAGTATTGCTATGCCTGTGCCAAGAATATTTTGGAATTATAAAACTAGCAGGAAACACATCTACCCTGATAATCGACACATATCCGGTAATGGTAAAATTCACCGACCTAGCAATAGTATTTTTGCTCTCCCTGTTCATATCTTTGCTATCCTCAATGGTAACAAAGCTGATAATGCGCGCCCGCCTACGCTCCTACAAAGAAGTCGCATAACCCCCACACTCCCACACACCATAAAAAAGAAAAGGCAACCAAGCCCCTGCTGTGTTCCACTCACTGCCACAGAGTATGGAAGCTAGCTAGCTGTAACTTTGTCCCAGAAGCGAGCTGACTGCAAAATATCCGATACACTGCCACAGCGTGGCAATGTATCGGAGGACATTTTCGGTCGGGAGGACGCTTTCGGTTCGCTTTCTGCCCACCAAAATGCTGCTTTACAGGCAGTGGAAATGTATTGAATTTATGGTACGTAGAATAGAAGTAGCAAAATCTCACTTCCTACATTCTACATTCTACATTCCCACTTCCTACATTCTACATTCTTTTGGTTTATTTGAAGAAATATAGGCCTTCAAATTTTTCCAGCTTAGCAATAGGAGGATTTTCAATAGTCATTTCTACTGTCGAGCCTTTTACACATTCTGTGTCTTTAGGTAGATAATATGCTCCTGCCGATAGTTTTGCTCCGGCTGCATCTCGATATTCCCACGATAGATTAGCAAACGATTTTGGAAAGTCGCAAGCAAGTACCATTGTTGTCTTTATGATTATTGAAGCGCTGTCATTACGTTCGATTACACATTTAACCGACTCAAAAGCAGCAGGGTCGAATGTTGCAGGAACTTCTTTGCCTTTAAGAGCCTCGATGGCATCAAAATTTTTCTTGTCGTAGTAGGTATCAATTTCAGCCTCTGTAGCCTTAGCTTTCTCTCCGATTACAGCTAACTGTTTTAGTCCCTCTTCTAAATCGTCGGTTTTAATTGCCTTACCCTCAGCAGTATATTTTTCGTCTGCTAACGATTTAGCCGCTTTCTTCTGCAATTTCAATCCGGGCAAGTCGCCAAAATATTTATTGCTTACCACCGGTGTTTGCACTTCTGCATCCGAAATAAATTTCCCGGCATCGCCACTAGCACCACCACCACCACATGATAATAATGCCATAAAAATTCCTAAAAATGAAAATTTTAATAGTTCTTTCATACTCTTTTTAATTTAATGGTTAATAATATAATCAATTCACCTTACTAATTACGTCTTCTTGTGTGTGTTTCCCTTAAATAGTGATGCAATATAAAACATATTTTACACAAAAACAAGTAATCGTAATGTTTTTTGAATTTTCTCGTGAATAAACAAAAAAAGAGTAGAAGAAAACTACTATAATTTTCTTCTACTCTAGTATGCTGTCAGAGCAAAAAACGATTTTGCCGCGTTCTAAAGATTCTTATATCGAAAGCCGACGAAGTGTATTTAATAAGTCCCGATTTATTGGCTTATCGTTTTTGATAGCTTTCGAGAACGGTACATATACTATCTCATCGTTTGCGATTCCAATCATTACGTTTCGTTGGTCTTCAAGAAGAGCGTCGACTGCAGCCGCACCCATACGAGATGCTAGAATACGGTCGTGAGCTGTGGGCGAACCACCACGTTGTAGGTGTCCTAATATCGACACACGCACATCGTATTGTGGATATTCGTTCTTAACCCGTTCGGAGAGTGCCAATGCACCACCCGTAATTGGGCTTTCGGCTACAAGCACGATAGATGAGTTTTTACTTTTGCGGAAGCCACTCTTTATAAGTTCTTCAAGCTGGTCGACTTCGGTAGAAATTTCGGGGATAATAGCGGCTTCGGCACCGGTAGCAATTGCTCCGTTGAGAGCAAGGAAACCGGCATCACGTCCCATCACCTCGATGAAGAACAGACGTTCGTGCGAAGTTGCCGTATCGCGAATTTTATCGACACATTCCATAATAGTATTTAGAGCTGTATCGTAACCGATGGTTGTATCTGTTCCATAAAGGTCGTTGTCGATAGTTCCGGGAAGTCCCACAATAGGTAAATTGAACTCGGTAGCAAAAATTCTTGCACCGGTGAGCGATCCATCACCACCAATGACAACAAGAGCATCGATTTCTTCACGACGAAGTACATCGAAAGCTAATTGTCGTCCTTCTGACGTTTCAAACTCTTTGCATCTTGCGGTTTTAAGAATTGTACCACCTAGTTGTATAATATTTGAGACATTCTGAGTTTTAAATTCTACGATTTCATCTGTTATCAGACCTTTGAATCCACGGTATATACCTTTAACTTTGAATCCACTGAAAATAGCCGAACGAGTAACCGCACGAATTGCGGCATTCATACCGGGGGCATCGCCTCCCGATGTTAAAATACCAATACATTTAATTGCTGCCATAGTTTTTCTGTTAAGTGAATATAGCTATTTTTGATTATTGTGCAAATATACGTTTTTTTAACGCACAAAAGTATTTTCTAATAGATTAAATTTTAATAACGAGGCTTAATATCTTAATATCACATTTGTTACTGTTTGCCCTACGGCTTTGAGTGTTTCGGTTGATATTATTCCCATTGTGTCGCCGGTTGTGTGCCACCCGGCAAAGAAGCCTGAGTTACTTCCGCTATCGTTCTGGTCGATAATATCTATGCACGGTATTCCGGCACGATTAATGAATACGTGGTCGTCGGTTATTCCGCCTCCGTTGTCGTTAATGAAGTAGTTGCTAAAACCGCTATCAGTGGCTTCGTTCCACACAATATTGACTAGCTGTGATGCGTATTGCATTGAATAATAGTCTTTTAGAAAACGTGCATTCTTTGTGCCTACCATATCTAGAAGTATGCCAAACATAGGTCGATAGTTCTCTCGATGCATATTTTGTGTCCAATATTGCGTTCCGAGCGCCCACGAGTTTTCGTTATCGCCGTTGCTGTCGCCCCAGTCTTCGGCATCGGTGAAAAGTATGTCGACTCCTACATTTATCTTTTTATCTTTCAATATTCTGACGATCTCTAGGATAACGCCCACCCCGCTTGCTCCATCGTTAGCACCCATTACCGGTTGTTTTCGCTTTGCCGGATTATTATCATTATCGGCCCACGGGCGTGAATCCCAGTGAGCGAGCAAGAGTATTCGGTGGGTTGAATCGGGATTTATCTCTCCTATTATATTACGTGCTTTCAGCACAGTTCCGTCGAATGCTTTTAGTTCGGGGGCTTGCACTATCACATTGGCTCCATGCCTTTTAAGCTGGGCTATAAGCCAATCGCCGGCATTGCGATGGGCATCGGTATTAGGCACGCGTGCGCCAAATTCGCATTGTGTCTTTACATATTTATATGCGCTGTCGGCATTAAATTCTATCTTAGGGGCTTTAGTGGTTGCTGTCATATTGTCGGCTTGTTTCTTTGCCGACGACGAGCATCCGGCAAAAAGTACTAAGAGTGAAGAGAAAAGCAGATCTCTATATTTCATTTCTTTATATTAATTATATTACAAAACATTCGGAATTTGCTCGGGCAAATATCCGCTTTTTATGCGCCATTCTTTGGGATAGAGATTGTTGGCTCTATTTCCCAGATTCTTTACAAATCCGAGTATGCTGTCGTTATATGCAATTGCATAATATCCGCGCTCGGTATCTTCAAGCGTGATACTTTCTCCGCGAAGATAAGCAATGGCAACTTTATAGTCGACATTGACTACTGTGGCAAAATTACGATTATATTCTATATTCAGCGCAAGTGCTTGCGCCGGGATAAGGTCTTTTCCCTTAACAGTGCCTATTAATATTCCGCTGTGTATCACCTTTAAAGAGTTATAAAAAAGGTCGAAATCGTCGGCATAAGCTTTTGAGAGTGCTTTCACATCGTCGCCAAAAACAGTGAAATTGTAATTTGCCGGATTGAGGAGCATTGTGCCAACCTCTTTTGGTGGCACTTGCTGTTTAGCCTTTGAATTGTCTTTTTTCTTCTTTTTGAGCGTAATTGTTGCGGTGGGTTCTTCAGCCGATTTTCTTAAAACTGAGATAAACAGACCTTCGCCGTCGGTAATATGCGGCATAAAGCGATAACAATGGTGAGGCGTGTCGATACCTGCTTTTATGTTCCACTCGCCGGGCAGATTCATATCAATACTCTCGGCATCGAAATTATTGACAATGAAGTCGATAATTTCTTCGTCTTCATCGCGGTTGTATGTACAGGTGCTGTAAATTAGATACCCGCCGGGCTTGAGGGCATTCCAAATATCGGTGATTATGCTGCGTTGTCGCTCGGCGCACTGCTTTACAAGAGCAGGTGTCCATTGTGTTACTGCCTCTTCGTCTTTGCGAAACATACCCTCGCCACTACATGGCACATCGGCAGCTATAATGTCGAAGAAGTGTGTGAGCTTTCCTATGGCTTTTGCGTCGTTATTCGTTACTACGCAATTGGGATAGCCCCACTTTATGATATTTTCTTTTAATATCTGCGCACGATTACTCATTATCTCGTTGCTTACAAGCAGCGACCCTACCGGCAAGGTATCGAGGGCGGCTGTCGATTTGCCTCCGGGTGCGGCGCAAAGATCTAAATATCTTATTGGCGCATTACTCGTTGTGAGGCGGGATATGATGCTGCTGATTATCATTGACGAAGCATCTTGAACATAATACTGCCCGCAATGGAAGAGGGGGTCGAAAGTGAATGCCTCGCGACAAGCGAGATATTTGCCATTGTCGCACCACTTCACACGCTCGGCATCGGGGGCAATATTTGCACCTTTGCGAGAGTTTGCTCGAATAGATACTTTAGCCTCGCTGTCGAGAGCCTTAAAGAAATCGTTTTGCTCCTCGCACGACAGAATATTTTCTATTTGTTTAATGAATGCTTCGTTTAGAGTCATAATAATCCTTTGGTTGAAGGTAAAGTGTACTTAAATATATCACGGCGAATTGCCATTTTTATTGCCTTCGCAAATGCTTTAAAAATACCTTCTATTTTGTGATGTTCGTTGTCGCCGGTGGCGATTATTGCCAAGTTCATTCGGGCGGCATCGCTGAGGCTCTTGAAGAAATGAAGAAACATCTCGGTGGGCATTTCTCCTATCTTCTCACGATGAAATTCTGCATTCCATTGCAGCCAACTTCGTCCGCCAAAGTCAAGAGCTGCTGTGCATAGACAATCGTCCATAGGCAATACAAATCCATAGCGGTCGATTCCTCGCTTATCGCCAAGCGCATTGCGTATTGCTTCGCCCAGTGCAATTCCGGTATCTTCGATGGTGTGATGCTCGTCGATGTGTAGGTCGCCTTTCACTTTTATGGTCAAGTCGATTCCCGAATGCTTTCCTATCTGTTCGAGCATGTGGTCGAAAAATCCCAGTCCGGTGGAAATATCGCACTTGCCATTGCCGTCGAGGTCGAGAGAAATGTAAATATCGGTTTCCGATGTGGTGCGTGTTACGGTTGCTTTGCGCGAACCGGCACGGAGAAATTCGCTTATCCTGCTCCAGTCGTCGGTGATAAGTGCGCACACATCAATCACTCCGTTTTCGTTAGCAATAGCTGTGCCTTGCTCTGTGTCGCAATAATATATAGCCTTGCAACCTAAGTTACGGGCTAGCAGCACATCAGTTATACGGTCGCCAATAACAAACGATTCGGAAAGATTATATTCTTTCCCAAAATATTCGGTTAGCAGAGCCGTTCCGGGTTTGCGTGTAGGTGCATTCTCGTGTTTAAATGTCTTATCAATGATGATGCTGTCGAAAATCACCCCTTCGTTACGAAAAGCCTTGATGATTTTGTCGTGAGCGGGAATAAATGTGTCGAGAGGAAACGAGGAAGTGCCTAGTCCGTCTTGATTTGTTACCATCACAAGATTATAGTCGAGATTTGCTGCGATGAAATTCATATTTTTGAATACTCCGGGTGTAAACTCCAACTTCTCTAGCGAGTCGAGCTGATAATCGACGGGGGGTTCTACAACAAGAGTTCCGTCGCGGTCGATAAATAATATTTTCTTAGGAGCAGTTTCCATAATTTTTCATTGCATTAATTAATTCGTCGTTTTCTTGTTCTGTACCTACTGTAATTCGCACACAGCCTGCACATTTCTCTACTCGGTTGCGGTTGCGAATTATTATCCCGCTATCACAAAGATAGTCATAAAGTCGGTTGGCATCGTCTACTCTTACCAGTATAAAATTGGCATCGGTAGGATAAATCGTCTTTACGCATTTCAACGTTTTTAATTTGTCTACAAAAATAGCACGATTTTTCTTAATTGTTGCTACCCATTCGATAACTTGAGCGTATTTCTCAATTCTTTCGAGGGCATATTGCTGCGTGAGCAGGTTGATATTGTAAGGATATTTCACCTTGTTGAATACATTTATTATTTCGGTTGATGCAAATGCTATCCCCAGCCGTGCCGCCGCACTGCCCCACGCTTTCGAGAACGTCTGCATTACTATTAAGCGCGGCATTGAAGACAGATATTCAAGCATTGTGCCTTTTTCCGAAAAGTCGATATAGGCTTCATCGACAACGAGTATTCCCTTAAATTTGCCGTAGATTTCGCTTATCGCACTTCGGCTGAAGGCGTTGCCTGTGGGATTATTTGGCGAGCATATCCACATCACTTTTGTTTTGCTGTTGCAAGCATCAATAAGGGCTTGAGCATCAATGTCGAAGGTGTCGGTAAGTGGCACTTTGCGATATTCTATGTCATTAATGTCGGCACACACTTCATACATTCCATAGCTTGGCGATATGGCGACAACATTATCGACTGCCGGACGGCAAAAGCAACGATAGCACAAGTCGATACATTCATCGCTGCCAACGCCCAGAAATATATTCTCGGAATCGACTCTCCTCACAGCTCCCAACTTGGTTTTTACTGCTTGCTGCAGTGGGTCGGGATAGCGATTAAATGGTGCATTATATGGATTTTCGTTTGCATCGAGCCACACCGACGCTGTGCCTTTAAATTCATTGCGGGCGCAGCTGTATGGCTTGAGATTTCTTATGTTTGGTCTTAACAGATTGCTTATTTCATTCTCCATGTTTCTCTATTTTTTATTTATTCTTACACTTACTGCAAGCCTGTGTGCCATTAGATGTTCGTTCTCTGCCATACATTCAATTGTGCCTGCCAGCGATTCAAGTCCTTGCTGTGTAAGGTGTTGGAAAGTAATCTTTTTCATGAAGCTGTCGAGATTTACTCCACTGAATGCTGTTGCATAGCCGCTTGTGGGCAGTGTATGGTTTGTTCCCGATGCATAGTCGCCGGCACTTTCGGGCGAGAATGCGCCCAGAAATACCGACCCTGCATTTATCACATTTTCGGCTTGCTCGAGAGCATCTTCTCGATTGATAATTAAGTGTTCGGGAGCATAGGCATTGGCAAAGTCCCATATCTCGGAATCGTCTTTTAGCAATACTACACTGCTGTGTGATAGCGATTTTAGCATCATTTCTCGTCGGGGCAAGGTGTCTAGATGGCGCATTATCACCGTCGGCAGTGCTGTGGCAAGAAGGCTGTCGGTGGTGAGCAATATCGACTGGCTGTCGGGACCATGTTCGGCTTGCGAGAGGAAGTCGGTGGCAATAAAATCGAGATTGGCTTGTGCATCGGCGATTATCATCACTTCCGACGGACCGGCGGGCATATCTATTGCCACGCCTGTCGAGCTGACTTGTTGCTTGGCTTCCATGACAAAGCGGTTGCCGGGTCCAAATATTTTATCAACTTTCGGTACGCTCTCGGTGCCTACGGCCATTGCCGCTATTGCTTGCGCTCCGCCGATTTTGTATATTTCGTTTACTCCGGCTTCTTCTGCAGCAAAGAGGATTGCGGGGTGTACCTTTCCATCTTTGCCACACGGGGTGCATAGCGAGATATGCCGACAGCCGGCTATCTTTGCCGGTACGGCAAGCATCAATACTGTCGAGAAGAGGGGTGAATTTCCGCCGGGGATATACAGCCCCACATTGCTAATTGGCACTTCTCGCTGGCTGCAAGTGATTCCGGGCATCACTTCTACCGTGATGGGATCCATTATCTGAGCCGCATGGAAAAGTCGGATATTCTCGGCGGCATGCCTAATTGCAGTCTTAAGCTCTGTTCCTACTGCCCTCTCGGCTTCATTTATCTCGTTTTGGCTCACACGAAGGCAGTCGAGCGTTGCGCCGTCAAATTTAAGAGCATATTCTTTCAACGCACTGTCGCCATGAGCCTTCACATTGTCGATAATGGCTCGCACAATGTCGGCTACCGATTCGCCTTCGTTTATGGCTCGTTGCATTATCCCGCCCCACTCATTGCGCGATGGATAGCGATATTCTTTTATTGTTGCCATAATGTTTATAATACCATTTTTTCTATGTCTAGCACTAATATTCCTTCTGCTCCTGCGCCTTTCAAGCGGTTTATTATCTCCCAGAAGTATTTTTCTTGCAGCACGGTGTGAACCGAGCACCATTGTTCGTCGGCAAGTGGCAAAATTGTAGGACTTTTTATGCCGGGCAATACTTTAAGAACATCGCCGAGCTTGTCTTTCGGAACATTCATAAGTATATATTTCTTGTCCTCGGCAGCTTTGACTGCCTCGATGCGGAAAAGTAATTCGTCGAGTATTTCTTGCTTTTCTTCCGATAGCCGGCTGTTGCGACCGATAAGCACGGCTTCCGAATCTATTACCTTCTCTACTTCCTCTAAATTATTGCTTATCAGCGTACTTCCCGACGACACTATATCGAATATCGCATCGGCAAGCCCTATGCCGGGTGCTATCTCTACCGAACCGGTGATAATGTGAATGTCGGCTTTAATGTCGTTCTTTGCAAGAAATTCATTCAAGATATTTGGATAAGAAGTTGCAATTTTGCGATTATTGAGCCACGAAGTATCTTTATATTCGGCATTCTTTGGCACAGCGATCGACAAGCGGCACTTACTAAAGCCTAAGTTGCGAATTATCTTCGCATCTTTTTTCTTTTCGAGCATCTCATTAAGTCCGACGATGCCAATATCGGCAGTCCCCGAGGCCACCGACTCAGGAATATCATCGTCGCGAAGGAATAATAACTCTACGGGGAAATTTCGTGCCGGTACGAGCAGTGTGCGTTTCACTGCCGATAGTTTGATTCCTGCTTCGCCGAGCAATTCCATTGTCTCTTCATACAAGCGTCCTTTTGATTGAACTGCAATTCTTAATAGTGCCATAATCTGTTATATTTTATTGTTATTTATTTCTGTATAAAAAAAATACCGGCAATTCCTGTTTACGGAACGCCGGTAAGTATAAGTTGTATCGTTGCTTTTTGCACACACACCACTACAAGCCCTCCGCTAGCGCGAGCTATAATGATGATGTAGATGTGCAAAGATGATAATCATAATAATTTGTTATTTATTTCAACTGCAAAGTTACAAATTTCAACTAAACTACCAAATTTTAAACCAAAATATTACGCAAAA
>JAQVCR010000009.1 GCA_028689665.1 Muribaculaceae bacterium
TTCTTTACATCGAGGTGGATTTATTGGAAATCGTTTTGCAGCATTGTCCATCATACTGTCGGAAACTTTAGATTCGGTCAATTCTTTAAGCGAGTCGATCCAATTATAGCCCACACCATCAGAAAATTGTTCTTTTTGCCGCCATACTATTTCGGCCGGCAACATATCTTCAAATGCTTTGCGGAGAATCCATTTCTCAATTTTCCCATTCTCAGCCATCTTAGCTGTTGGGTTAATACGCATAGCAATATCCATAAATTCTTTATCGAGAAATGGGACACGTCCTTCGACTCCCCACGCAGCCAATGCCTTGTTTGCTCTCAAACAATCATATAGATGCAATTTGCTAATTTTTCGTATAGTCTCTTCATGAAATTCTTTAGCATTAGGGGCTTTATGAAAATATAGATAACCTCCGAAAATCTCATCGGCACCTTCACCCGAAAGTACCATTTTTATTCCCATTGATTTTATTACTCTTGCAAGTAAATACATAGGAGTAGAAGCTCTGACTGTGGTAACGTCGTAGGTTTCAATGAAATATATTACATCTCTTATAGCATCTATGCCTTCTTGAATTGTATAATTAATCTCGTGGTGTACGGTGCCTATATGTTCGGCTACCTTTTTAGCCGCCATTAAGTCGGGTGCGCCTTTCAGCCCAATGGCAAATGAATGGATCCTAGGCCACCATGCTTTCTGCTTTCCATCTTCTTCTATTCTATTTGCTGCGTATTTACATGCAATAGCCGAAATAATGGAGGAGTCAAGACCACCTGAGAGTAATACACCGTAAGGAACATCACACATTAATTGTTGTCTGACAGATGTTTCCAGTCCTGTTTTAAGAGCGTTTATATCGGCGCCATTATAGGCTACATTCTTATATTGTTTCCAATCTCGATTATACCATTTTTCGTTCACATTCGAGTCGCTATCATATTTGTGTCCCGGAAGGAATGGCTCGATAGAAGAGCAGTAACCTTCGAGAGCTTTTAATTCAGAAGCAAAATAGATATTACCTTTCTCGTCGGCTCCTTTATATAGTGGTATTACTCCGATTGAATCACGAGCGACAAGAAGAAGGTTTTTCTCTGAGTCGTATAGAGTAAATGCAAATATTCCATCTAAATATTCTAAGAAATCTATTCCTTTCTCTTGATATAGAGCTAATATTACTTCACAATCACTCCCTGTAAGGAATTTATATTTACTTTCCATCGTTTTACGAATATCTCGATGATTGTATATTTCTCCATTGACAGCAAGAATAATTTTACCATCTTCACTTTTTAATGGCTGTCCTCCTGATTCGGGGTCGACAATAGATAGTCGCTCGTGGGTCATAATTACATGTTCTGAGCTATAAATCCCCGACCAATCCGGCCCGCGATGTCTTATTCTTTTCGACATTTTCAACGCATCGCTACGCATATCAGATATATTGTTATCTTTATTGAATATAGTTACAATTCCACACATATAGTTTAATTTTTTAGGTGAATATGATAATATGCTTGCAAATATAGATAAAACATATCATAACGCAATAGAAAATAATAAATAAATTGCAAAACGCAATTAAAATTACGTTAAGTAAAGAAATATGATAAGTGCATATCTGGGCTGGTCTTATATCTATAAATTGATGTTTATTTTATACCTTTGTACAATAACAAAATTAATTTATGAGTAAAGTATTACAATTTTTATTACTATTCTTGCTTTTTATTAGCAATCAAGCTTGTACTTCAACATCAGCTTATAATGTTGTTGTCGATGTGATTGACAATAAAGCCGATAGTATTTCATTATATGTTTATGAGCCTGATTATGTAAAGATACGCTTGCTTAATGTGCAGAAAATTAATAGAAAAGGAGATGTAGTGTCTTTTACCGGACAGATAGAACAGCCGAAGTTGGGAATACTGAAAATCTCGAATGATACAATTCCTTATTATTTTATTTTAGATAGTGAGTTTACTGATCTTGCCGTAGGTAGTAATAAAATGTTGTTTAAGGATGGAAGTGTTGAGAATAAGGGAATCTTAAAATTATACGATGAGGTGGATAGGTTAAAATGCAATAAAGCTAAGATAGCTGATATGTATTCGTTGGCGATAAAAGATTCAACATTGACAGCAGCGTTGGAGTCAAAATATTTAAAAGAATTTCGGGAGGTAAATGATTCATTGCAATTTATTCTGACAAGAGCGATAAAGTCAGATAAATTATCATCCTATATTATAGCCCGTCGTTTTGGGAATATGATTAATCGCGATTCTATTCCGGCAGAGTATAAAAAATAACCGATTACTAAATTATTAGCAATCGGTTAATATATGTCGAATAATAATTATTATTCAGAAACTACTTCAAAAGGTATTTCTACAGATACTTCTTTGTGAAGTTTTACGGTAGCAACATAATTGCCAACTTCTTTGATCGTATCTTTGATGTAGATAATCTTGCGATCGATGTTATGACCTAGTTTTTCAAGAGCTTCAGCGATTTGGATATTGTTAACCGAACCAAAGATAGTACCTGTTGAGCTAGTCTTAGCACCTATTGTAAGAGTTACGCCTTCAAGAGAAGTTGCTATAGCCTCAGCGTCAGCTTTGATTTTAGCAATCTTGTGAGCGCGTTGTTTTTGGTTTTCAGCAAGAACTTTTAAAGCTGAAGGAGTTGCTATAATTGCCTTTCCGGTAGGGATAAGGTAATTGCGGCCGTAGCCACTTTTTACTTCAACAATATCGTCTTTGTATCCGAGATTGTGAATGTCTTCTTTTAATATAATTTTCATAATTGTATTCCTCCTATTGCTTTAAATTATTTCATCAAGTCTGTTACATAAGGAAGAAGAGCCAAATGACGAGCGCGCTTTACGGCTTGAGCAACTCTTCTTTGGAACTTCAACGAAGTACCGGTGATACGACGAGGAAGGATTTTACCTTGCTCGTTCAAGAATTTTTTCAAGAACTCAGGATCCTTATAGTCGATATACTTGATGCCACTTCTTTTGAAACGACAATATTTCTTTTTCTTAACGTCCACTGATAGTGGAGTTAAATATCTGATTTCTGATTGAGTTTGTGCCATAATTAGTTCTCCTTTACTTCTTCTTTAGTGTTAGCTTTAGCGCCTTTTAAGCTTCTTCTTTTAGCAGCATATTCGGCAGCGTATTTGTCCAAACGGAATGTTAAGAAACGAATTACTTTCTCGTCGCGACGGAATGCTGTTTCTAGTTTCTTAATTGTCTCAGGATTTGCATCAAACTCAATAAGAGAGTAAAAACCTGTAGATTTCTTTTGGATAGGATAGGCTAATTTGCGTAATCCCCAATTCTCTTCGTTAACGATTTCAGAGCCATTTTCTGTTAATACGGCTTTGAAACTGTCTACCGCTTCCTTCATCTGAGCTTCAGACAAAACGGGAGTTAAAATGAAAACGGTTTCGTAGTGATTCATATTAAACCTTTATTAGTTAAAAATTTATTTAATTGCGACTGCAAAGATAGTGATATTATTTTGTTTATGCAAACACCGTTCAATAATTTAATTGATAAATGATTATCTTTTTCAGTTTTTCTTTTTTGAGTGTAGTTTGATGTCTATGAGTTATTTCATATTGGCATTTATTTGTTATGTTTGCATAATTATTAATCACTATTTATATGATACGCAAAAATTTAATATTATCAATAATATCATTTATATTTGTTTTTACAGCATTTTCGCAGACTTGGGTTGAAGATGTATTGAAAGATGGCTATGAACAGCGGTATATAGCGATGGCTGATGATTATTCGGGGAATGTGCGAAGTACGGTTGTCAGAAAAATAAGTCAGTCGAAAAATTCTAAGAAAGCATTATTATATGTGCATGGCTATAATGATTACTTCTTTCAGCGAGAGCTGGGGGATAGGTTTGTAGATTCGTGTTATAATTTTTATGCTGTGGATTTGCGCAAATATGGGCGTTCGTTGATGGCCGGGCAAAGCAAATTTGAGGTTCGCAATATGAATGAATATTTTGCAGATATTGACTCTGCGCTTAATATTATTGTGAAAGAAGGTAATAAGGAAATAATCTTAATGGGGCATTCAACGGGAGGACTCACTACATCTTATTATTTAGCAAAAGGCGAGGGAAGTCGTTATCCTATAGTGGGACTAATATTGAATAGTCCTTTTCTTGATATGAATTTAAGTTCATTTATGGAGAATGTTATGGTTCCTATAGTGTCGTGGTATTCTTACATATCATCTGATACAAAGATTAATCAAGGTTCTAGTACGGCCTACGCTGAGAGTCTGTTAAGAAAATACCATGGTGAGTGGGATTATAATACCGATTGGAAAATGGAAATATCTCCCGATGTAACTTCGGGTTGGATTGGTGCAATACATCGCGCCCAGACGTTTTTGCAAGATGGAGCTAATATAAAAGTTCCTATATTGCTTATGCATTCGGTGAGAAGTGTAAGTGGCGGTAAATGGTCGCCCGATCATAATAAAGGAGATGCCGTACTCGATGTAGAAGATATATCGAAATATGGCAAAAAACTAGGTTCCAACATCTTAGAGCTAAAAGTAGATGATGGACTTCATGATCTTATATTGTCGCGCAAGCCTGTAAGAGAAGCGTTGTATCAACGAATGTTTCGTTGGCTAAAAGAAAAGGGATTATAAATTATTAGAAGTTTTCTTTATTTGTTCTCTTGTTATTTTAAGACGGTTAAGATAATAAAGTTTTAGTCCTTCCGCCTTTTTTAGTTTAATTGTAGCAACAGAGTATTTTTGCGTTTCGGCTAGTATGTTACGTTCATTCTTTGACAAAGGAATAGAGAAGCGACTTTTTCCAATAAAGTTTAGTTTCAAATTTGCATTAGCGTTGTCGCTAACGAATTGGCAAAGAGTATCACATTTAGCCCCGCGAAAAGTAACCATTTCATTTGTTACCCCCGAATCTTTAAATCTATAATTAGTAGATCCATTGAATGGTACATTGTCAGAAAATGATTCAGATGCTCCGTTAGAGAATGAAATTTTGGTGTGATTAATACTATGCCCATTCAGTAGCGATACAAGGTAAATAGCTCCAGAGTCATCAATACGAGCCTCTACACCAGTTCGGTTAATTAGTTGTGGTGAATTTTTATGAACAGAGTAGCCTTCAACCATATCTTTAGTCTTTATATAAATAAATTTTGAAGACAGGTCGTTTTTAACGCTTGAGTATATATTGATAATACTATCATTGCTTATACTATCTTTAATCGATTTCTTTTCATCGACAACAGTCTTTAGGTGCATTCCTTTTCTCTGAGTATCTATCTCGGTAGGGAATGATTTAGTTAGAGAGTCGAGTAAAATAATAGATTTGTTATAATCTGCATTATCAAATGCCTCTTGAGCCGAAGTTAGTAACAACTCGGCTTCGGACGGTGAATTTTTTTTATTTCCACACGATGACGAAAATATCAATCCTGTAGTAAGGATTGTGAATAATGATTTTTTAATTACTTCGTTGTACATTTTTTACTCCTTTTACAGCTTTAATTTTTTTTATTAAGTCGGCTAATAATGAATTGTCGCTAACGCCAATAACAAGGTAGCCTTGAAATAGCCCTAGATTAGATTCAATAGAAATATTTCTTAACGATGCTTTGCTTTCCTTTGATATAATAGATGTGATATTTGTAACAATTCCTATATCATCGTATCCAATAATACGAAGAGTAACAGCATATTGGCTTCCTATCTTGTTCGACCATCTTGTGGCTATTTCACGATATGGGTATTTATCGCAAAGGTGAATAACATTAGGACAATTAGCGCGGTGTATTTTTATTGCACCTTCACTAGAGATGAAGCCTCTAATATCGTCGCCAAATATCGGGTTGCAGCATTTAGCTAATTTATAATTAATATCTTTAATATTTTCGCCTATTTCGAGCACATCTTTCGAGTCTTCATCGCTTTTAGGCTGATTAAGAGAGAAATTCTCGGCGGTGCAAGACGAAGTAGGTTGTTGCTCTTTTGCTTCGATGCTCGTATATAGTTCAATAATTCGATTAATATCGAGTTTCTCGTTGGCAATTTCGGAAAAGAAGTCGGTAACGGTTTTAAATCCAAGCTTTTTGATCGCTTTCATTAATATGCCTTCATCTACTTCTATTTTTCTATTTTTCAATCTACGCATCAGCAATTCTTTTCCAAGTTCTGCCGATTTGTTATTCATTTCATTAACCGTCTGCTTGATTTTATTTCGAGCTTTCGAGGTAACGACAAAATTCAGCCAATCAAGTTTAGGCACTTGGCTGCTCGATGTTAATATTTCAATAGAGTCGCCACTTTTTAATTTGTAATTGAGCTTTTGGTTTTTGCCATCAACTTTTCCGCCAATACACGTGCAACCTAATTTAGAGTGGATCTGAAAAGCAAAGTCGAGTATAGAAGAACCTAGTGGTAGTCGATACAGGTCGCCTTTAGGCGTAAAAACAAAGACTTCTTTATTATATACGTCCATTTTGATGTCTTTCATCAAAGTAGAAGGTCCGGTTTCGGCTGTTTCAAGGAGGTCTCTTACATTGTTCATCCACTCATCTAGGTTTTGCTCGCTGCGACCACCTTTATATTTCCAGTGAGCTGCAAGTCCGCGCTCGGCAATCTCGTCCATACGGCGAGACCTTATTTGTACTTCTACCCATTTGTCTTCGGGTCCATAAACGGTAGTATGCAGCGACTCATAGCCATTCGATTTAGGGATAGTAAGCCAATCTTTCATTCTAGAAGGATTGCTGCGATACATATCAACGATAATAGAATAAGCAACCCAACAATCTGTTTTTTCTCTTTCTTTTGAAGTGTCAATAATAACACGAATAGCGAATAAATCGTAAATATGGTCAAGGTCGGTGTTCTGTTTTTTTATTTTATTCCATATTGAATAAATAGATTTAGTTCTCCCTTTTATTTCAAAATTAAGACCATTATCCAGCAGTTTCTTTTTAATCGGTTCAATGAAATTCTCGATATATTCATCTCTACCTTGCTTAGTTTCGTTTAGTTTATGAGCAATCTGCGAGTAAATGTCGCGATTTGTATATTTGAGAGATAAGTCTTCAAGCTCCGACTTTATCGAATATAATCCAAGTCGATGTGCAAGTGGTGCGTAAAGATACATTGCTTCAAATGAAATATCTTTTACGAAATTTTCATTTGGGTGCTTGTTAATCATTCTCATTATCCCCAGACGGTCGACAATCATAATAATAATGACTCTTATGTCTTCGGCAAAAGTAAGAAGAAGATTTCTAAAGTTATCGCTTTGCACTGCAGCCCGCTTTTGATAAAGTCTTGATACTTTTAGCAGGCCATTAATAAGATGAGTAATATCGTCGCCAAAATTTTCTCGTAGTTGCGACTCAGGAATAAATTCAGATTTACAGAGATTATAAAGAAGGATAGCGATAGTCATATTACGATCGGCCGCAATCTTCTCGGCAAGTAAAATAGCGGTATGTATATTCCTTAGCGTAGGATTTATTCCATATTTATCTCGCTTATAATGATTCTGAAGTATTCCATCCGAAATAATTCCTTTTATTTTCTTAAAATCGTCGGGCAGCATAACCTCACGATAATATCTCATAAGAGTGAAACAATGACTTATTATTTCTCTCTTTTCGGCATCTGTAAAATAAGATTCATTCATAGAAAACGAAAAGCATATAATCAAAACTATCGTAAAGATAGCTTAAAAGCTAGAAAAATAAAAAATACTAAGGATAAAACAGTGCGAAAATAAGAATAATTGATTTTAAAGGTGTTTTATTAGGCTTTTATTTGCTTTATAGAATTGAAATATTTATATTTGGTATAATTAATCAGAAGAATATTAATATAAATAGCGATAATATATGTTTACAGAGAAAGACCTTAAAGATTTTGAAAGCAAAGGAATCTCATTAGCTACAATAGAAGGGCAGTTAAACCGTTTTAAGACGGGATTTCCTTATCTAAAAGTTGTTTCTGCGGCTTCAATCGGAAATGGTGTGGTGTCGTTGACAACCGGAGAAGAAATGGAATGTGTATATGCGTGGGACGATTATTTGCATAGTGGAGGAAGTGTTGAAAAGTTTGTGCCGGCATCGGGAGCCGCAAGCCGAATGTTTAAGAATTTATTTGAGTTTCTTGCTTCGGGCAGGCAAGAACCGGAAACAAGCTTTGAGAAAAAATTCTTTTCCGAGATAAAAAACTTTGCATTCTATCATGAATTAAATGCTGTGTGTTTAAAAAGAGCCGGAATGGGAATTGAGGATCTGATGTCAGATGGACTATATAGCGAGGTAGTACGGCTTCTATTGAGCGAAGAAGGCTTGAATTATGGGAATCTCCCCAAAGGCGTTCTCAAATTCCATAAAAGTGAAGATGCAGTGCATACCGCGATAGAGGAACACATGGAAGAAGGCGCACAATATGCTACCGATGCTAATAATAATGTAGATATACATTTTACTGTATCGCCTGAGCATCGTGAATTATTTAATCGTGTATTCTTGTCTTCGCGCAACAAGATGGAAATGGAATACGGTGTGCATTATTCTATTTCAATGTCGGAGCAGAAATCGTCGACCGATACGATAGCGGTGAATCTAGATAATACACCATTTAGAGAATCAGATGACACAATCTTATTTCGCCCGGCAGGACATGGGGCATTGATAGAAAATCTTAACGAACGAAGTGCAAATGTGATATTTATAAAGAATATAGATAATATTGTGCCAGCAACGAAGCGAGAAATAACCGTGAAATATAAGAAGATACTTGGCGGATATTTAATCTTGTTGCAGAAACGTATTTCAAAATATTTAGGGTTGCTAAAATCAGGACAATATACAATCGACGATTTGAGAGAAATGATACATTTTGTCCATGATAAGTTGTGTCTGCGATATTCAGAAACAAAGCACTTAGATGATAGCGAATTAGCAGTATATCTTCAATCAAAATTTAATCGTCCGATAAGAGTGTGTGGAGTAGTGAAAAATGACGGAGAACCGGGTGGCGGTCCGTTTATTGCATATAATGCCGATGGCTCGACATCATTACAGATTATGGAAAGCTCTCAATTTGATTTAACCGACCGACAATCGTGTGAATTGATGAATAAAGCCACTCACTTTAATCCGGTAGATTTGGTATGCTATATTAAAGATGATAAAGGAAATAAGTTTAACTTGTCCGACTATGTCGACAATGAGACCGGATTCATATCCATGAAGTCTAAGAATGGTAAAGACTTAAAGGCTTTAGAGTTACCCGGACTATGGAATGGTGCGATGAGCGATTGGAACACAGTATTTATTGAGGTACCCATTGAAACATTCAATCCTGTAAAAACCGTAAACGACTTATTGCGAGATATGCACCAATAAGCTAATAAGAAGATGAAAATTAAAAATAAGTACAATAAATCTTTGTTAATTATGACAATATGAGATATTATACTTATTTTTATGTCCATAAACAATAAACAAGAATGATGAAAACAAGATTTATAGCTATAGTGATATTGTTGTCCTCAATATTAGGAGCGACAGCAGCTACTTCGGTAGCTGGAAGCAAAGTGAGAGAAATTAATCAGACAGAATTTAAAAGTCTGGTAAGTGATTATGATAATCCTAACACTTATTTGCAACTAAAAGGGGATAAACCTGTAATTATAGATTTCACAGCAAGCTGGTGCGGACCGTGTAAAAAGTTAGCACCTATTCTTGAGGAGCTTGCCACAGAATATACAGGGAAAATAGATTTTTATAAAATAGACATAGATAAGAATAAACAATTAGCTGAGGTCTTTCACGTGAAATCAGTGCCTATGTTAGTCTTTATTTCATTAGAAGGAAAGGTGCAAGAGGTTGTCGGATTATACCCAAAAGAGGAGGTAATAAATGTAATAAATTATGTATTTCCAGCCCAAAAGAAATAGTTTTAAAATCTATAGCTAGAAAGTCGGCATATTCACAAGTATCTTTGTGTAATCATTTCGATTACATAAAGATACTGAAATACTTGTATCAACTAGTGATACATTATTGATTTTAATACCGAATGGAAAAAAGGATCTATTACCATTCAGTGATTTATTTAGATGCTTTAAAGTTGAAGATAGGACGTATGATGGTATCGATAGAGACGGTATCACCTATGTTTGAAATAATTTCTGATGCCGGCTTATAGGCCATTGGCGATTCATCGCGAGTGAAGTCGTTGATGCTTTCTGAGTATATTCCTTGCATAGATGATTCAAAATCCTCCATTCTAATGGTGTCGTAGGCTTGGGTACGGCTCAATACACGTCCGGCTCCATGAGGTGCCGAGCAGTTCCAATCAGGATTACCTTTACCGGTGCAAATCAGTGAGCCATCACGCATATTAAGCGGAATGATGCATCGCTCTCCTGTAGCTGCTGAGATAGAACCTTTGCGGATAATGTTATCATCGCTTATGTAATTATGGATGCTTTCGAACTCTTCATGAATTTCAATATCATGGAAGAATTTGAGTAGCAAGAGTGATATTAGCTTTCTATTAAGCACTGCCCAGCGTTGACACAAGCGCATATCATGCAGATAATCTTCTCGTGCGTCTCCTTCTATATAGCATAGATATGCAGGTAATGAAGGCTCTACTTTCTCTTGTTCTCTTCGCATCTTCTTGATTACCTCTTGTAGCTTTGTGCGACGTCCGGCAGCCTTGTATTCTGCTATGACATCTTTAATATGTTGTTCGAAGGCATCGGCTCCGTCGGTTAAGTGTGTGATTGCACGAGCCTGATAAATCTCAGCCACTTGCTTACCAAGATTACGAGAACCGGTATGAATAACGAGATACACATTATTGGCATCATCTTTATTCAATTCTATAAAGTGATTACCACCACCCAGAGAGCCGATGGCTTTGTTGATTCGGTCGGAATTTTTAAGGTCGCGATAACAACGAAGTTCTGTTACAAGTTTCTTTGCCTCGCAATATATATCCATCTCCTCGTGAGCTAAAGGCTTAAATCCGAATTTGTCTTCACGCACAATCATTCCCGAAGGCACGTTAGATATTATGTGCTCATTAAAAGCATGAAAATCTATATCTGGTATGTGACCAAGATTCAATATGCGCATACCACAGCCGATATCAACTCCAACGATGTTAGGAATAACCTTATCACCAAGATTACCGGTGAAACCAATAACGCAACCAGCTCCGGCATGAACATCCGGCATAATGCGGATTTTCTTGTCGGAAAACACATTGATTGAGAGTAGCTCATTAATTTGTTCTAAAGCGTTGTTGTCGATTCGGTCTGTGAATATCTTCACGTTATGTCCTTCTATTGTTTTCATTTTAGCGGTATTTATTGTTTCGAAAAGGTGATTGGCGGCTACGCAATTAACTATTACAATGCAAATTTAATCAATCGGTATCATATTTTTCAGAATAAGTTGAAAAATAAATTATATCTTAAAAATATCCACTTATAGCGTTTATTGAGACACCTAATATGTATTCCATTCATTTGTACTTGCCAAGTGTACTAACCCCTAAGCGCAAGTTAGGCTGCAACCACCGTTTTACCAGCGAATTACAGCCTAACTGAATGTCGTATTTAAATAAGTTCTTTATTGCGGATTAATCTTCCACTGCTGCTTGAGCCGCTGCAAGTCGTGCAATTGGCACTCTAAATGGGCTACAAGAAACGTAGTTCATTCCAAGTTTTGCGCAGAATTTAACAGAAGAAGGTTCACCACCGTGTTCACCACAGATACCAACCTTTAAGTCGGCTTTAGTAGAGCGACCTTTCTTAGTACCCATTTCAACAAGTTGTCCTACACCTTCTTGGTCAAGGATTTCAAAAGGATCGGTCTTAACGATGCCTAGTTCTTTGTAGAATTTCAAGAATTTAGGAGCGTCATCGCGAGAGTATCCAAATGTCATCTGAGTCAAGTCGTTAGTACCGAAAGAGAAGAAGTCGGCGATATTTGCAATTTTATCGGCGATTAATGCAGCACGAGGAACTTCGATCATTGTACCAATCTTGTAAGGAACAGTTTTTCCACGTTCGGTGAATACAGCTTGAGCCACTTCGTTAATGATTTTAGCTTGAAGTTCAAGTTCTTTTACAGTACCGACAAGAGGTATCATAATTTCGGGGTGAACATCAATACCTTTATCTTTAACGTTAAGTGCAGCTTCGATAATAGCGCGAGCTTGCATTTCGGTAATTTCAGGATAAGTGTTACCAAGACGGCAACCACGGTGTCCTAGCATAGGGTTGAATTCTTCAAGGCTGTCGCAAATGCTCTTAACCTTTTCAATAGATATACCCATTTCTTGAGCAAGCTCTTTCTGAGTAGCTAATTGATGAGGAACAAATTCGTGCAAAGGAGGGTCAAGGAGGCGAATAGTAACGCCAAATCCGTCCATAGCAGTGAATATACCTTCAAAGTCGCCACGTTGCATAGGAAGGAGTTTTGTTAAAGCTTCACGACGACCTTTTTCTGTGCTAGAAAGAATCATTTCGCGCATAGCTTTAATTCTGTCGCCCTCAAAGAACATGTGTTCTGTACGGCAAAGTCCGATACCTTTAGCGCCAAATTTTCTAGCAACAAGAGCGTCGCGAGGAGAATCGGCATTTGTACGAACGTCTACTTTAGTATGTTTTTCGGCAAGGTTCATAATAGCGGCAAAGTCGCCTGATAGTTCAGCATCAACGGTTGATACTAATCCATCATATACATCACCTGTGCTACCATTAAGTGAAATCCAATCGCCTTCGTTATATGTTTTGCCCCCCATTTTAACGGTTTTGGCTTTGTAGTCAACTTCAATTTCGCCTGCACCGGAAACGCAGCATTTACCCATACCGCGAGCTACAACTGCAGCGTGAGAAGTCATACCTCCACGAGCTGTAAGGATACCTTGAGCAACGCTCATACCGCGAAGGTCTTCGGGCGAAGTCTCGATACGAACCATGACTACTTTCTTTTTGTCTTCAGCCCAAGCTTCAGCATCTTCGGCAAAGAATACAATTTGTCCTGTTGCGGCTCCCGGAGAAGCAGGAAGGCCTTTAGCAACTACTTTAGTAGTTTTAAGGGCAGCTTTGTCGAATACGGGGTGTAGAAGTTCGTCAAGTTTCTGAGGTTCCATACGTTTAAGTACGGTAGTTTCATCTATTTCGCCATCACGAAGCATATCCATTGCAATTTTTACCATTGCGGCGCCTGTGCGTTTTCCGTTACGAGTTTGAAGTAACCAAAGTTTGCTATCTTGAATAGTGAATTCAAGGTCTTGCATATCTTTGAAGTAGTCTTCAAGTTTTTGTTGAGTAGCGATAAGCTCGGCAGCACATTCAGGCATAGATTCTTCGAGAGAAGGATATTTAGCAGCACGGTCTTCTTCCGATATACCTTGAAGAGCAGCCCAGCGGCGAGAGCCTTCGATTGTGATTTGTTGAGGAGTTCTTACACCAGCCACAACGTCTTCACCTTGAGCGTTGATAAGGTATTCGCCATTGAATATATCTTCTCCTGTAGCGGCATCGCGAGTGAATGCAACACCAGTAGCAGATGTGTTACCCATGTTACCGTATACCATTGCTTGAACGTTAACTGCGGTTCCCCATTCTTCAGGGATTTGGTTCATGCGACGATAAAGGATTGCGCGTTCGTTCATCCAGCTATCGAAAACGGCAGTGATTGCGCCCCAAAGTTGTTCCCATGCGCCATTAGGGAAGTCAAGTCCTGTAGATTTCTTAACAGCCCCCTTGAATAGCTTTACAAGATTCTTAAGGTCTTCAACGTCTAGTTCTGTATCTAGTTTAACTCCTTTAGCAGCTTTGACAGTTTCGAGCACTTCTTCAAATGGATCGATGTCGTTTTTGTTCTTTGGTTTCATTCCAAGAACGACATCGCCGTACATTTGAACGAAACGGCGATAGCTGTCCCATGCAAAGCGAGCATTACCCGATTTAGAAGCAAGAGCTTCAACCACTTTGTCATTCATACCAAGATTAAGGACAGTGTCCATCATACCCGGCATAGAAACTCTAGCACCCGAACGAACAGAAACAAGAAGAGGGTTCTTCTCATTGTCAAATATATTGCCTGTAAGTTTTTCTACGTGTTTGATAGCTTCTTTAACATCGTCTTCGATAAGCTTAATAGCAGCATCGCGACCTTTTTTGTTATATTCTGTACATACTTCTGTGGTGATAGTGAATCCCGGAGGTACAGGAACGCCAATAAGGTTCATCTCTGCAAGGTTAGCACCTTTGCCACCTAGAAGATTTTTCATGTCGGCACGTCCTTCTGCTTGACCGTTACCGAAAGTATAAATTTTCTTCATTTTATAATTAAATGGTTTAATAAATGTTTAAAGTCATTTGGTATATAAATTGTTCTACTTAAAGAATAATGCAAATATATATTAATTGGGCTTACTATGAAATTTTTTTGATATAAAAAATCTATAAATTTAGAATATTGGTAGAAAATAATGATAATATACTAGTTTTAATAGCTAAATTTGTGGCATTCATAAAAACAAACTGATTGAAAATTGTGAGAAATAGGAAACCATTGCCTCTAATTGAGGGCGTTAAGATTACAGATGTAGCTGCAGAGGGTAAAAGTATAGCAAGAGTTGATGAAATGGTAGTTTTTATTCCATACGGAGCTCCTGGCGACATTATAGATCTAAAATTAGATAAAAAGAAGAAGAATTATGGTGAAGGGCATATTGAAAAAATGTTAACGCCGTCGCCAATAAGAATAGAACCATTTTGCGAGCATTTTGGCATATGCGGAGGTTGTAAATGGCAGCATTTGCCCTATGATTTTCAGCTTAAATGTAAGCAAGAGCAGGTTGTAGATGCTCTTGAGCGTATTGCAAAGATAGAATTACCTGATATAAATCCAATATTAGGATCTAACAATACTCAAGAATATAGGAATAAGCTGGAGTATACTTTTTCTAATAAGTCGTGGCTCACCTATGAACAAATGAAGAGCGAGCAGGAGTTTACTAATCGTAATGCCGTAGGTTTCCACATTCCGGGTGCGTTTGATAAGGTTCTTGATATAAATAAATGTTGGCTTCAAGATAATTTATCTAATGAGCTTCGATTGTTTATTCGCGATTTCGCTTTGGAGAAAGGTTATAGCTTTTATGATCTGCGTAATCAATGTGGGTTGTTGCGAACGATGATGGTGCGAATTTCAAGCATAGGCGAGGTTATGCTTATAGTGGTATTTGGTGAAGATTGCCCCGAAAGTATAAAAAATGTTATGGAGGCTGTTAAGGCTAAATTCTCTAGAATAACATCATTACTCTATGTTGTAAATTTAAAAGCAAACGATACTATTGGTGATCAAGAGATAATAACATATTCCGGCCGTGATTATATAGAGGAGGAGATGGAAGGCTTGACATTCCGTATAGGTCCTAAATCATTCTATCAGACTAATTCTCTTCAAGCATACGAGCTGTATAAGGTAGCTCGCCGTATGGCAAATCTAACCGGGAACGAATTTGTATACGACTTATATACGGGTACCGGCACGATAGCAAACTTTGTAGCGCGACAATGCAAGCAGGTAATAGGAATAGAATATGTACCCGAAGCGATAGAAGATGCAAAATTGAATTCAAAAGTAAATCATATTGATAATACATTATTCTATGCCGGTGATATGAAAGATGTATTGACAAAAGAATTTATACAGCAACATGGCGCTCCCGATGTGATGATTGTTGATCCTCCGCGAGCAGGTATGCACGAAGATGTGGTGAAAGTAATATTAGAGGCAAAGCCTAAGCGGATAGTCTATGTAAGTTGTAATCCGGCTACCCAAGCTCGAGATTTAGCAATGCTCGATGTTTGTTATAAAGTGATAGAGATACAGCCAGTAGATATGTTCCCCCATACGCATCATGTTGAGAATGTTGTGGCATTAGATTTAAGGCATTAGTAAGAATCTATTTTTTAGATAGATTGGAATTGTAATAACGGGGATCATCAGTAACGTTTTCCCCGATAAAATCAGGCTTCCCATATTCGTATTCAGAGTATGGGATTTCTATTTCGGCAATAATTAAGCCTTCCAGTTCTCCTTTAAATTCGTCGACTTCCCATGTGTTTCCCATGTAGCTAACAATATATCTTATCTTTTCAAGGACGAATGGCTCGCAGAGATTTGCAATTAATTCTTCGGCATCAACCTTAGGAATTTGATATTCATATTCACTTCTTGTGTCGCCAATATTTTTACCTTTAATTGTAATGAAACCACTGTTGTCGAGAATTCTTACTCTCACAGTGCGTTCTTTATTACGAGAAATATATGCTTGCTTAATATGATGAGAATCAGAAGCGAGTTTTTTATACTCATCATTAATTACAAGATATTTGTGTTCGATTTCTGTAGCCATAAATAGTGGAAAAAAGAATAATAAAATAAAATAGCAGTACAACTAACCATAAAAATGGAGCAAATGGATAATTTGATTCATTATATTTTAGTACATTTGCAAAGTTAATTCTATTATTAGTCATTAACAACTACGAATTAATTTTTTAGATGACGAAAAGATTTATTTTGTTCGCCTTCTGTGCATTATCTCTATTATTTAATGGAGTCGTAGCTGAGGCACAGCAGCGTTCACCAATACGCACGAATATTAAAGGCGTGGTAAGAGACTCTCTGACAAGAGAGGGCTTACCTTTTGTAGCAATATTCTTAAAAGGCTCGGATAAAGGTGCTTTAACCGATGAAAATGGTAATTTTGCAATATCGACTACTGCAAATTTTATTAGTTTAAACCTCTCGACAATAGGCTATAACGAGAAAGTTGTCTTTGTGAATAAAGGCAAGGATAATAATGTTGTAATCGATATGGTGCCTACCGGCGTGGCTTTAAAGGAATTAGTAGTGAAGCCTAAAAAAGAGAAATATTCAAAGAAGAATAATCCGGCAGTAGATTTCGTACAGAAATTGATGGATAGGAAACGAATGTACGATCCTAAAAACCATGAATATTACAATTTTGATAAGTATGAAAAAATGAATTTTGCTCTTAATGATTTTTCAGAAGAGCAAAAGAAAAAATGGCTATTCAAGAAATTCAAATTTATTTTTGAATATATGGATACCTCCGAAGTGTCGGGTAAACCAATATTGAATGTGTCGTTTAAAGAGAAGATTTCTAAATTCCATTATCGTAAAAGTCCGGCATCGGAGAAAGAATATGTAAAGGGAATAACAAGTGCAGGAATAGATGAAATATTTGATGAGGAAAGTGTACAACGCTTTGTTGAAGAGGTGTTTAGGGAAATAGATATATTTGGAAATGATATAACGTTGTTGCTAAATAGATTTGTAAGTCCATTGTCAAATATAGGAACTAACTACTATAAATATTATCTTACCGATACCATTAATGTTGAAGGGGTGAAGTGTATAGAGCTAAGTTTCTCGCCACACACTCCCGAATCGTTTGGATTTTTAGGTAGAATTTATGTTCCACTTGGCGACACTACAATGTTTATAAAGCGAGTAAAGCTTAATGTTCCAAAATCGATAAATCTTAATTATGTACAGAATATCTTTATAGTTCAAGATTTTGAGAAAGCTCCCGACGGAAGTCGTCTGAAGACAAAAGATGATATGACAGTAGAATTTCAGATATTGCCATCTACACAAGGGCTTTACGCCAGGCGAGTAACGCTGTATAAAAATCATGACTTTCTACAGCCTCAAGATGAGGAAATATTTAATAAGGAAGGGAAGGAAATTGTCGCCGAAGATGCATCTATTCAGCCCGATGAATTCTGGAAGGAAAACAGGCAGACACCAATAAAGAAGTCGGAAAATGCGATGGGCAAATTATTAACACGTTTGCGAGAAGTTCCGGTATTCTATTGGTCGGAAAAGGTAATATTAGCTTTAGTTACGGGCTATATACCAACAAATGGTGATGATAGTAAATTTGATTTTGGACCTATGAATACCACTCTTAATGGTAATTCGCTTGAAGGATTCAGAGTGAGAGTTGGAGGTATAACCACAGCCAATTTAAATAATCGTCTATTTGCGCGCGGATATGTGGCTTATGGATTTGAGGATAAGAAGTTGAAATATCAGGGCGAGCTTGAATATTCATTTAATGATAAGAAATATCATTCACGTGAATTCCCAATACATTCTATTAAGCTATCGCATAAATATGATGTTGATAAATTAGGACAACAATATCTATTTACCAACATGGATAATTTATTCTTGGTATTGAAGCGCAAGATAGATAATAAGATGACCTATCAGCGCCTTACACGCCTTGAGTATAAAATGGAGCGTAAGGGTGGATTCTCATTAACGGCTGGTTTTAGCCACGATATTCAAGAAGCTACATCAATAATTCCATTTGAAGATGGATATGGAAACGTGTATAAAGATTTTACTGAAGCATCTTTTGATTTAACGTTAAGATATGCACCGGGCGAAAAATTCTATCAATCAAAAACGAACCGTTATCCTATTAATTTTGATGCTCCAGTGTTTACTTTGAAGCATACGTTTGCTCCTAAAGGATTTTTAGGAACGAAATATACAATTAATAAGACTGAAATTAGTGTACAGAAACGTTTCTGGTTATCTGCATTTGGCTACACCGACATCAGAGTGAGTGCCGCTAAATTATGGAGTGAGGTATCTTATCCAAACTTGTTGTTACCAAATGCGAACTTATCATATACTATTCAGCCACAGTCGTATTCGCTAATGAATGCTATGGAATTTGCTAACGACCAATATCTGTCGTGGGATTTAACATATTGGGCAAACGGAGCATTATTTAATCGAATACCGTTGATAAAATACTTGAAATTAAGAGAGGTTGTATCATTTAGAGGTCTTTATGGCTCGCTGAAAGAATCAAATAATCCGGAATTTAATAATGATCTATTCCGTTTCCCTACCGGTGTGAGATGCAAGCCAATGGATAAAATTCCATATATGGAATTTGGTATTGGTATTGATAATATATTTACATTCCTACGTGTAGACTATGTGTGGCGACTTACATATAGAGAAGCGCCCGGAGTGGATTTAAGTGGGTTCAGAATACAGATGCACTTTAGTTTCTAACGAAAAAGTATATAAAAACAGAAATGGCTCGAAATAAGATTTTTCGAGCCATTTCTGTTTTTATATATTGATAATTATTAATCTATAAATCGTTTTGTGATATCTTTATATTTGTCAATCCTTCTGTCGCGAAGAAATGGCCACCATCGTCTTACTAATTCTGAACGTGCAAGGTCGACATCGACAACTGCTGTATCTTCGTTGTCGCTAGACGATTGATATAAAATTTCGCCTTGAGCTCCGGCAACGAAACTATTTCCCCAAAACTGAATGCCATTAGTGCTATTCGACGGGTCTGATTCGTGTCCAATACGATTAACAGATATTACAGGAATTCCATTAGCCACAGCGTGTGCGCGTTGCGAAATAATCCAAGCATTCTGTTGGCGTTGTTTTTCCTCGATGGTATCAGTGCTTTCCCAGCCTATGGCAGTAGGGTATATTAGTATTTCTGCCCCTTTGAGTGCCATTAATCGTGCTGCTTCGGGATACCATTGATCCCAACACACAAGAACACCAAGCCGACCGATAGAAGTATTAATAGGCTCAAAACCTAAGTCGCCGGGAGTGAAATAAAATTTCTCATAGTAGGCAGGGTCGTCGGGAATGTGCATCTTACGATATTTACCTGCGATAGAGCCGTCTTTATCAAATACAACAGCTGTATTATGATATAATCCTGCCGAGCGTTTTTCGAATTGAGAAGTAACAAGTACGATTCCACATTCTTTAGCTATATTGCCGTATATCTCGCAAGGAATACCGGGAATAGGCGAGGCGAGGTCGAACATATTAGTGTCTTCTGTCTGGCAAAAATATAAAGAGTCGTGTAGCTCTTGTAGTACAACTAATTGAGCACCATCACTACTCAGCTTTTTAATCTTTGCTATTAGTCGGTTTCTATTATCTTCGATATTAGTATTGTTTGCTTGTTGAATTATTCCAACTTTTATTATTTTGTCCATTATTATAGTTTTTGTTTTTATAGCTCATTAGTTATCTCCCTTGGAAATTGCATTGTGATGCAATGTAACGAGCCATGCTGTTTAATTAAGGCATTACAATCGATTCCCACAATTTTATAATCGGGTAGGGCTTCTTGCAATCGATCTAATGCAAGTTTATCGTTATTTTTTTGCCCATATATAGGAACTAGTATTTGATTATTCATCATTAGGAAGTTAGCGTATGTCGCCGGTAGCCTGTTTCCGTCTTCGTCATGAATGGCGTCGGGGAGAGGTAGAGCGACTAATTTGTATAGGTTCCCGTTAGCAGTGCGAAGATTTTTAATTTCCTCTTCCATCAGGTTAAGTTCGGCGAAATGCTCGTCGCTTACATCATAACATTTAGTATATGCTATTGTGTCGTCGGCAATGAATCGTGCTAATGTATCAATATGGCTGTCGGTGTCGTCGCCGGCGAGGAAGCCATGATTGAGCCATAAAATTCGTTTAGCTCCTAGTGCAAATTTTAGATACTCTTCAATATCACTTTTAGAGAAAGCTCCGTTTCTATTCTTTGATAGTAAGCATTCCGAAGTAGTGAGAATAGAGCCTTTGCCATCGCTTTCAATCGAACCACCTTCGAGAACAAAGCTCAAAAGATTCTTATATTCAGCCCTAAATATGCCTTTATCGTATAATCTAGAAGTGATGAGGTTGTCTTTGTCGGACGCAAATTTAAGTCCCCAACCATTAAATTTGAAGTCGATTATCGACCATTTATTACCATCGACAATGCTTATCCCTCCGAAATCTCTAGCCCATGTGTCATTTGTAGGTATCTGATAATATTTAATTTTACCATTGTCGATGTGTTTAAAAAAAGATTTAGCATCTAGTATATCGGGTGCAACAATGATAAGAAACTCTTCTTTGATAATTTCTTTAGCAATGTTGAGATAGCATTCTCTTACCTCATTAAGCATATAGTTCCAATCGGTGTCGCTATGTGGGAAAGCCATAAGAATTGCAGATTGAGGCTCCCATTCGGCAGGCATTCTTAATTCGTGAGATATCAAGGAAAACTCGGCAATCCACGGGACCGATTTAGTTCCCGGATCTTCGGCTAAGCTGGGTAAATGATATATAAATGACATATAATATTTTTTTAGTATTACAAAGATAACAAATATAAGTATTT
Organism: Muribaculaceae bacterium; assembly: GCA_028689665.1. GTDB lineage: Bacteria > Bacteroidota > Bacteroidia > Bacteroidales > Muribaculaceae > JAQVCR01. The sequence continues at coordinate 21,352 of JAQVCR010000009.1, forward strand.
AAAAACAAATAGTCGGGTCAATAAAGAATTGCCCGATATATTATAAAAGAAGAATATATAAAAGAATGTAGTTTGAAATTATTCAATTAGCGCCCACAATTTACAAATAAGGATTAATATTTTGGAAATTTAAATATTCATTTATATATTTGAAAGATATTTTAAAATATAATCGTTATGAAAAAAATCTATTATTTAGGAATTTCTTTAATTCTCCTTGTGGTATCATCTTGCTCTTCATCTAATGAAGAAATGCTAAAAATGATACCTCAAGATGCCTCATTTATTGGTAGCATTGACACTAAGTCGATTGTAGAAAAGTCGGGGTGCAAACTTGAAGGTAATAACGTAGTCTTTTCGGCGGCTTTAGATTCTTTAATTGGGTCGAAAGATCTACCAAAGCTAGGTGAGATTGGTTTGAACTTAGAGAAGCGAGCTTTCTTTTTTGGCTTATCTGAGTCGATTGGATTTGGGCTTGTTTGTGAAATTACAGATGCTGACAAGTTGAAATCATCACTAGAAAACAGTGATAAAAAGTTGGTAGTAAAAGAAGATAAAGGATTTTCATATACGCAGACAGGCGACGAAATAATTGCATTCAATGATAATCTATTGATTGTAGTATCGTTTAAAAATAAAACGACTAAAGAAAATCAGCTAAAAGCTATTTCTGAGATGTTTAATGGCACATCTAAATCAATAGCTGAAAATAAAGATATAGTGTCTTCGCTTGATAAAGATAATGATGTTGTCGTTTATTTGAATTACGATAAACTTATCAAAGAGTTGACCGATATTACTCGCGGAGATATGAGTTCGGCAATGGCACTATCGATGATGAAAGGTGCGATTAAATCACAAGTGATAACATTAGATTTCAATAAAGATAATATGGAATTGAAATGTAATGTAGATTGGAATAAAGAAAGCGAGTATTATAAACTAATGGATAAGGTTGTAAAGAAAGTAGATAATACGGATTTTTTAAAATTTATGCCTGCCGATGTGTTTACGGTATATGTTGCAGCGATAGATGGCGAGGAGCTTTCAAAATTGCCACAGATTCAAGCTCTATTAACTTATGCGCAACTATCTAGTATAGGACTTGATAAATCTATATTGTCGGCTTTGGCAACAATTGACGGAACTGTATCGTTTGGAATGAGTTATCCCGAAAATTATAAAGATATTAAGATGGTGCTTGCAATACAATCTAAAGATGCAGAAAAGATTAATGCATTGATTAATGATTTTATGTCGATGAGTGGAGCAAAAGCCACAAAAGAAGGTAATAAATATGTGATTAATCAATTTGGTACATACATTGAATATGGCTTAGAAGATGGCTATTTTGTATTGAAGACTTTTAAGGAATTGCCTGCACAGAATGCTGCTTCGGATAAAACGATTAGCGAGATATTTAACAAGTCAAACGGTGGTCTTTATATGGGTATAACATCGTCAAACTCGCAATTAACTGAAATGATTACGAAAGAAATAGGCGAAAACATAACCGGTTATACTTCTGTTAAAGCCGAATCGGTAGAAGGTGGTGTAGCGAAATTTGTACTAACAACTCCGAAAGGAAATAATATATTGGAGACTATAATAAAAATTGCTGCAAGAAATCAGAAAATAAACGTAGATCCTATCGATAACGACAGCGTTTATTATGAAGAGCAAGAGCCGCTAGAAGATATATATGAATAGATAGATTATTTAAGAATAAATAAAAATGGTCGACAGTATAATTCCAACTGTCGACCATTTTTTGTTATATATACAGTGTATCAATCTGTAAGAAGGCTATATCGATCAAGGGAGCTTAGTGTCTTATTATATTGATATTCCAGCTCGATTAATTGCTTGTTTGCATTAATGAAATATTGTACTTCGGTAAGATAATTAAGCAGGCTGATTTGTCCTCCTGCTAAAGCTTTATTCAGAACTGCGATGTTTGAATCATCGTTAAGAACGACACTATATTCGTCGATTTGTTCTTTAAGCGATTGCAATTGAGAATAATTTGAATAGGCATCAGAGTGCTTGTTTACAATAATATTCTTTGAGGCATATTCATTTGCTATCATTCTTGCCTTGGCACTCGATACTTTGTTGCGATTTGCAAAAATAGGAATTGAAATACCGGCGGTGATGCCATTAAATTTTTCGCCAAGCTCATTTGAGTATTTATAACCTATTGAAATCGATGGAAACCATTGCATTTTTGACACTTTGAATTGATTGTTTGCAATCTCATTAGCACTTCGCTGATAGCTTTGTTGCGGGTCGAATGTGTCAATTTTATTTAGATATTCTTGCAAAGGCAGAAGTGAGTAGCTTGGGTAGTTGTTAAGACTGTTAAGCAACGGCTCATCTATATCAATATTCCCATTAAGAGCTTTTAGACTTTCAAAAAGCACATTACGACGACGATCTAAATCTTTTAATTCCTGAGAAATAGATATACATTCCAGCTTTAACTTATTAATGTCAAGAATTGAAATATCGCCATTTTTAAAACCTTTATCATATCCTTTTTTGATTTCGAGTATATTATTGTAAAGCTCTTTATTTAGTGATATTAGTTTGTTTATATTGATAATGTCGATGCAAATTCCTTTTATCTCAAGCGAAATCTCAAGTTTTCGTTGTACTAATAAGTAGCCTAATGCAGTTATTTGCGACTTATTGGCTTTTGACCTAGCTGAATATATGCCCGGCCATTCAAACGATTGAGATACGCCAAATCCCCATTTATCCCCTAATCCGTTTTGTCCAAACAGATATTCAAAATCAAATTCAGGATTAGCAAGATTATTAGTCGATTTGATTTCAAGTTCTTGAGCTTTAGTTTCTTCTTGCGATGCCTTCAACTCAAGGTTGTTTGAGCTGATATTATGTATTATATCGTCTATTCCATTAGCCATACATAAAATAGGCAGGGCAGAAAAGAGGAATAGAGCTAGAGTTTTGAGTTTCATTTTACTTCTTTTTTTATATTAATAAGATAATAAAGTATTGGCACCACAAAAATGTTTAATACTGTCGATGTGATAAGACCACCAAGTATTACAGTTGCCATCGGGCTCTGAATCTCGTTTCCGGGCGCACTGCCGTTCACTGCAAGAGGAATCATAGCTAATGCCGATGTTAATGCTGTCATTATTATCGGATTAAGACGATCGATAGAGCCAATTTTAATTCTATCTATTAGTGAATGTCCTTCTTCTTTTAGGTGCATATAGCGGGATATTAGCAGCATCCCATTTCGAGTAGTGATACCTAATAATGAAATGAATCCGATAATAGCAGGAATATTTAATTCTCCACCGGTGAATAAAAGAATGAATACACCGCCTATCATTGCTAGTGGAAGATTGATAAGAATAATCAACGATTCTTTTATGTCTTTAAATTCGTGATACAGCAATAGAAATACTATTAATAGAGCTAAGCAAGAAGTGATAGCAAGAGTTCGAGATGCTTGTGCTTCGCTTTCAAACTGACCGCCGTAGGATATGTGATAATCTTTTGGCAATTTGATGTTTTGTTCTATCTCATTTTGAATTTTTTCGACAGCACCTCTTAAATCTGAGTTAGAAACATTAGCCGATACGATAATTCGACGGCTCACATTTTCTCTACTAATAGAATTAGGTCCTTCAGAGCTAATTACTTCGGCTATATATTCTAGTGGAATCTTACCTATGTTGCTGTCAATCATAAGATTTTTAATTTTTTCAATTCCATCTTTTGAATTCTCGTCCGATATTACTGTTAAATCGAAAGGATAACCGTTTTCGTATACTTGCGAAACGCGTCGCCCGGCAAGAACGACATCGATATATTGATTAAACTCTCCTAATGTGATACCATAACGTGCCAACAATTCTCGTCGAGGCTTAATTATTAATTCCGGACGTGATATTTGTTGCTCTATATTAACGTCGACTATATCAGGTATTGAACTTACCAGTGTCTTAATCTCACTGCCGGTCTTGTATAATTGATTTAAATCATCTCCAAATAATTTAATGGCAATCTGTGCTTTTGTCCCCGATAGCATTGCGTCAATTCTATGAGATATTGGTTGCCCAATTTCAATATTGGTGCCGGGAATATCCGAAAGTTTATGTCGCAATTCGTCTAAGATTTCGTTTCGTGAGCGATCTTTTATAACATAGGGCGCTTCAAATTCTGACGCATTGACACCACGAGAGTGTTCGTCTAATTCGGCTCGGCCTGTTTTCCTTGCAACTGTTTTAATTTCCGGAATCGACATAATTACTTCCTCAGCTTTGCGCCCAATCTCGTCGGATACGGCAAGCGAAACTCCGGGGAGTGTGCTGACATTAATCGTAAATGATCCTTCGTTAAACGAAGGCAAGAAGCTGCGTCCTAGCGATGACAGCCCGATTATTGCGCCTATAAATAATAGCGTTATTCCCGATAATACAAATCGTTTGTGGTTTAGACTCCAATTCAATCCTTTCTCATAATTTGCTTTCAGGTGAGACGTAATCCATGAATCTTTATTCTTTTCGTTGTCTTTCTTTGCGCCCAACAGGTAGCTGCATAGTACCGGAGTAAGAGTAAGAGCCACTATTGTTGATGCAAAAAGTGCGACAATAAATGATATACCAAGAGGTATCAATAGTCGACCTTCTATACCACTTAAAAAGAACAGGGGAAGGAAGCTTGCTACAATAATGAGTGATGAGTTGAATATAGGCATTCTCACTTCTGCCGAAGCGTGATACACTACATCGAGTATTGATTTTCGTTCTTCAGCAGGCAGGCTTTTGTTATATCTAAGCCTTTTATACACATTTTCTACATCGACAATTGCATCGTCGACAAGAGAACCGATTGCAATTGCAATTCCTCCCAAGCTCATAGTATTAAGCGTATATCCCATAAAGTGAAGTGCGACAATAGATATAATAATAGATAGAGGCAGAGCTATTAAGGATATCATGGTTGTACGTATATTCATTAAGAAGAAGAAGAGAACAACTATAACGAATATTGCCCCTTCCAATAAGGCTTTTTGAATATTTGAGATTGAGCTGTTAATAAAATCTGCTTGACGAAAAATATCTGTTGATACATTTATCCCTTTAGGTAAAGTCTTCGAGACTTTTTCCATTTCATTGTCGATTGCTTCGGTAAGCTTATTTGTGTCAACGTTAGGCTGTTTGGTGATGGTGAGAAGTACTGCCGGTTTGCATTTCTCGGAGGCTATACCTATCTTAGGCACTTTACCACCAATTGTAACCGTGGCTACATCTTGAATAAGAACTATTCCACTTTCTGTTCGTTTAATTACTCCCAGACCTATTGCCTCTACGTCGTCTGTGCTTATATCGCCTTTAATTATATATTCGTTACCAAACTCATATAAAGAGCCACCGCCTACATTGTTGTTAATATTTGATGAGGCATTAAGAACATCACTGATAGTAACATTATAGTGCTTCATCTTTGCCGGATCTATCTGTATCTGGTATTCTTTTACGTCGCCACCCATTACTGTAACTTGCGACACACCACCAACTGAGAGCAAGCGAGGGCGTAATGTCTTGTCGGCAAATGTTCGTATATCCATAAGCGGAATAGAATCGGCAGTAAGCCCGATAATATACATCTCGCCAAGAATTGACGATTGTGGACCGAGAGTGGGGGTCGCTACCCCTTGAGGCATTGCATCGGCAATTGTTGATAATTTTTCGGATACTATCTGACGGGCTTTATAGATATCTGTCCCCCAATCAAATTCTACCCATACAACAGAAAAGCCTTGAGAGATTGATGAGCGCACACGTCTTACTCCGGTAGCCCCATTTACGGCAGTTTCGATCGGAAATACTACCGATTTCTCGATTTCTTCGGGGGCATATCCTGGAGCTTCAGTCATTACAACGACAGTGGGCGCATTTAAATCGGGGAAAACGTCAACTTCCGAGTTTATGGTGATAATGGTGCCGATGATAAATATTATCCCGGTAATGAATAGTACTAGGATACGATTCTTCAATGAGAATCCTATAATTTTATTTAGCATAGCTGTTGTGATTAATGGTTATGAGAACACCCTGACGGTATAGCTTCTGATTTAGATGCTAATTTTATATAGCTGGCACCATTAACAACTATTTCTTCGCCTGATTTAATTCCCGATTTTATTTCAAAATTTTTGCCGTCGGAGCTGCCTAGAATTACATCACGTTCTTCATAGCATTCTTCGTCAAGACGAATATATACTTGATATTTGCCTTCACTCTCAAGTACTGCTTGTAGAGGAACAATTATCACATTTTGCTTTGGAGCACCAACTAAATATACCTCAGTATATGTCCCTGCGATAAATTTATTGTTGTTATTAAACTCGAAATATAATGGTATGTAACCATTATTTGAAATAGGTTGCATTGATGATAATCGCTTGCCATTCAGCTCACTTAGTGGAATGGCAATATCCATATATGAAGTCTTTATATTAGCTGTATTAATATTAGCTAATTCGGAATAGTAGCGTTCGGGTAAGTCGGCACGAAGTGTTAGACGTGCGTTCTTGCTTACTGTGGCAATTGGTGCGCCGGCTTCGACATATTCGCCGTCTTTTAATAATAGTTCGGTAATAGTTCCACTAATTGCTGAGCTGGCAACATTTCTGCCTCCGGTAGATGGTCGAAAAGCTAGTTCTGCTTTTTCAAATGCTTCGCGAGCAATGTTGTATTCTCGTTCTGTTACTATTTTATCTTTGTATAGAGGTGTAAGGCGTTCTAATTCTCGCTTAGTTGCATTATAAGTTACTCTAGCTATTTCGTTTTGGTCTCCGCCTGTAATTTTCTCACCCGAAATGGCGCAAATTGATGCTCCACTCTTTACTGCCATGCCAAGAGCGATATTTTTGTTGTATTTTATATTGCCAGAAGTAGGTGCTGTTACGACGTATGAATCGCCTTGAGCAGAAATAATATCGCCCGATACTTTAATTATATTATTAAAAACAGTTGGAACTATTTTCTCGGTTGTTACTCCGTACTTTTTAGCTTTTTCGGGGCTGAATACAATTTCGCTATGTTCTTCGTCAGAATGTTTATCTTCATGTCCGGGTTGCTCGGTATTGTGAGTCTCTTCACTATGGCTGCATTCTGCCGAGTGTACATGTTTTTCGCCATCACAGCTTGATAGTAATGCACAAGCTGATAGGAATAATATATATCTATAATTCATAGTTTTTTTAAATTTAAAAAGATGATTATGAGAGAATAGCACGTTATAATAATTAATTATAATGTCTATTCAACTAGATTTCTTTAAAATAAACTATGAAATAGGAGGTGCCCTTAATAGTCCGAGCCACGCATATCCGGGCTTTATTAGGGGGGTAAATTTATATTCTGATTGATTATGTCGGTCATTATCATCAATTGCTTCATTAAGAATAAGTATTGAGGCTATAATATATGATGATATAAATGCCTTTAAAGGGGTCTTTTTAGGCGAATTTACTTGGCTTAATTTTGCGCTACACCGGCTCTCGTCTTCATGATTTGCATCTTTGGCACTATGAGAGTGATGGCAGGAGCATGATGTGTGGAATAATTCTTGTTCAATAGGTTCGGCTGAATAATCATTACTATTGATTAAATACATACACATTTCACCATTATCATTGTGATGATGATATTGTACTATCGAACTTGTGATTATTGCGATAGAAAAGAATAGCGATATTATTGTGTATAAGTATTTCACTAGTGCAAAGATAACCAATAATTATATAAATTACAAACACTTATTTTTAGATAATTCATAGAAAATTGAGATGGATAGGGTAGAAAAAAGAAATGGTTGTCTCACGACAACCAACCTTAATTAACCTTAAATCTAATACCATGAAAAACACAGTACAAATGTAAGTGATTTATGTTATACAGCATAATTATTTAGCAAGAAAATTGATACTATTAACCATAATTAACCTTTTATGGTTGTTTTGCTAAATAATTGTTGATTAATCATTGCCTTCAAAATCGAAATCAAAATCGAAATCGTCATCATCGTATGCCGACTCGGTGAAATCGGCTAAAGCTCTACCTTCTTTCTTTGTAGGTCGGCCTAGTCCTTTTTGTCGATCTATGAACCCATTAATTTTAGCCATCTCTAATAGGTCGTATTGGCTCTTTGGGGTTATGTTTTTTAGATAGTTGGGGACAAGCTTTGCACCTATTCTATTTTCAATTAAGGCTAGCACTTCAAAGCGATAGGTAATAGGAGGCTTGCGAACATCAATTATTTCGCCAACTTTAAGAGGACGAGAAGGTTTTACGTTCACTCCATTAATCATAATTCGATTTTTCTTGCAAGCATCAGTTGCTATGGTGCGAGTTTTAAAAATGCGAGTAGCCCACATCCATTTGTCTATTCTAACTTCTTCTTTAGCCATAATATATAAATAGTGATTATTTATTATTATAATTATTCATTGTGAAATTTAACCCCGACAGGCAGAATGTTTTAATTGCGTCGCATGCAATATCAAGGCGTTGCTGCATCGTCTCATTTTGCTCGGGGGTAAAGTGTCCTAGAACATATTCAATTTGCATTCCGCGAGGGAAATCGTTTCCTATGCCAAATCTTAAACGAGCGTAGCTTTCGGTTTTGAGAAGGAGCGCAATGTTTTTTAATCCATTATGTCCTGCGTCGCTTCCTTTACCTTTTATTCTAATAGCTCCAAAAGGCAAAGCAAGGTCGTCAACAATTATGAGAATATTTTCTATTGGAATTTTCTCTTTTTTCATCCAATAATCTACAGCTTCACCGCTTAGATTCATAAAAGTTGAAGGCTTTAATAAAGTTAGAACTTTATTTTTTACGCGAGTAGTAGCTACATCACCATAACGTTGAGTAGTAAAAACAGCATTGGATGCCTTAGCAAAGGCATCCAATACTTTAAATCCAATATTGTGGCGGGTGTCTTGGTATTCGTTACCAATATTCCCAAGCCCCACTATGAGGTATTTCATTAAAATACGATTAATTCATTAAGCTTTTGCTTGAGCACCACGAGCTGCACGAGTTAATTGAACTGCACAAACTACGGCATTCTTAGCGTTTACTAATTCAAGTCCTTCAAAGTGTAAATCTCCGATTTGAAGAGTCTTACCAAGCTCTAGATCATCAACATTAATAACTACACGTTCTGGAATAGCTGAATATATAGCTTTAACTTTGATTTTCTTCATAGAAAGTGTTAGCTTACCACCGGCTTTAACACCAGCTGCGTGTCCTTCTAGCTTAACAGGAACTTCAACAATTACTGGTTTAGTCTCGTTAACTTCAAGAAGATCGATATGAATAAGCTTGTCGCTTACTGGGTGGAATTGAAGACCCTTTAAGATTGCCTTAGAGGTAGTTCCATTATATGCTAATTCGATAGCAAAGATGTCGGGGGTATAGATTAGTTTACGAACATCATCTGCATTTACCGTAAGATCGGTTGTGATAATAGCTCTGTTTTCAGTACCTAATTGAACTAATTTTTGACCGGCATTAAGTTTGCCTGTATATGGAAGAGCTACGATTTCTCCACCGTTTAATACTACAGGTACTTTTGCTTCACCACGAAGTGATTTTGCTGCTTTCTTTCCAAGGTCTGTTCTTGGCTCAGCGTTTAATTGATAAGTTTTCATTTGTAAAAAGTTTTGTGTTACTCAAAATTAAGTCTTTTTGCTCCCTAATTTTCCATCACACGGATTGTCTTAAAAAGCGGTGCAAAGTTACGAATTATTTATTGCTATACCAAATTTATCGTCGGCAAATAATCTTCATATCGCAATATTTACAAGCGATAGAGTCTTCAGCTTGTTTAAAGTTTACTTTTGGATCAAAAATTTCGGATATAACTTGTTTAAATCCCGACCTAAAAGCATTATTATATTCTTGATAGTCAGTAATATTAGCTTTATCTTCTTTGACAAAAAATTCTATATTCTTTTTGATTTCTTTAATTTTATATAGCACGGGTTGAATATTTTCGGTGCAGCCGTGATAATAAGAATAGTAATTGCAGTAAGCGAATAGTTGTAGTATTCCTTTACAGCGTTTTCCATCTTTTCTGGGAATGAATAGGTTATCAATATTTTTTACCGAGACTTCATCATTCCCGGTTTTATAATCTACGATACGTAATAGGGCTGAGCCATCATTATAAAGTCTGCGGTCTATTCGGTCGATAAATTGCACGAAATTAATGCCTATTCCATCGCCTAAATCCCAGTAGCCACTTTCTTTCTCTTCAGCTTGAACTAATTCAAAAGGAGCGACTTTTGTGGCATCGTAATCGAGTATTGCTTCGATATAGTATTTTATGATGTCGGCAATAAGTAGAGCTTCGCCGTCGACTTCGGTAGAGTTGTCCTTTCCTTTTTTTAGATAGTGCTCGTTGATTTTTATAGTTATGTATTTATCTATAACAGTTGATTTTTTGATAGCGTTTAAAAGTTTGCTGTCAATAATAGTATGTCTATTATTAGATGAATCTTGCAAATTCACGTATATTTCTTTCATCACATCGTGAATTATAGTTCCAAATGTAGCGCTATCAATAAAATCGTTCATTTCATCTTCTACATATAGTCCTTCAATTTTTTGGAGATAGAATTTGATAGGGCAGTCGATATAGCTATTTATAGAGCTTGCCGAAAGGAATTTGCCAGAGTCTTTTGTCCTAAATTTGTTTAGCTTCTCCATTATTTCAGGTGTTTTGCGAATATCAAGAACGATTTCGTCAGAAGGAATAAGGGTGAATGCTCCGGTGCTTAATTTTAGGTCAGGAATTTTGTTGGTGTAAAGGAATTTAATTTGTTGTAAATATCTAGATGCTTCACCCGAGCTTATTCCTTTGGTTCGAGAGTCGTATAAAAGGTGAGCCGAAGAGCAACGAGAAAGCATACGGTAGAAATAATAAGTATATATACATTCTTGATGCTCGGTGGTGGCAAGTCCAAAGAATTGACGAAGATTATTAGGGATAAAAGATTTAGAGAAATGCTTTCGAGGGAAAATGCGTTCGTTCATAGATAATACAATGATATTATCAAAATCTAAGCATCTAGTTTCGAGGACTCCCATAATTTGAAGTCCAGATAGCGGTTCGCCTTCAAATGTTATTGTAGATGAATTTAAGATACGTTCAATCAAGAAGAAGAAAGTCTTTCCGTGCAGCTCGATATTGTAATTATCGAGGTTGTCAATAAGTTGAGAAATCAAAGATTTATATTTAGTAATAAATCCAAGTTCAATTTTATTGTCGTCAATATTTAGATTCATATATTTTTCGACAATAGCGACAACTATATTTAGATATTCAATAACATCTTTTTTGTTGTTAAGCTCGGGCAGTGGGCGGAAAATGTCATTAAAAAGCGGGCAAATCTCTCTTATTTCAGTTGCTTTAATTGTAAATAGTTTGCGGCGTTGAATGCTTTTAATAAAGTCGGTAATAATAGTCGATTCAATAGCTTTTATGTAAGGGTGAGCAAGAATATTTTTCACGTCTTCGTGGAAAAACACCCATTCATCTTTTTCTTTTCTTGCGCGATTATGTAGTATTGAAAGAGTAGATATTAGTGTGGCTATTGAAGTGTATTTAACAGGGTAGCCCATTGTAATATTTACATTTTTGAACTCTTCGGGTATAGAGGAAAGCACAGGGATAAAAAGGCTTTCATCGGGAAGAACGATAGCTGTATTTATTGCATTATCTATATTTGTAAGGTTCTTTTCGATTAACTTTTTTAATATTGTCGATATGTATTTTACTTGCCCAACATTTGAAGGGATAGAAATAATTTCCATTTTAGGGTAAGTCGTAATATCTGGTTCAAGTGTATATTTAGACTTAAATATTCGAGCATATTCTTTAATAAACTTACCACCCTTATTGTATTTGTCTTTTAAAAAGGGATTATTGTAATCCCAATAGAAATCGGCAATACCTTTGTCTTGAAGAATTTTAAATATTTTGTATTCCGAAGTAGATAGAATATTAAAACCGACGAAGATATATCGTCGATACTCTAGCTCTTCGGCTTTAAGGCCTTTTAATTTGTCAATAGCTTTGCGGTATATCATACCTGAATATGCTTTACCTTGCGATTCAAGATGACTAGAGAACGAAGAATATAGAGGGTATAATATCTCCCAAAGACGCACAAAACTTTTCACATTATCGGATAAGTCTTTATTATTATTAATATGTGTCCAGAAAGTATCGATGCCGTAATCTTTAGAAATCTGTGCGCCGAAAAATTCATTTAATACTTCGATTTGCTCTTGAGTGAGATAAGTAGAATTTATTTCTTTAATTTCTTTAATGTTGCTGAATAGGTCGTGTGCATTGGCAAGATATTTATCAATATCGTTGAAATCATTAAGGAGCATATCGCCCCAGAAAATGAATTGGTCGAAAGATGCAATTTCGCCGTCAGCATCTTTAGCAAGTATTTCGTATTGCTCATATAAAGCAAGGAGCAATTCAATTCTATTAGTTTCTATTGTTTCGCTAATATCTGATACGAAATCGCTTATAGTAGTGATCTGAGGCGATATAAATGCGTCATCGTTTGTCTCTTCAAGATGCTTCTTAAAGAACAATCCACTACGTCGATTGGGAAAGATGAAACAAAAATTATAGATATCATCTTTTTCATTTTTAAGATATTGCTTTGCTAATAGCTTTAAGAATGGTTCCATTTCTATGTGTTATTTGCGAATAAGTTTTGTGATTTTGAGGGCTAAATCGAATAATACAATTTTAGCGTTGGCATTGCGTTGGATATCGGTTTCTGCAAGGTTTAGCTCACAATACATATCTTCAACGTTTCGCTCGTTTATAAAAGGAGAAAATTTTTTGCTGAAATTTTCTTCATCTTGAGATAGATAGTTTAATGAATGATTTCCAAGATTATAAATATAGTTTTCGCGAAGCATTCGGCAACAATATTGTAGGAAACGCTGTGCTTTTTCACGTTTGAAGTTGTTTATGTCTTCCGACCATGTCTTAAGGCCTTTAATATCGCGAAGATAAGCCATACGCATTAGTCCGACGAAGTTGTTAAAAAAGGCTTTAGTCTCACTATCAAGCATTAGGGCTTCTTGAGCGGCAACCATACTCCCGTCGGCAGATGCTGCAATTGCAAGAGCATCTTGATAGTCGAGATTATATTTTTGTTGTATGTATTTTGCGATATCTTCGGTCGATAAGCGATTTACCTGTATTCGTTGTGTACGAGAAAAAATGGTAGGAAGAATTTCTTTCGGGTTGTCGCTAACGAGAATAAAAATAGAATCGGGATATGGCTCTTCTATGATTTTAAGAAGTTTGTTTGCACAATCTTCATTCATTTTCTCTGGGAGCCACATAATCATAATTTTATATTTCGATGAATATGATGACATACTCATTTTGTGGATAATATTTTCGCTCTCGTTTACATATATTCGTGGCTGTGAATTTTCGTTTTCCAGTAATTTAAGCCATCTCTCAAAACTCTCATATTCGTTGTTGACAAGAAACTCACGCCATTTTCCGATATAATCGTCAGATGTATTCAAAGTTGGGCTTGACTTCTTTATCACAGGAAATACAAAGAAAGTGTCGGCATTATTTAATGATTGATGTTGAATGCAATTAGGACAAATTCCGCAAGCATCGTTATTTTGCTTGGCTGAGCAATGGATATATTGTGCCATTGCTCGAGCAAGTGCGAGCTTGCCCACACCCGATTCACCATAAAGGAGAATTGCGTGTGGAATTTTATTGTTATCGACAAGACTTTTTAATTTATTCTTTACACTTTCGTGTCCTATTATATCGTTGAATTTCATATCCTCACTAATAAATATTTGATGCTACTTTCTTTACACTTTCTACTGCCATAAGTGAATAGAAGTGAATAGAGGGAATGCCTGCTGCGATTAGCTCTTTAGCTTGCTGTGTACACCACTCTACACCTACTTGTTTGGCGGCTATATCGTCTTTGCATTTAGCTAATTCTGTGGCAAGGTCGAGAGGGAAATCGACGTGAAATACTTTAGGTAGAATTGTTAGCTGGTTGGTATTGACAACCGGTTTTAATCCGGGAATGATAGGGACGTTAATACCTATATTTCGGCAGCGTTTCACAAAATCGAAATATTTATTATTATCGAAAAACATCTGTGTAACTATATAATCACAACCTTTATCTACTTTGTGTTTGAGCCACATTAAGTCGATGTCCATATTGGGGGCTTCATCATGCTTTTCGGGGTAGCCTGCTACGCCGTACGAGAATAGTTGCTCATTGTTAATATCCATTTTAGTATCGTCGAAGAAATATCCATCATTAAATTTATTAATCTGGTCTATTAATTCAGAGGCATGAGAATATCCGTTTTCGTTGGGAATAAAGCGATTCTCATGCTTTGCTTTGTCGCCACGAAGGATAAGCAGGTTATCAATTCCTAAAAAATTGAGGTCGATTAGTGCATATTCGGTTTCGAGTTTAGAGAAACCACTACAAATAATATGTGGGACTGCCGGAATTGCATATTTTTGTTGAATAGCGGCAGCTACTGCTACTGTACCCGGTCTGCTCCGTTCAGAAACTCGTTGATATAGACCATCATCAGTACTTTTATACACTAATTCACTTCGGTGTGTCGTTATATTAATATAAAGTGGATTAAACTCAATAAGACTATCAATATTATTATATATTTGATTTATGCTTTTACCTTTTAATGGAGGTAAAATTTCAAAAGAGAAGCCTGGTTGTCCCAGATTATTAATAATTTCTGATATTTTCATAAAATGTAGCAAGTTTAGATTATCAAAGATATAAAAATGAAAGCAATAAATATCGTTTTTATTATTAATTTTTATTCTAATTGAAACTATTAGATTATGTACATATCTGAGTATGAGCTATATAATGATGTTTTGAATGTTTATAAAATAATTAATTGTAGATATAAAAATTGATTTGATATTTTTTATAACTTTGTACCTGAAAAATGCTAGTGATTTAACACCAAATTATATAAAAATAAAAATGATAATGAAACCAACATTATTTGTTCTTGCTGCAGGAATGGGAAGCCGTTATGGGGGGTTGAAACAATTAGATAGTATTGGACCTTCTGGTGAAACTATTATGGACTACTCAATCTTTGATGCTATAAGAAGTGGCTTTGGAAAGGTTGTTTTTGTAATTCGACACGACTTTGAAAAGGAATTTAGCGATAAAATCTTGTCGAAGTATAAAAATCACATACCGGTAGAAGTCGTTTTCCAAGACATTAATAACTTACCAAAAGGGATTATGCCTAACCCCGAAAGAGTGAAACCATGGGGTACTAATCATGCGGTATTGATGGGAAAAGATGTAATTAATGAGCCTTTTGCTGTAATCAATGCCGATGATTTTTATGGTAGTGATAGCTTCAAAACCTTAGCTGATGCACTAAAATCTATGTCGGGTAAAAAAAATGAATACTGTATGGTAGGTTTCCATGTAGGAAATACATTATCCGAAAGTGGCGAAGTTTCGCGAGGCGTATGTAATACCGATAAAGAAGGCTTTCTATCAACAGTAACCGAGCGTCATCACATTATGCGACGCGACGGCAGTGTATCATTCATTGATAATGAAGATGTTGTTTCGATAGAAGATGACACATTAGTGTCGATGAATATGTGGGGCTTTACTCCCGATTATTTTGAATATTCTGAGAAAACTTTTGTAGAGTTTCTCAAAAAGAATGCAAATGAGCTTAAAGCAGAATTCTATATACCATCGATGGTAAACGAATTGATAGTTAATGGCACATCGACAGTAAAAGTGTATGATACTACATCATCATGGTTTGGAGTAACATATTCTGAAGATAAGCCTACAGTAGTGCGTCAGATTAAGCAATTAGTAGATAAGGGTGAATATCCAAATAAGCTATTTTAATAATAACTAAATTCAATAATATATATGAAAGGGAAAATCTTAGTAACCGGAGGAACAGGCTACATAGGCTCACACACAGTTGTAGAGCTACAAAATGCAGGCTATGAAGTAGTAATAATAGATAATCTATCTAATAGCGATGTCAATGTGCTAGATGGGATAGAAAAAATATCGGGTAAACGACCTGCTTTTGTTGAAGCCGATTGTACTGATCTTGATGCTTTACGCAATTTGTTTGAAGCTAACAAGGGAATTGTTGGTATTATTAACTTTGCCGCAAGTAAAGCTGTAGGCGAGTCGGTTGCAAAACCATTATTATATTATAGAAACAATCTTGACACATTAATCAATCTTCTAGATTTGATGCCTCAATATAATGTAAAAGGAATCGTATTCTCCTCGTCTTGTACTGTATATGGCGAGCCCGACGAAAATCCTGTTACAGAAAATGCTCCTATAAAGAAGGCAACTTCGCCTTATGGTAACACAAAGCAAATATCTGAAGAAATTATAACAGATTTTGTAACGTCAGGAGCTCCGATAAAGAGTATTTTGTTGCGCTATTTCAATCCGGTAGGAGCGCATCCCACTGCCGAAATTGGCGAGCTTCCTAATGGTGTGCCTCAGAATCTTATCCCTTATCTTACACAGACAGCGATGGGAATACGCAAAGAATTAAGCGTATTTGGCGATGATTATAATACCCCTGATGGCTCTTGTATAAGAGACTTTATAAATGTTGTAGATTTAGCTAAAGCACATGTCATTGCAATGGAGCGTATGCTTGAAGATAAGAGTGAAGATAAGATAGAGATATTCAATCTAGGTACAGGAATAGGGCTTTCTGTTTTGGGACTGATAAATGCTTTTGAAAGTGCCACCGGAGTGAAAGTTCCACATAAGATAGTAGGGCGTAGAGCAGGCGATATAGAGAAAGTATGGGCTAATCCCGACAAAGCGAATAATGTGTTGGGCTGGAAAGCAGAAACTTCGATCGAAGACACAATGCGCTCGGCATGGAATTGGCAGAATCGTCTTAGAGAACGAGGATTGATGTAATTAATCTCTTAATTTAAAATAAATAATAGGAATATTTTCGGTAGAAGAAAATATTCCTATTTATTTTTATGAGTTACTTTTTTATTTTCCCAATAATGAATTTATGGTTTTTATTCTGGTTTTGAAAAAGTTTGGGTCTCCATTATTTCCTCCTTCACTATTGCCGGTAAGTAGTTTATAGTTCTTGACACCCGATGACCACGAAGCCGAACGATCAATGATTTGGGTATCTTCTCCAGTAACGTTATCTACATATTTTTCTACCATTCCTTGCCATTTTAGAATTCTGGCAATACTCTTATCGGCATCGAGATAATCATTGTCGGCCGATGCTAATTGCTTTAGATACTCTATATATTGGTTTTTCCATTTATCTACGCTAAGTATTTTTGTGATAAGAGGTCGATTAGAGTTTCCCCAACTTAGAGGATTCCCCGTTCCCGGATTATCCATTAATCCACTGGTAGAAGTGCCTAAAGAATTATCAAAATCGTAAGGTACATAATGGCATTTTTTGTCGGTATCAAAATATAGATAGAAATTATTTCCGTTGCACCAATAATCGTCCCATTGACCTACGGCGACGGTAACGGCACACGCACGCAATAGCAAGTCGATATTAATATTTTGTTCAGCCCATTGAATGAAGTCTTCGCCTGTCTTATCGTTAAGGTTGTTGATAAATTCAATGAATTGAGTCCTTGCTTCGGGCAATTTTTTCTTTTTGCTTTTATAGTCGTATGAGAATTTATATGATGTTCCTTCAAGTTGAATATCTTCGATACCCATCATTGTCTCATTTGCTTGATCTTTTGTTAAGTATGCGCCGACTCCATTTCCCCAGCCCATTTTCCAAAGAAATCCCGAAGATTGATTAATCTTGCCTAGAGCTACACGGTCATCAAGATATTGGTCGTCAAGACCTTCAAACATTTCATATACACCCATATATGCTGTTTCTGAATCTTCTTTGATCTTTATTTGTAGCCTGCAATAGCTGGATTTAGGCGTAGTCCAGACGCCAAAACGTCGCATAAGGTCGTAACAGTAAATTTCGCGGGCGTATGTTGCGTCTTCTTTAAACCATCTCAGGCTAAAGCGGTCGGTACCTGAAAATAAATTATTATCTTGAAATTTTTCAAATCTAAATCCATAGTGGCAATGATGCCAATTTGGATTGGTGGAGTTATGCAACTCTCCATTTGAGCCTTCAGGTCTTACACGTGATGTGTTTCCTCGCAGGCGTAGCCCAACATTTTCTACTTTTCTGATTTCTCCATATTTATTAAATAAGAAGTCGACAACAATGCATTCTTCGTTTTCTTTGTTTTTGTCAAAGTTGAGAAGCATTTTATTCCATTCGTCGGTCGAAATTTCAAGTGTTATTGTTGGCAAGGCGTTCATATCAAATATATAGTCGACAGTGCCATACTCAGGGGTGCTGAAATTTTCGGTAGGGGTGGTGGTTATATTTCCGTTATTGTCAACATTTACATTCCATTTATTGCCGTCGTCGGCTGTTAGAACTAATTTTGAAGTTGAATTGCTGTACAAAGATTTAGGTGCCGAAGGTATTTCTGTGGTGTTAACTATTGAGAAATTTCCATCGTTATTTATATCGACTTCCGATTTAAGGAATAGCTTAGATGCCCAATCGACCGATGAAAAATCTCCAGAGATAGCTGCGCCTTTGCCGATGGCGATTGATGCAACACCATAATTATTAGTAGTCGATGCACACTCTTCTATATATGTTATAGTTCCATTTGCATCATCTTTAATTATGCTGGATCTTATTTTAATTGGCTGGTTCTTAAGAATGTTACCATTATTATCACGAATTGTTGTGGTAAAATTAAAACTCTGTCCAAATGACAATAGAAAAGAGAAAAACAAAATTGCTAATATTATAAATCTATTATTCATGTGTTTGTGCTTGTTATTGTTTGATTAATTTAGAAGAATATATGCTGTTATTATTGCCAGAGTCTTTAATCTTTAGGATATATACACCCTTTGCAAGATTTGATAAATTTAAAGATATGCTTTGCTCTAATTCATTTATGCTACTGTAAACCAAAGAGCCGGTAATAGCAAATATCTCGATATTTATACGGTGATTTATAAATTTGGGAGGAGGGGTAATGGATAAGAAATCTTTTACCGGATTGGGATATAAAGTCCACGACTGTTCTATCTCGGTTAAATCTATCCCGGAGGAAATAGGTGCGTAACCTTGTAGAAATCCGGATGTAACATTTGTGGCATTATTACTCTCTGAGAAAGGCTCGCCAATTGTCGTTTCACAATTATTATTGTCGCTATAAGAAATTCCTATAAAGCTCTGTGAATTAGCTATTAGAACAGAATTTATAGCAATACAGATTGAAATGATGTATTTGTATTTCATAATGGATATATTAGTAGGGTATACGACTTAAAGTCGACAACAATCATATATTCGCCGCTTTCGCCTTCAAATTCGGGGGTATCACCACCTTCGCGAAGAGTCTGCTTATCGTTTACCTTTCCCGAGGTGCCACTCCAATCGAGACTGCCATTCCACGATTGAACTTTTATGAATTTAATGACATCTTTATTATTAAGCAAGTGGCGAATTGCAAATTTGCCAGAGCCTAGTTTGGTGAATTTAAGCGAATTTGTAGGATCCCAATTAATGAACGAGCCGACTAGATATAATTCCTCAGGCCATTTACTTGTGTCATAATTAGGGTTATCATCATCGTCGTCATTATTATCATTAATATTCATCGCCTCCCAATACAAATCTCCGGTAGCCCTAACCTTTAATTTCCATACTTTTCCATCGGGAGATGTAGATATGAGATTTTCTGAAATCTGAGAATGAATAGCACGAGGCGAGTTATTAATTATTGATATTGATGATTTGTCCGAATTACCATTTATGCTAGTTGTTATAGATAAATACAGGTCTTTACTCCAATCTATTTCAGTCCAATTTCCTGATATATAGTTTCCTGTACCAATGTTACAAGCGAATCTGCCGTAATCGTCGGTGAATACATTAAAATATTCGCTGAATTTAGTATTATTGGCTTGACTTTCGATAATTGAAATGGTGATTTTAGCTTCAGTCTTAGCTAATGCTTCGCCATTGTCATTTCTTAACATAGCGCTATAAGGAATAACCTGAGATTTTAAGCTAAGGCTAAACGCTATTATTAAAAGCGAGATAGTAATGTACTTAATGCTGGTATTAGTGGGCATTTTCTTTAGATTTTTTTGGTAAATTGAATCATAAGTAATAATACGCTATAAAGTTAAATAAAAAAGTGAATATAACGAGTTATTGAAAACTAAATTATGGAAAATATTAATTAGCTTTGTAGATACTAATGCAAATTCAATTTATAATGAGAAAAATTAGAATCATATTAAGCTCAATATTTGTTATTTCAACAATATTTAGCTCCTCGGCATTGACTTTAGAAGATGCAGTGTTGTCGCAGAAGAATCCTAAACAAATCGACAATGTAGAGATGTCGTATAGTGCCGATTATTATTATAAGATGAAAGACAATTCGATAATACAAAAAATAAGTTATAAGACCGGCGATGTCTTAAGCGATGTTTTTGATGCTTCGACTGCCCGAAATTGTAATATAAAAGAGTGGGACGGATTTACGATTTCGGAAGATGAGACAAAAATATTATTATACACTAATAAGACCGATATATATAGGCATTCCTTTAAAGCCGATTATTATGTGTTTGAGGTGAAAAGGAACAATCTGAAGCCATTGTCGGAGAACGGAATGCAAGAAGCCGCTAAATTTTCACCCGATGGACGAATGGTAGCATTCGTTAGAGATAATAATATATATTTAAAAAAGTTGGACTATGGAACAGAGGTGGCTGTAACAACCGATGGTAAGAAAAATTCTATAATAAATGGAGTAACAGATTGGGTATATCAAGAAGAATTTGGGACGTTGAGTACGATGACATTTTCGCCCGATAATCTTGTATTGTCATTCTTGCGATCTGATGAAACGAAAGTAAACAATTATGATATTACTTTATATCAAGGTGCATGTAGCGAGAAGTCGTCGAAGTCTATTTTACCAACGCAATTTTCTTACAAATATCCTCTATCGGGTAGTAAAAATTCGGAAGTAAAAGTACTTAGTTATGATATAGAGACACGAAAAACGAAGGAGATGAGTCTGGCCGTCGACAAAGAAGATTATATTCCATATATTACATTTTCTAACGATTCTGAAAAATTGATGGTGATGACTTTAAATCGAAATCAGAATAAGTTCAATTTATTTGCTGTTAACCCACGTTCTACAGTAGCAAAACTATTATATACCGATGTGTCTAAATCGTGGATAAATATTGATAAAATTTTATCTATGACACGTTTTTATAACGATTCATTCATAATTCCTAGCGAAAAGAGTGGTCATAATCATTTATATAAATATTCATTATCAGGAGCATTAATAGGACAGATAACGCAAGGAGATTGGGAAGTAACAGATTTCTATGGATTTAATGAAAAGACTAAAAGCTATTATTTTCAATCGACTATTCAGGGAGCTATAAATAGAACGATTAATTGCATTGATTCAAAAAATAAAATATTAAATCTATCGCAAGCCGAGGGCTGGAATAAAGCAATGTTTAATAAAGATTGTTCTTACTTTATTTTGAATTATAGTAGTGCTACTATTCCGAATCAATATACCTTATGGAGTAATGGCAAAATGGTTAGAAAGATAGAGATGAACGAAGATTATTCGGCTATTTATACTGATAAAGATGTCCCACATAAAGAGTTTTTTACTTTTAAGAGTGGAGCAAATGTTTTTAATGGTTATATGATTAAACCGGTAAATTTTGAACAAAGCAAAAAATATCCTGTGATAATGAATCAGTATAGTGGACCAAGTTCGCAGCAAGTAGTAAATTCGTGGAAAATTGATTGGGAACAATATGCCGCATCTCAGGGTTATATAGTAGTGTGTGTAGATGGTCGAGGAACAGGAGGTCGAGGAACAGAATGGGAGTCGGTGGTTTATATGCAATTGGGCAAGTATGAAAGTATAGATCAGATAGCCGCAACTAAATATCTATCGAGCATATCGTATATCGACTCATCAAAGATTGGAATATTTGGGTGGAGCTATGGTGGTTACGAGACGCTGATGGCAATGTCGCAGGCCGATAGTCCTTATACAGCAGGTGTTGCAGTTGCTCCTGTAACCGATTGGCGGTATTATGATTCAATCTATTCTGAACGCTATATGCGCACACCACAAGAGAATGAGGCAGGATATAATAATAGTTCAGCCATAAGATTAATACCAAATCATAAAGGCGAATTATTAATAATTTCAGGGACTGCCGATGATAATGTGCATCTGTCGAATACTCTCGATTATGTAGCATCAATGACAGCAAACAACAAATTATGTGATATGATGTTGTATCCAAATATGAATCATTCGATAAATTTCTGTGAAGCTAGATTGCCATTATATAGGAAGATATTAAAATTTTACGATTCTAAATTAAAATAGGATAATTGTGAAAAGCTCTTTTGGTAAATTGGGATATATGTCTTTCGGTATTCTCGGATATTGGAAGGGCTTTTCTGTAGCATTATTCTTTTTCATTTTACCCATAATACTATCACATTTTGTAGCCAGCACGGTATTACCGCTTATCACGTTTGCAGTAGCTTTCGGAATTTTCTTCTTTATGCGCAAGGCTAAGCATATCGAAGGTGGCGATTGCTATTTGTTGCTTTTTATCGTAGGACGCACTATGCTGGGATATTCAGCTCTTTTTGTTATATCGGCATTTGTAATCAGTAATGGTGAAAGCTTGGATTTGAATGTAGAACAAAGTGGAAAATCGTTGCATTCTTATTTTTTCCCAATTCTAATGCTGGCACCACTATTGGCAATAAATACATTTATAATAATAATGCAAAAAGGGAACAGTGCATATTGTAAATTTTGTAGAATGCGGAATGGATTTCCATCTGAAAGGAGTATTGGTGGAAGTATTCATAGCGTTGAAATGAAAAATCTGTTAACTCAAGTTCTTTTTTTGGGTGTTATATTTACTATATTAGGATGGGGATATTTTATATTTTTATATACATCGGTGAGTATAACACAATTTGATAAATTAATTTTTACGGGAGTTCCTATATTATTAGGCGTTATCCACGAGATAGCAATATCTGTCAGATATCTTTCCATAGCTATGTTTCGTAATAAAATGGTTACCGATACTCTATTCCGTAGGGGGAATTCCTGTCTGAGATATCTACTTATATGTGGAGATAAAGTATTCTTGAAAGAAATAGATACTGATACTTTTGATACGCCTTTCATTACATATATCCCTTTTCAAAAAGCTATTTCACATTTCATTCTCGAGAAGAAATTTGTGGAGACGTTTAATAATAATATTGAAGAGATGAGGCTCATGTATCATAATATTGATAAAGATAATGGTTGTGGCGTATGGCATACGCTGTGTTTTATCAATTCAGAACAAGATATAAAAGGGATAGAAGGCTCATGGTTTGATACCGAAAAATTGGAAACTCTTTTTATTAAGGCTAAAATGGTGAGGCCATTGAAAAATGAGATATATAGAATAAATATAGTAATATCAACTATTAAGACATATCACGAAAACGGACGGCGTAGATATGACATAAAGGGATATAAACCAGCATTCTATGTATCTGACATTCGCGAACTTAAAGTGGATTATACCTCGCCAAAATGGCAATACCTCGCTGTCCACAATGAAGACCATAAATTCTTTAGACTGAAAAGAATATGGTATAAATATATCGAAGGAATATTAGATTAAATAATGGAAAAAACGAATACAATAGTTATATTGGGGGCTACTGCATCGGGCAAAACATCGAAGGCGGTAGCATTGGCTAAGGCGATAAATGGTGAGATAATTAGTGCTGATTCTCGCCAGATATATAGAGGCATGGATATTGGTACCGGTAAAGATATTGATGAATATGGCGATATTAATCATTATCTTATCGATATTTGTGATGCCGGATATAAATATAATCTTTATGAGTACCTTAGAGATTATTCCATAGCATATCAACAAATAGTAGAAAAAGATAAAACTCCAATTCTATGTGGAGGCACAGGGCTTTACATAGAGTCGGTATTGAAGGGAATACAGCTTCCTGAAGTCCCTGAGAATAAAGAACTGAGGGATTCTTTGAAAACAAAGAGTTTAGATGAATTGACCACAATATTATCATCGATGAAATCATTGCATAATTCTACCGACGTCGATACTGCAAAACGTGCAATTAGAGCAATAGAAATACAACAGTTCTATCATAATAATCCATCTAAAAAGGCTATGACGTCGCCACAACCGGTAAAAGATGCTGTTATTATAGGATTATTAATCGATCGTGAAGCGCGACGATTTAAGATAACGCAACGTCTTAATAAACGTCTTAATGAAGGAATGATTGATGAGGTGAGGTCGCTTATCGAAGATAAGCATATAGCCCCGGAAGATTTGATATATTATGGACTCGAATATAAATTCATAACACAATATGTAATAGGAGAGTTGACTTATGAGCAGATGTTTGATGGGCTGGAAATAGCAATACACCAATTTGCAAAGCGTCAGATGACGTGGTTTAGAGGAATGGAACGACGTGGATTTAAAATAAATTGGTTGCCTTATGATCTAAGCAATGAAGACTTTGTGAAGAAGGTATTATCATTATAAGCCTATTAATAATTTCCACGTTCGCGTCTCGATGCATCTATTCTTAATAATATAAACAAGAGTATTGTAAACCCTAACAGAGCAGACCCTCCATAGCTAAAGAATGGTAAAGGGATACCAATGACAGGGCATAATCCTATTACCATACCTATATTAATGGAAATATGGAAGATTAAATAAGACACTACACAATAGGCATAAACTCGTCCATAAGCAGTGTGTTGCCTTTCGGCAATATTAATTAATCGTATAATTAAGAATAAGAATAAGGCAAGTACAATTGTTGATCCAATAAATCCTTCTTCTTCGCCGATGGTACAGAATATAAAGTCGGTGTGTTGTTCCGGCACATATTTTAGTTTAGTTTGTGTCCCATTAAGAAATCCTTTGCCTAAGAAACCACCAGAGCCGATAGCAATTTTTGATTGGTTTACATTATATCCGGCTCCTCGTAAATCCTGTTCAATTCCAAGAGCCACCTTAATACGAATTTGCTGGTGATTCTCTAGAATATTTCCAAACACATAATTCACTGAGAAAAGAAACATTATAGAAGCGACTGCAAATGTAAGAGATATTATAATTTTCTTTATGTTTTCACGAAACATAAAAATGAGGATGTAAATGATAGAAAGGCCTATAATCGAGAAGAAAAATATTCTACCGGGAATTTCTAATCCAAATAGATTAAGTATAATAGCTATTAATCCTGCACCGATAAATCCAAAAGTAACATTGCGTCCTAGTATTATTGCTCGGCAGTAAATAAATAACATTCCAATAAGAACTGTTATTACCATAATATATACCCAAAATTCTCCTGCGGCTATACCTAGAATGATATCTTCGGTGAATTTAATTGCTACAATAAAGTATATTATGGCACAAATTGAAGCAAAAAGTATTAATCCGCTCATACCTTCTCGATATAGTACCAGCACAAGAGAAAAGTAGACAAGTGCCGACCCGGTTTCTTTCTGCATTAATATTAATATGATAGGCAGTAATATCACTAATGATACCTTTAGGTAATTAGTATAATTTTTATTGAGAGTGAAATTGTAGCCACTGAACACCTTAGCTAAAGCTAACGCTGTGGCAGATTTAGCAAATTCAGCGGGTTGTATGCTTATCGGGCCTAGAACAATCCACGACCGCGACCCTTTAATGTCGGGTGCAATAAATATAGTAAGAATGAGAATAAGTATTACAATTGCATATATCAAGTAGGCGTATGTTTCATACACGCGTTTATCGAGAAGAAGCATGGAGAATCCCACGACTAGAGATATCCCAATCCACATAAATTGTTTTCCCGAAAATTCAGAGAAATCGAAGATATTAGCTTGGTCATAATCATAGCTCGCAGCATAAATGCTTATCGCACCAGCTACTACAAGAATCATGTAAATGATTATTGTCAACCAATCTACTGATCTAAATACCGATGTGTTAGTGTTTCTTGACCCCACTGTAAATAATTGTATTTGAATTTAACATTCTGTCTTCGATATATTTTCGCCCGGGTGAAATCTCTCGAGTTAAGTACTTTTCCATCATTAGGCTACCGATAGGCACGCCGAAGGTAGCACCAAAACCGGCATTCTCGACATATACGCATATTGCAATCTTTGGATTATTCATTGGAGCGAATCCGATAAATGCCGAGTGGTCGCGCCCGTGTGGATTCTGCGCAGTACCAGTCTTACCGCATACTTCAATATTAGGAATTGCAGCAAATCGGCAAGTACCTCCGATGACTGCCATTCGCATACCTTCAACTACATCTACATAATGCTGTCTTTTAATTGTAGGTATTCTCTTTTCAGAGAATTTTCGGGGAAGGGTGTCATTGCTAATTTTTTTTACGATATGAGGAGTGATAAAGTAACCGCGATTAGCTATTGTTGCTGCCAAGTTAGCAATCTGAAGTGGTGTTGCAAGAATTTCGCCTTGACCAATAGCAATGGAGATAATCGTATTTGCGCTCCAATGTCCTTTACCATATATCTTATTATAAAATGCGCTATTTGGTATAAATCCACGACTCTCGCTGGGCAAATCTACCCCTAATTTGTATCCATAGCCCATGGAGACTAAGTGGTTTTTCCAAATTTCAAATGCTTTATCCGGAGAGCCGTATCTGGAACGACTATCAATCATATTTTTAAGTCCCCAGCAGAAATATGCATTACAAGAGGTTTGCAATGCCGGCTTTAAATTAATTGGTGAGCCGTGAGAGTGGCACCCAACTTTTAGCCGTCCGGATACATAGCCATGATAGCACGGGAAAGCCGTTGACAAATTCACTATTCCTTCTTCTAGAAAAATTAAACCTTGTGAAGGCTTAAATGTTGACCCCGGAGGATATGCGCCCATCAAAGAGCGGTCGAAAAGTGGCTTGTATTTATTGTTTACAAGCTCTTTATAGTTTTTCCCTCTTACGCGTCCTATAAGTTGAGTTGGATCGTAGGTTGGGCTGGATACCATTGCGAGAATTTCACCTGTCGCCGGTTCGATTGCAACTATTGCGCCAATTTTATTTTGCATAAGTAGCTCGCCATATTTTTGTAGCTCAACGTCGATACTTAATGTTAAATCTTTACCCGATACGGGTGCTACATCTAGTTTGCCATTGTCATATTTTCCTTTAATTCGCCCGTGAGCATCTCTAATAAGAATTTCTTCACCTTTACTGCCTCGAAGTATTTGTTCATAGCTTTTCTCGATGCCTAGGTCGCCGGTATAGTCTCCCGGTCGATAGTAATCATCTTTTTCAATGTCTTTAGCATTAACTTCGCGGATGTTTCCTAGTAGGTTAGCTCCTGTTATATGATTATATTGACGGATTACTCGTTTCTGAATAAAGAAGCCCGGGAAACGATATAATTTTTCTTGAATGCGCCCATAGTCTTGAGCCGAAAGGTGAGATATAAACGTCTGAGGAGTGTAAGATGAATAGCTTGGATTAATTTTTTTATTTTTTAAGTCGGTAAGGCGTTTATCGAATTGTTCTTTTGTAATTTGTATTGTATGACAGAAATCGAGAGTATCAAAGTCGGTAACTTCGCGAGGTATCATAATAACATCGTATGCCGGTTGATTATATACAATCAATTCACCATTACGATCATACATAAGGCCTCTAGATGGGTATATTGTTTTACGAAAAAAGGCGTTAGAGTCGGCATTATCTTTATATTTTGTTTCACATATTTGTAGCTCAAATAGTTTGATGAAATATATAAAACAAATGACTATGATAAAACCGCCTATTATAAATTTCCTTTTTTCTAAGTTATAATCTTTTCGCACTACCAGAATTTATTAGACTTTCAAATCCAAAGATAATAATAAAAGACAGAATAGTACTGCCAATGATTCTTATTATTAATAATTCAAAATCGATAAAAGAGAAAGCTTGAATTGAACATATAAATATACAATATATTAAAGTCAGAGTTAGAGAGTATTTAATATATGCTAATATTCCAATGGAATGAATAGAAGGAATAGGCGAATTCATATCATCTTCGCGTGGAAAATATAGGTTGAATATTGGCTTCCTTGTTATGCTTAGTAGAGTGCATGCTAACGCATTCATTCCTTGTGTGTCTGAGAATACATCTATTGATAGTCCCAAAAGGAAAGAGAAAGTAATAACCCAGTTAATATTTAGCGACATAGGTAACCTGAGGATAAATATTATAAACACAAAAGGTATTGCAATATTAAAGATGCAGATATGGTTAAATATTATTGCTTGCAACAATACAAAAATAATAAACATTAAAATATAATATATAATATTCCTACTCATTTTTATCGTTTTCTATTATATCTAACTCTTCTTTATCTTTATTCTTTAATACTCTCACGGTACTCAATTGAGTGAAGTCGGTAGATAATTTAATATCAAGAGCTATAAAATTATCGTTATTTCCTTTTTTACTGCCAATAATTGTGCCTACGATTAGATCGGGGGGGAATACGGCAGAATACCCACTTGTTACAATTGTATCTCCTTTTTTGAATTTGATGTGGCGTGGCATTTCTTCAAGAGATGCAATATTAGGGTCGTAACCGTCCCACACGAGGCTGCCAAAGAAATCTTTATTTTTTACTTTACATGACAGTCTAAAATTGGGATTTAAAAGGGAGATGGCTCTTGATGAATGTTTGCCTACTACGTTTACAACTCCAATTACTCCATTTTGATCTACTATTCCCATTTCGGGTTCGATACCATCTATGCTCCCTTTATTAATTGTTATATAGTTGTATGGCTTTGATATGGAGTTGTTTATTACTTCTGCCATTTTAAATTCAAATCCGGCTAATGCTGGTTGAATTGTTGATGAGTCGATCGAAGTATTAAGCTGATATTCTTTTATTTCACTTTTTAGATTCACTATTTCCATCTCAAGAAGAGCATTTCTGCTTTGCAAATCATTGTTGATGTCTTTAAGATGAAAATAAGATGTGATATTGCTTACTCCACGATATATAAATGATGTTACAGAATTTGCCGAGGTGAGATAAACGTGGTGTTGGTAAGAGTTGTTTTGAAACAATAAAGCGCAACTTATTGATATAAAAAATATAAAAACAAGCCATGAAAAGTATTTAATAATAAAATAAATAAGATTGCGCATAAATATAAGCTTTGGTTATAGTAAATAACCTAAATGAAGACAATGACGCTAAATCATTGTCTTCGTTATGGTTGGTCTATAATTATTAATTATAATAATTTATCTTATCGTATTAAGAAAGAGAATCTACCAATATTCTTTAATGCTACTCCTGTGCCTTTTGCTACTGCATGTAGTGGGTCTTCTGCAATATGAAATTGTATTCCAATCTTGTCGGTAAGACGTTTGTCAAGACCTCTGAGTAATGCACCTCCACCTGCTAAGTATATTCCATTTTTTACTATATCGGCATATAGCTCGGGTGGTGTCTGCTCTAATGCACTCAATACTGCAGCTTCAATCTTTGAAATAGATTTTTCTATGCAGTGTGAAATCTCTTGGTAAGACACCGGTACTTCCATTGGTAATGCAGTCATTTGGTTAGGACCATGAACTACATAGTCCTCTGGCGGATTTTCTAGCTCTGTAAGTGCCGACCCAACGTTGATTTTTATAAGCTCGGCTGTGCGTTCACCTACTTTTACGTTGTGGGCTCTGCGCATATGCTCTTGAATGTCGTCGGTGAGGTCGTCTCCGGCAATACGAATACTCTTGTTACTCACAATGCCTCCTAGAGAAATAACTGCAATTTCGGTACTACCTCCACCTATATCAACTATCATATTGCCTTCGGGAGCTTCAACATCCAGCCCTATACCTAGAGCGGCTGCCATTGGCTCTTGTATCATATATACATCTCTGCCTCCTGCATGTTCTGACGAGTCGCGAACGGCACGCACTTCGACTTCGGTGCTACCCGAAGGAATGCAGACAACCATTCTTAAAGAAGGTGAGAACCAATGATTTTTAGAACTTACCATTTTAACTAAGCCTCTTATCATTAATTCGGCTGCATTAAAGTCGGCTATAACGCCATCTCTCAATGGCCTTACTGTGCTAATGTTATCGTGGGTCTTTCCGCGCATTTGTCGAGCTCGTTCGCCTACGGCTATTAGCTTTCCTGTCTTTGCATGAAGTGCTACGACAGAAGGTTCATCGATTACAATTTTATCATTGTGAATGATTATTGTGTTTGCAGTACCTAAATCTACTGCTATCTCTTGTGTAAATGAGAACCATCCCATATATCTCTAATTTTTTAATGTTTAAAATGACGAATACCGGTAAATACCATTGCCATATCATTTGCATTGCAATAGTCTATACTTTCATTATCTCTAACAGAGCCTCCAGGTTGGATTACTGCGTTAACTCCTGCGTTGTGTGCAATTTCCACACAATCGCCAAATGGGAAGTATGCGTCAGACGCCATAACTGCACCATTTAAATCGAATTTAAATGAGTGTGCTTTTTCGATAGCTTGTCTTAGTGCATCTACTCGTGATGTCTGCCCAATACCACTAGCAATAAGTTGTTTATTCTTTGCTAGCACTATTGCATTACTTTTGCTATGTTTTACAATTTTGTTGGCAAATAGAAGGTCTTCTATTTGTTCTGGATTGATAGCATTTGTAGTAACTTGTTTTAATTCTTCCGGTTTCTCGATATGTAAATCTCTGTCTTGTTTGAGCACTCCGTTGAGGATTGTTCTTACTTGAGTCGGATTTACTTTATTCGATTTCTGAATTAATATTATTCTGTTCTTTTTTTGTTCTAATATTTCAAGTGCTTGTGCCGAATAAGATGGAGCTATAACAACTTCAAAGAATATTTTATTTATCTCGGTTGCCGCACATTCATCTATTTCTTTATTTGTTATTAGTACGCCTCCGTAAGCCGAAACTGGGTCGCCTTCAAGGGCTGCTTTCCATGCTTCTACTACGGTGCTGCGTGAAGCTAATCCACAAGCATTGTTGTGCTTTAGTATTGCAAATGTAGTCTCGTTAAAGTCGGCTATAAGATTAACAGCTGCGTCGATGTCTAGCAGGTTGTTGTACGAAATTTCTTTGCCGTGAATTTGCTCAAACATTGATTCAAAGTCGCCATAGAATGTGCCTTTTTGATGTGGGTTTTCGCCATATCTCATTTGCTTTGCTTGGCTTACGGCAATTCTTAGTGCTGATGGCTGTTCTTGGTCGAAATAGCTGAATATTGCACTATCATAAGCGCTAGATACTGCAAATGCTTCTTTAGCAAACCATCTGCGTTGTTCAATTGTTGTGCTGCAATTGCCATTCTCTTCAAGACAGTCGTAAAGTGGTTGATATTGAGCCTTCGATGCTACAATTATAACGTCGTTAAAGTTTTTAGCTGCTGCACGAATTAGTGAAATTCCACCTATGTCTATTTTCTCAATGATGTCGGCTGAAGAAGCTCCCGAAGCTACGGTTTCTTCAAATGGATATAAATCGACAATTATTAGGTCGATTTCAGGAATTTCAAATTTTGCTATTTCTTCTTTGTCGGTTGCATTATCTCTACGATTCAAGATTCCTCCAAATACTTTAGGGTGAAGAGTCTTTACTCGTCCTCCAAGTATTGATGGATAGCCGGTAAGATTTTCAACCGATGCGCATTCATAGCCCAGAGATGTGATGAATGATTGTGTGCCACCTGTTGATAGGAAAGTTACTCCATTGTTACTTAATAGCTTAAGTATCTTGTCTAAGCCATCTTTGTGAAATACTGAAATTAGTGCTGTCTTAATCTTTTTAGAGGAATTCATTGGAATAAATAAATATGAGATTTGCAATGCAAAATTATTAAAAAAATGTAGATATATTACTATGAATGACGAATTAAAATATAATTTTTTTTAGAATGTTTTTGGGGATATATTCTGTGTCAAAATATTTAATTGTCAGTATATGTCTTGTTGTTAAAAATTGAATATCATTATTCTGTATATATTACAAATATACGAATATTTAATAGAATAGTGGAGGAAATTGAAACATAATAAAATAGCACAAGTCTGAATTTAAATTCAGACTTGTACGTAATATTATTATTTTGTTTTCTCTTCAATCCATTTGCGTGCATTTATAAATGCTTGAATCCATGGTGTAACTTCGTCTTTGCGCTTTGCCTCGGGGTAATATCCACATTGCCAAGGGAATATTGCTCGTTCAAGGTGGGGCATCATAGCAAGATGTCGGCCATTGGCTGATGCTAATCCTGCAATTGAACGTGGTGATCCGTTTGGATTTGCCGGGTAAGATGAATAGTTATATTTGGCTACTACATTGTATTTGTCGGAGCTCTCGGGAAGAACAAATTTTCCTTCGCCGTGTGCTACCCAGATTCCTAATTTAGTTCCTGCTAATGATCCTAGCATTACTGAATTATTCTGTGGTATTGTAAGCCCAAGGAATTGAGATTCAAATTTATGTGAGCTGTTATGTTCCATTTTTGTACGCTTGTTATGCTCCGGGTTAATGAGATTTAGCTCGATCATTAGTTGACAGCCGTTGCATATACCAAGACTTAAAGTGTCTTTGCGTGCATAGAATTTTTGAAGTGTCGATTTTGCTGTGTCGTTCCATAAGAATCCGCTAGCCCAGCCCTTTGCCGAACCGAGTACGTCGGAATTGGAGAATCCGCCACAGAATACTATCATATTTACATCTTCTAGATTTTCACGCCCGCTCATTAGGTCGGTCATATGTACATCTTTCACGTCAAAGCCTGCCAGATATAGCGAATAAGCCATTTCACGGTCTCCGTTAACGCCTTTTTCTCTAATAATGGCTGCTTTAATTCCCGATGGTGCGTGTTTAGATAACGCAATGCCTAGATCCGAAAGTTTGCCGGAGAAATCTTTAGGGAATTTGTATCTTATAGGTTGCTTCTTATAGTTTTCAAATCTTGCTTTGGCGCATTTCTCTCCACTTTGTTTGCAGTCGAGGAGATAAGATGATTTAAACCAAAGGTCGCGAAGGTAATCAATAAAGAATAAATATTCATTATCTTTATTGTCAACCATTATGGTTCGTTCATCTGAAGGTGTGCCTAGTAGTATTGGCTTTATGCTATTTTCGGATAGTATTTTTTCTACTTTAGCACATTTATTTGAAGCTACTTGAATCACTATTGCCGGGTTCTCGCTAAATAAAACTTTTATAGTGTCTTCTTCATTGAAATCGTCGAGTGATATTGATAAGCCTCCAGCTGTGTTGGCAAAGGTCATTTCTAGCAATGTAGTGATTAGACCTCCGGCTGATACGTCGTGAGAGGCAAGCAGGAGTGATTGGTTTACAAGTGCCTGAATGGCTTTGAATGCGTTTGCGAAATATTCGCTTGAGCTTATGGTTGGTACATCATTTCCTATTGCGTTAAGAGATTGAGCAAAAGCAGAGCCTCCTAATTTTAATGAATCTTCGGTAAATGGAATGTAATATAGTGAGCTTTTTTTGTTTTGTAATACGGGAGAAACTACTTTCTTAACATCGCTTACTTCGGCTCCTGCCGAAATAATTACAGTTCCCGGTGCTAATATCTTTTTGTCGCCATATTTCTGAGTCATTGACAGGCTGTCTTTACCGGTGGGAATGTTGATTCCTAATTTGCAGGCAAAATGGCTACAGGCTTTTACTGCTTCATATAAAGCAGCATCTTCGCCTTCGTTACGGCAAGGCCACATCCAGTTGGCACTTAATGAAACGCTTTTTAGTCCTTCGCTAAGTGGAGCTCCGGCTATGTTTGTAAGAGCTTCTGATATTGCTAATATCGAGCCGGCTCCGGGGCTTGCAATTGCTGATTGGGTGGCATGACCTATTGATGTAGCAATTCCTGCTTTACCATTGTAGTCGAGCGATACCACACCGCAATCGCTAAGTGGC
The DNA here is from genome assembly GCA_028689665.1 of Muribaculaceae bacterium. Lineage (GTDB taxonomy): Bacteria > Bacteroidota > Bacteroidia > Bacteroidales > Muribaculaceae > JAQVCR01. Next base: position 55,660 of record JAQVCR010000009.1, read on the forward strand.
AGCTGTATTTCGCCTTGACATTGTTGGCGAGCAATTTTGCCGGTAACCGAGCGGTCTACTTTGTTGGTTAACCAGTCTTTACAAGCTACTGCTTCAATTTGTAATACAGTCTCAATGTATTCATTTATGTTAGATTGTGAATATTGAGGAGCTTTATAGCTTCGTTTCACAGTCTTATCGTTCATATATGTTTTAGGAGAGTTGCCAAACATATCAGCCATAGCTAAATCTATTGGCTTAATGCCATCTTTCTGTTCAAATACGAATCTGTCGTCTCCGGTAGTTTCTCCAACTACATAGAATGGAGCTCTTTCTCTGTCGGCTATTTGATTTACTTTCTTTATATCACTATCTTTAATTATCATTCCCATTCTTTCTTGCGATTCGTTTCCTACGATTTCTTTTGACGATAGAGTGGGGTCGCCTACGGGTAAAGCATCTATTTCTATTTTACCTCCGGTGGCTTCAACTAGTTCGCTTAGGGCATTTAAGTGTCCGCCTGCGCCATGGTCGTGGATAGAAATTATTGGATTTGTTTCGCTTTCGGCTAATGCTCTGATAACGTTTGACACACGTTTCTGCATTTCGGGGTTGGCGCGTTGTACGGCATTTAGTTCGATAGAGTTGTTATATTGTCCTGTATTTACTGATGATACAGCTCCTCCACCCATACCGATGCGATAGTTATCACCACCCATTAATATTACCTTTTGTCCGGGTTCAGGTGTTCCTTTTAGGGCATCTCTCATATTTGCATATCCTACACCGCCGGCGAGCATAATCACTTTGTCGAAAGCAAATTGAGTGCTGTTTTCTTCATGCTCAAATGTCAAAAGAGAACCGCAGATTAGTGGTTGTCCAAATTTGTTTCCAAAGTCGGATGCGCCGTTAGATGCTTTGATAAGAATTTCTTCGGGAGTCTGATAGAGCCATGGGCGAGGAGGCATTGTGCATACTTCCCATTTTCTTTGAGCTTCGGTTCGAGGATAAGAAGTCATATATACAGCAGTTCCTGCAATAGGTAAGCTGGCTTTACCTCCACCAAGGCGGTCTCTAATTTCACCTCCGGTACCGGTTGCCGCGCCGTTAAACGGCTCGACTGTGGTAGGAAAATTATGAGTTTCTGCTTTAAGTGAGATAACAGTTTTAGTGTCTTTAATATCGAAGAAATCCGGTTTCTCTGGGTTTTTTGGTGCAAATTGTTCAACAACAGGACCTTCAACAAAAGCGACATTGTCTTTATATGCCGAGACTAGTTTATTTGGATTTTCTTTAGAAGTCTTTTTGATTAATTTGAATAGAGAGGACTCTTGTTCTTTACCATCAATAATAAAAGTTCCATTAAATATTTTGTGACGACAATGTTCTGAATTTACTTGAGAGAATCCAAATACTTCGCTATCGGTAAGAGGTCGATTGATTCGGAGGCTTAAATTCTTGAGGTAATCAATTTCTTCGGGGCTAAGTGCAAGACCTTCTTTTTGGTTATATTCTTCAAGATTATTAATGTGTACAATTTCTTCGGGGGCTTTAGTTATTGTAAAAATATCGTCTCCGATATTTTTATATATTCGTTGTAGCATTTTGTCGAATATGGGTTCTTCTATATCCGATTTTTCAAACTGCTCAATACGAGTTATTCCTTCGAGTCCCATGTTTTGAGTTATCTCGACAGCATTGGTACTCCATGGAGTAATCATTTCTCGTCGAGGTCCGACGAATGTTCCTTTAAGACTTGTAGATTTGAGAAAATCGGCATCACCAAAGAGCCATTTTAGTTTTTCAACTTCATCGGTTGAGAGGGTGTGGTTTACTTCTACGGCAAAAATACTTTTTGCTCCTTTTTTGAAGAAATTAATCATATGTGCAATGTATTATACATTAGTTTAATAATTGCCTACAAAAGTAGACATTTTTGGTGAGTTTATTCTTGTTTTGGAAATAATTATTTTGTGATTTTTGAATTTTTGATTGAATAAGTGTCGCATTCTTGATCTAAAATAATTTTATCATTATTAAGTAACTTTCGTAGGGTTGTAATAATGTCTTTTTTGGGGAAAGATAGGGTGTCGATTATATAATTTATATTTCGAGGAGAATATGTAAGAGTGTATAAAATACCTTCTTCAATATTTTTATATAATGTTGCTGATGCGTGGTGCTTATTAGTAATGCAGACATCGCATTTTCCGCAGACTTTATTATTTTGTTCGCCGAAATATTCTAATATCATATTTTCTCGGCACGAAGTTTCGGAGTATGCGTAGTCTTCAATTGCTTGTATTCGACGAGCGACTCTGTCTTTACGAACTTCGTAGCATGATTGAGGTATTTGAACGTGTTTTGGTAATTCGCGAGATGTAGTATATATAATATATGGTGTCCGTTTTCGAGGTACATAATGCAGAATGTGCATTCTATTGAGCTCGATTAACGAAGAGTATATTTTCTCGGCATTCATGTTTAAGCGATAAGCTAGCACATCTTCATTTATGAATGTATAGTCGGAAAATAATCCGGTGTATGTGCGTAGTAAAGTCTGAAGGACAATATCAACGTCTTTGTTGTCGGTTGGAATTGAATATAGTTCTTCTTTCTTAGCTAGAATTAATATTCTTGATTGAGTTTCAATTTCTTCGATAAATTCGATATAAGATGCTTGAGTAAGAATTTTTAGGGCATTGAATGTGGCAGTTATAGGAAATTTATTTTGTCGGCAGAATAGATTGAAATTGAAATCGTATGTTTTATTGTATCCACCTTCGAGTGGAACGTTAAGGAAGTTTCCTAAATATTCGTATATTGTTTTGATAAAATCTTTAGGCGGGAACATTTCATTTAGCCTTCTATGTAGAGTGTTTTTATCGGTCTTCGATATTAAAAGCACTACATAAGAGCCATTCCCATCACGTCCTGCACGTCCTGCTTCTTGATAATATTCTTCGAGTGAAGATGGAATGTCGATATGTATTACTATTCTTACATTAGGCTTATCGATTCCCATTCCGAATGCATTTGTGGCTACAATGATTCTTATCTCGTCATTTTTCCATTTGTCTTGTTTGTCTCTTTTTTCTTCGCTTGATAGTCCGGCATGATAGTATGTGGCAGGAATACCAATTCGATTCAGCTCATCGGATATTTCGTGAGTTTTTCGGCGGCTTCTCACATATACAATTCCACTACCGGCTACTGATTGTAATATTTTAAAAGTTTGCCCTATTTTATCTTCACAATGTCTTACTATATACGAAAGATTTTTTCTTGCAAAACTCTTAGAGTAGACTTTGTATTTATTAAAGCTCAATTCTTTAATAATATCATTAACTACTTCGCTTGTTGCGCTAGCCGTAAGAGCTAAAATATTGACATTAGGAAAAATTTCTCTGACTTTTGAAATGCCTAGATATGAAGGTCGGAAATCGTAACCCCATTGAGAGATACAGTGGGCTTCATCGACGACAATAAGACATATTTTCATAAGTCGTAATTTGTCGAGGAATGATTGGGCTTTGAGTCTTTCGGGCGAAATATAAAGGAATTTGCAATTTCCATATAAGCATTTGTCTAATGCTTGGCGCATTTCTGCCATTGTTAATCCCGAATGGAGATATGTTGCTTTTATCCCCTTGCTTATCAGTCCATCTACTTGGTCTTTCATTAACGAGACGATGGGGGTGATTACAAGAGTAAGCCCTTCCATCATTAGCGTTGGCACTTGAAATGTAAGTGATTTGCCTCCTCCGGTAGGAAGAAGCCCTAGAGTATCGTACCCTTCAATGACCGATGATATTATATCTTCTTGAAGGGGACGAAATTCTTTATATTTCCAGTATTCATAAAGGATGTCGTGTGCGCCATCCATAATCAGTTTATTTTGAAATTCTAATTTCTTTTATCATTAATTGAATAGAGGTGTTGCCTTTATGCTTATTTTCTTCTATTGTGTAGCATATATCAAAAGGCTTTCCCTCTTTAATGTAGTTGAAGTTATCTGCCATATTGAATGCTATGCCGTTAAGAACGATATTAGATTTGTTGTCGACAATTTCTAATTTGATGTGTTCTAGCTTTTTACCAACTAATTTACTTGTTCCATAATCTATAACATTCTTTGTGCAGAATAGTGGTTTCAAGTTACCCGGTCCGAATGGATTGAGTTTCTTTAAATAAGATATGAAATTTGGGGTAATATCGCTGAAATCGAGGTATGCGTCAATACTAACTACCGGTGTAAGTTGGTTCGGCTGTATTGTTGATGCTACATATTCTTCAAAACGGCGGGTAAACTCAGGTATGTTTTCTTCTTTTAGTGATAAACCTACTGCGTAGGTGTGTCCGCCAAAGTTTTCTAATAGATCTCTTGCGTTTTCTACTGCTTTGTATATATCGAATCCTTGTACCGAACGAGATGAGCCGGTAGCCATGCCATCGGCATAGGTAAGCACTACTGCAGGTTTATAATAAAGTTCTGTAAGTCGCGATGCAACAATTCCAATAATTCCTTTGTGCCAATCTTTATTGTATATTACAATTGATTTTTTGCCCGAGTTGATTTCGCAACGTTCGGTGAGAATATTGTTTGCCTCTTCTGTTATTCGTTTGTCGAGCTCTTTTCTGTCTTTATTATATTGATCTATGTTTTGACTTCTTAGATTTGCTTCGGCTATATCTTTTGTAACTAATAACTCGACTGCTTCCATTCCCGATTGCATTCTGCCTGAAGCATTAATGCGCGGCCCAATCTTGAAAATAACGTCGCTTATTGTTATTTCTTTGTGAGCTAAGTTGCATATTTTAATTATACTTCGCAGCCCTACGCTGGGATTATAATTAAGGCGTTTAAGCCCTAAATATGTCATTATGCGATTCTCTCCGGTCATCGGTACTATATCGGCGGCAATACTTACGGCTACAAGATCTAGAAGATTTTCAAGGTCGTTATTGTCGTTTAGTCCGTTGCTTTGAGAAAATGCTTGCATAAATTTATATCCCACGCCACAGCCTGAGAGGTGAGAGTAGGGGTAAGTGCTACCTTCCATCTTAGGATTTAAAATGGCTGCAGCATCGGGTAATACGTCGTCGGGTACATGGTGGTCGCAGATTATAAAATCGATACCATGTTCTTTTGCATATTTGATTTCTTCAATAGCTTTAATACCGCAATCGAGGACGATAATTAATTTCACATCTTTACTCAATGCATAATCTATGCCTTTGAGTGAGATTCCATACCCCTCTTCATAACGAGTGGGGATATAATACTCTAAATTAGAATAATAATTTTGGAGATATTTATATACGAGTGCTACTGAAGTAGTGCCATCGACATCATAATCGCCATAAATCATTATTCGCTCTTTTCTACCCAAGGCTTTATTTAGCCTTTCTACAGCCTTATCCATATCCGGCATGAGAAAAGGGTCATGCATATCAGATAATGACGGATGGAAAAACTTCTCTGACTCTTCAATAGAAGTTATTCCTCGCTGAATTAGGAGCTCGCTAATCGGTGGACAGTCGGCAAATGCTTTTGCCAATTCGGTCTCTAATTTTTGCTCTTCGGATGTAAGGGGTAAGTAATTCCATTTACTTATCATTTATATATTATTTTATTTATCTGTCGAGGCGGAATTTAATCCGCAGGGCATTTAAAAGCCCAAAACTCCGTATCATATATTAATAATGTAATTAATATAATGGAGTGAAACGCAAATCCAGAGTCTCTCATAGTGAGAATAGCTCAAAGAGAATTGTTTATATTTATTTACGCAAATATAGTTATACTTTTTCGTTTTAGCGCATGAAAAAGAGAGGTTTTTTCTTTAATTAGAAAAAACCTCTCTTTTTATATTTCAATTTTGTTTTAAATGCACATCAAGCTGTGGGAATGGGAAGCTAAGACCAGCCTTAGGAAATTCAACATATATCTTCTCGTTTATGCTAAAATATAGATCCCAGTAGTTTTCCGATTTTGTCCATGCTCGGATAACGATATTAATGCTGTTGTCGGCAAGTTCGCCTAGAGCAACGAAGGGGGAGCAGTCGATCTTCTCATGGTGGAGCTTTATCTCTTCAAACGCTTCAATTTTTCGTTTAACATTAAGTACTTTGTGTCGATAAAAAATTCGGCTTATAATGTTGCGTTTTTTTCCGTCAGTGTCGTCTTCCGATATTGTTTCGGGTAGGGCAACAGTGTTTTCTTCCTCAAGGTATTTTTTTACTACTCGCTTGTCGGCTTTTAGAATCTCTAAGACTAATTTTTTAGCAACCTCAAAATCGTCACCATACGAGATGCCTATCTTCCAATCTACTCTGCGATATTTTTCTTTAGAAAAGTTATTGATAGTGCCTGTTGATAGGCTTCCATTAGGGACGCTTATAGATTTGTTGTCGATTGTGTTTATTATAGTGTAAAATATTTGTATTTCTTTTACTTTTCCGTTGTATCCTTGGGCTTCAATGAAGTCGCCTACTTTATAAGGCTTAATTAGAAGGATTAAAACACCGCCGGCAAAATTTTGTAGTGTTCCACTTAAAGCCATACCAATAGCCACACCGGCAGAAGCAAATATTGCGATGAATGAACTCGTCTCGATGCCTAGAATCCCAATTACAATAATAATTAATAGGAAGAATAGCGTTATTTTTAGCAGGCTGAGAATAAATGTAGCTAGTGATAATTCAACGCTGCGTTTTACCATTATCGCTTTAGTGATTTTGTAAAGCTTATTTATTAGTAGCTTACCTATATAGAAAACGATTAAAGCAATCGCTATTTTAATACCAAAGTCGATAGCATTGTGTATAAGTTTATCTACAACGTCGGTCATTGATAATGATGAGATACTAGATAGATCTTTATTTGTAGCAGTAGATATAATCTCGGCTTCTTTTGCTCCGATAGAATCGGCTATAGCAGTTGGGTCTAAAAGGTTTTGTATCATTTATATTAATTTATTGCGTTATACCAATCAAGTGTTTTATAATAATTCTCGTTTGATGAGCCACTTTGTCCTAAAATATATGTAGATAATCCCGAGAAGTTTTTTATTTCTAATCGGTTGAATATATTTCCTGTCGTTGCTTTATAGACAACAGCACTGCTTAATGCTGTGTCAAAATCGGTGGTCGATAACGATTTTGCACGAGTCTTTATATAGTGCTCGAGATCAAAATATATACACTTGCCTTCATATTCGGGAATATAACCTTGAATATCCGAGACGTCTTGTAGCTCAGCTGAATTAGCATAAATATATTTACATGCTTGTGCCAATTTTTCTAGTTGAGAGCAGTCGACTAGGCTTATTGTTAATGTTTTGGCTGTCCCACTGAGACTGTTGTAATAATTATATGTATTCTTGCATGCTTGAATCAGATTAGGGGTGTCTTCGCAGAAACATGGAATATTCTTATCATAAGGCATTCCTGCGGCAGGTAGAAGGGCAGAACTAGCGATGTAATATTTTGTTTTATTTCGTAGCTGATATGCTTCTTCTATTCCTCCCATATAACAGGCATCAACATATATGAAACTAAATAAGTCGTCGGGTATTGCATTAGCAAGCTCATCGAGTTGCATTTGCTTACTACTATCATCGCCAAAAGACCTATATTGTGGGCTAGATAGTTTCTTTGCAAGAGAGTTGTTTGATAATGATAAAGCCCATCCGGTAGCGTGCGACCATAATACTAAGCCGTAGTCGTCGGCAGGGCATATTGTTTTTATATCATTGCACACCTCGCTCATACGTTCGATTGTTGTCGATTTTATATCTTTAGAGTATGTTTTGAGCGTTTCATGAATAGCAATTCCATCTTTATTAACTACTCTGAAAAGGGTAGGTGCAGATGAATATGTAACGTAATAGACTAAAATATTGCAATAGGATAAGTCGTTGTTTTTTACGGCATTATCTATTTCTGTCAAGTCTGATGCATCATAGCCATACGAGCCAAGACTATTAGAAGCAATCATATAAACTAATATAGTCCGTTTGCTTGATTGATCTGATGGGTTTTGCTCATCTTTATTACATGAAAGACAAAATATAAGGCTCGTAATAATGATGAATTTTAAGTATCTCATTAGTTATAAGTAATAATTAGTCGCAAAAATAGCTAAATATAACAAATAGATAAAATATATAGGTCAATTTTCTTGTACTTTTGTAAGATAAAACTCATTAAATGAAAAAAATATATCTATTTTTATTCCTGTTTCTAGCATTAACAGTTAATGCACAGTCTTACTATGCCTTGGTCGATTCGGCCGACTCGTATATTGAGAAAAAAGAATGGGCTAAAGCCGAAAGTTCGTTGTTATCGGCTTTAAGGCTGGAGCCGGCAAATTATAATAATTCGCTTTTGTTGTCTAATTTGGCAACAATCCAGAGAATGAATGGCCGATATAGGGAGGCAATAAACAACTACTCGCTAGCATTGAATATTACTCCGAATGCAGTTACACTATTAAATAATAGAGGATCGCTTTATTATGAAGTAGATAGCACTGCGCTTGCATATAAAGACTTTACTAAAGTAATGATGCTTGATGCTAAAGATGAAACATCTCGATATTATTCCGGCTTAATAGCTCTTGAGAATCGAAATATACAAGAGAGTAAAGCTCTATTCGATGAATTGCTAAAAATTAATTCAAAATCTATTGATGCAAAAGATGGTCTTGCAAGGTGGTATCAAGTATCGAATAATCCAACAAAAGCATCAGAATTATATACAGAATTAATTAAAAAAGAAGTTTCACTCGATTGGTTGATACATAGAGCAGAATGCTATCTTGAAATGAAATCGCTAGTGCTAGCTTCTGCCGATATTAATGATGCGTTGAAGATAAATCCGATGAATGGGTATCTGTATTTATTAAAGGCGAGGCTTAATAAAATGCAGTTCCAAAATGAAGAAGCACGAAAAAATATCGAACTTGCTGTGAAGTATGGAGTTAAAAGAAATGTTGCTGAGATGCTAATAAAATAGAGCTGAATATTTTTGCATAGTATAGATTTAATGCTTATTTTTGTTCTATGTTTTCGATGATTGAGCATATAGAGTTTTTAGTGCAAGAGCACGATTGTGTAATAATTCCCGGGCTAGGGGCTATTATTGCACAATATAGTAGTGCTGTAATATGTAATGGCACAATAATGCCACCTAAGCGTTCTCTTAGCTTTAATGAGTCGATTACACATAGCGATGGGCTTTTGGCAGATTCTGTTTCGAGACGAGAAAAAATACAGTTCTCTGTTGCCAACTCCAAAATTCTAAAAGAAGTTGAAGCTATAAAGCTACAGCTGAAAAATGGAAATGAGTTTGCAATAGGTCGGCTTGGATTTATTAAACTCAATGATGAGAGTAAGCTGGAATTTACGCCATTTGTTTCAACTCTATTGCAAAATAATCTATTCGGGCTACAACGAATTGAAATGCCGACTCTTGCTGCGCTTAAACAATGCGAGCCGGTCAATAATGTCGTGGAGCTGAAGCGTCATAAGACATCGAGAACATTAGTGGCTAAGCGATTTATGCAATATGCTGCCTCAATAATAATGTTAGTTGTCTTATCGCTTGTTCTTACTACGCCAATAGCTCTAGATAAAAGCAATGGCGATTTTGCCACATTGAGTATTATCAAAAGTCAGGTTGAGCTGGCAAGGCAGATAGAAGAATTAGACGGAGATCTATCGATAGCACTGCCTTCTTCGAGCTCGGTAGAGATAGTAGATACTATAAAAGAAAATCAAATAGATTTAGTAAAAGTAGAAAAACAAATAAAGCCGCAGCCAGAACAAGAAATTGAAGTTGTGGAAAATAATATAGAACCTACGGAAAGTAAAAAGTATTATTTAATAGTATCTTCATTGGTAACATTAGAACAAGCTAAAAATCATATAAAGGAAGCCGGTAATTCGTCGATGCAAATACTTCATTCAGATGGCAAGTATAGAATATATATAGCCTCAAGTGATTCAATGAATATATTGACGCAAATTAAGAAAGAGCAAAATATTGATTCATTATATCCGGGAGCTTGGATCTGTAGGAAATAGTGGGAGAATAGATATTAAATGATACCATTTATTAGTTCATGTGGATTTAATAAATGGTGTTTTTCGTTTTATAAAAAAGATAATAATGAGGAAGTCTCAAACAATCCACGCAATTCTGTATCCTCACTTTTATTTATTATCTTTGACGCTGGTGTATTATTAAAAAGACTTAACGATGAGAGATTTGTGCATTCTTGTATAAAAACGAGCAAACTTGTTTTGTGTCGTAAATACATTTGCATTATCTTTGTTGATTAAACTCACAATCAAAAAAGAACAATGCTGAACTTTAAAAAAAATATACTTATTTCAATATTTCTATTGACTGCAATTATATGTAGAGCAGGGGTTAGCTTTTCGGGAAATTCAATGCCGGTATTTACTGAGACACCAATTGCGTCAACAGGGCTTAATGCAATATATGTATTAAATTCGATAACCGGTACATCGCTAATATATACGGCAAAGTCGGCAAATGCTACAGTAAAATGGTATAAATATGGGCAGATGGGTGGCGGATATGCCGAAGAAATTACTAATATTACCTTTAATGATAATACGAGTAGATTAGACCAAATTATTCCGGATTCGGGCTATATAATAGAAGAAGGCACAGATAGAACATATTTCTGGGTTATAAATTATGCCAATTATAATCTTGCATTAAAATCAATCACATTTAATGGCGAGACAGAGTGTGATGTGATGTCTTTGAATGTCGATGGCGTAGGAAATGAAATATCTTATTACACCATTAACGGACAATATAAGACTTTATCACGAAATCTAACATTGTCTTATAACACTCTACAATGGAATGCTGAAACTAAATCGTATGAGAATGCTGTTATAGAAAAGCAACTTGATAGTTTTAAAAGTATTATAGCAACTCAAGCACCCTTGTGTAATACTATATTTACTATTCAAGGAGATAGATTCCTAGATTATTGGGGCGCTAAAAATGAGGTGGCAAGTGATTTGTTTCAGACTCAGGCAGTGCAAGTTCAAGCAATAGCAACACAGACAAATGCAAATAATGAAAATACGCTTGGTGGATCGGCACCTGCTGTAATTGATTTCTCAGGATATATTACCGATGCCGTAGTGTTTAAAGAATGGCAAATTGCAAGCGATAGTGAGTTTGAAAACATAATATATAAGTTTACAGAAGAAAATATCACTTATACGTTTAATGAAGCGGGGACATTCTATGTAAGATTTATGGGTGCTAATAACGATGGCGTTTGTAGCTCATATAGCGAAACATTCGAGGTGTCGATAGGAGAGTCGAGCCTAGAATGCCCAAATGCCTTCAGCCCACAATCTTCAGAGGGAATAAATGATACATGGAAAGTGAGTTATAAGTCAATAATAAGTTTTCAATGTAATATTTTTAATCGTTGGGGCGTAGAGCTATACAGCTTTACAGATCCGGCAGGAAGTTGGGACGGAAAATATAAAGGGAAATATGTCGATTCCGGAGTCTATTTCTATGTCATTCAAGCAAAAGGAGCCGATGGCAAAGAATATAAGATGAGTGGCGACATCAATATAATTCAATCAAAGAAATAGTGAAAATGAAGTGTTTAGTGCCATTAAAAGGCGTTTTAGTTATTGCATTAAGCTCAAGTATTATGATGCTAAATGCAATTGATAGGCCTACGAGCAGTCATAAAGCTCCCAAAAAGGGAGATCATAGCATATTATATCAGACATCGCCTAATCCGATTATCCCATATAAGGTGCAATTTGCTAATAAAGATGTTGATTTGGATAGGTTGGATATGTTTGAACGATTTGACAGGGAATTAACATCATTGATTTATGGTCATAGTAACACATTGCTAACATTAAAACGAGCAAATAGATTCTTCCCAATAATAATACCAATATTGAAAGAATATGGAGTTCCTGAAGATTTCGTATATCTAGCAGCGATTGAAAGTTACTTTAATTTAAGAGCTTATTCTAGAGCAAATGCAGCCGGTATATGGCAGTTTCTTGAAAGTACAGGGCGACAATATGGACTAGAGGTTAATGATGAGGTAGACGAGCGATATGACCCCGAAAAGGCGACAATAGCAGCTTGCAAATATCTTAAATATGCATATTCTAAGTATGGTGATTGGGCAACAGTAGCCGCCTCATATAATGGCGGAATGGGACGAATAAGCTCGGAGCTGAATAAACAATTAGCTGATAATTCTTTTGATTTATACCTTACGGAAGAAACTTCGAGATATGTGTTTAGGATAATTGCAATGAAGATAATTCTAGAGAATCCCAGAAGTTTTGGCTATAATCTCACAAAAGAACAGCTATATCAGCCAATAAAATATAGCGAAGTCGAAGTCTCTGGCAAGGTCGAAAGTTGGAGCGAATGGGCTAAACAATATGATATTTCTTATTTGCAATTAAAGGAGTTGAATCCATGGATAAGGTCGAAATCGCTTGTAAATAAGAAAGAAAATATATATAAAGTAAAAATACCATTAAAGGGTGAGCTATTAAGGAGTAAACGTACTTTTAAGGTATATAATAATAATTGGGTGTCGAGGTAATTATGGACTATGAAATAGAGGCAGAAGATGATGTGGTTGCAGTGTATGGAGCAAGGGTGCATAATCTTAAAAATGTAGATGTAAAAATACCACATAATAAACTAACAGTAATAACAGGACTTAGTGGGAGTGGTAAATCGTCGTTGGCTTTTGATACAATCTTTGCTGAAGGGCAACGGAGATATATCGAAACTTTCTCGGCTTATGCTCGCAATATGCTCGGAAACTTAGAACGTCCGGATGTGGATAAAATAACAGGGCTTAGTCCGGTAATTTCTATTGAACAAAAAACCGTAAATAAGAATCCTCGAAGTACGATAGGCACAACGACAGAAATTTATGATTTTTTGCGTCTGTTGTATGCTCGTGCCGCCGATGCTTATTCTTATTTGTCGGGTGAAAAGATGGTGAAATACACTGTTGAGAAGATTCTGTCTTTGATATTAGATAAATATGATGGAAAAAAAATATACATTCTAGCACCTTTGGTAAAGAATAGGAAAGGGCATTACAAAGAACTATTTGAGCAAATGCGCAAAAAGGGCTACCTCAACGTGCGAATTGACGGAGAAATACGAGAAATTACGTATGGACTAAAGGTAGATAGATACAAAAATCATAGTATTGAGCTTGTGGTTGATCGTTTGAAGGTATCGAAAAAAGATTCTAAAAGGCTAAAAGAAACAGCCGATACTGCGTTTAAACAAGGAGAAGGGCAGATAATGATACTAGACTATGAAACTGGAGCTATCGACCATTACAGTAAAACGCTAATGGACCCTGCAACCGGACTTTCTTATCGCGAACCGGCTCCGCATAACTTCTCTTTCAATTCTCCTCAAGGTGCTTGCCACAAATGTAAAGGGCTGGGATATGTGAATATTGTCGACCGTGCAAAGATTATTCCTAATGATAATCTTTCTATTTATGCCGGTGGCATAACAGCTCTTGGAAAATATAAAAACTCATTGATTTTCTGGCAGATATCTGCGATATGTGAGAAGTATGGATATACAATAAAGACTCCTATCAAAGATTTGTCAGACGAAGTACTTGATGATGTCTTTAATGGAACAGATGAACGATTAAGTCTGAAAGACGATTCGGGAGCTTATAATAATTATATGCTTTCGTATGATGGGCTTATTAAATATATCGAACTTCAACAGAACGATGATGCATCATATCAAGCCCAGAAATGGGCAGGGCAATTTTTTAGCACGATTGAATGCCCCGATTGTCATGGCGATAGGCTTAATAAGGAGGCTTTGCATTTTAAAATTGCAGGGAAAAATATAGCTCAGTTATCGGCAATGGATATCGGAGAATTATATGATTGGACTTCATCGATAGGGAGCCAATTGACGACACAGCAATCGATTATTGCTACCGAGATATTAAAAGAAATAAATGGACGACTTCAATTCCTTATTGATGTGGGCTTGGATTATTTATCGCTATGTAGAGCATCTTCAACATTATCGGGCGGTGAAAGCCAACGTATTCGCCTAGCAACACAGATAGGGTCGCAATTGGTAAATGTTCTATATATATTAGATGAACCTAGCATCGGACTACACCAAAGGGATAATATGAGATTAATTCAATCGCTTAAAGATTTGAGAGATGGGGATAACTCGGTGATAGTCGTAGAACACGATAAGGAGATGATGCTTGAATCTGATTATATTGTCGATTTAGGTCCGGCGGCGGGACGTAAAGGGGGCGAAATCGTCTTTTCCGGAACTCCAAAGGAGATGCTTGCGACTAATACAATAACTGCTCAATATCTAAATGGTGTAAAGAAAATTGAAACACCTAAAGAGCGGAGAACGGGAAATGGATTAAAGCTGTCTTTACGAAATTGCAGAGGAAATAATCTAAAAAATATAAATGTAGATTTTCCGTTAGGTGTATTTTTATGCATTACCGGTGTGTCGGGTAGTGGTAAATCAAGTCTTATAAATGGAACGTTACAGCCTATTTTAAGTCAGCATTTTTATCGCTCACTTGCCGATCCTCTTCCTTATGACAAAATTATTGGATTGGAAAATGTTGATAAGGTGGTTACTGTAGACCAATCTCCACTTGGCCGCTCGCCACGTTCAAATCCAGCCACTTATACGGGCGTTTTCTCAGATATAAGGAATGTATTCGTAGGAATGCCCGAATCGAAAATTAGAGGCTATAAACCCGGTAGATTTTCATTTAATGTGGCGGGAGGAAGGTGTGAAGCTTGTAAAGGAAATGGCTATAAAAATATAGAGATGAATTTCCTTCCCGATGTCTTAGTCCCCTGTGAAGTGTGTGAAACGAAGCGTTACAATCGAGAGACTTTAGAGGTTAGATTTAAGGGAAAGTCGATTGCCGATGTCCTTGATATGACGATTAATCAAGCTGTCGAATTTTTTGAAAATATCCCTGCAATTCTAAGAAAGATAAAAGTGTTGCAAGATGTGGGACTTGGATACATCAAATTGGGACAGCCGTCAAGTACTCTTTCGGGTGGTGAAAGTCAACGGGTGAAACTTGCTACAGAGTTGGCAAAAAAGGACACGGGCAAAACTTTATTTATCCTTGATGAACCTACAACGGGGTTGCATTTTGAGGACATCAAAGTGCTTTTGGGGGTATTAAACAAATTAGTTGAAAAAGGTAATACTGTAATTGTAATTGAACATAATCTTGATGTGATTAAATGTTCAGACTATATAATCGATATGGGACCCGAAGGTGGACGCGGTGGAGGAAGAATTATTGTAGAAGGAACTCCTGAAGAAGTCTCAAAAAATAAAGAATCGGCTACAGCTCCTTTCCTTGCCGAAGAATTAAACGGAAAATAGGATAGGGCTAATAAATTTTTACTCAAAGTGGGAGAGATCATAGTTTTTTCTGTGGTCTCTCTTTTTTATTTGGTGCCTATTTGTGAATAATTGTTTGATAGTGTAAATTAAAGTTAGGTTGGTGGCGCATTCTAAAAAACTACAAGTAGCTTATGCTTGGTTATATTGTGCTTATATATAGCGTGTTATGTTATTATTCAAGCTAAAACGAGTGCGTTTTAAAGGCTTTAGATTTTGATATAATTTGCGAACTTGAATACAGCTGGAGAAATAATTATTGTAGAATGAATTCTTGAGGGAAGTTCTCGAAAATGTAGATTCGGCTACAACTGGAAATAATTATTGTAGAATGAATTCTTGAGGGAAGTTCTCGAAAATGTAGATTCGGCTACAACTTCTTTCCTTACCGAAGAATTAAAAGGAAAATAGGATAGGGCTAATAAATTTATACTCAAGTAGGGGATCATAGTTTTTCTGTGGCATCTTTTTTATTAAATGCAGATTGTGAATAATTATTTAGTAGTGTAAATTAAACTTAGGTTGACTGCTTTATTTGTAACCTGTTTGTAGATTGCGCTTTGTCGTATAGTGCTTATGTGTAGTGTGTTATCTTGCGACATAAGCCTCAAAAGTATTATTTTAAGGGCTTTAGAGCATCGTATAATTTGCGATTGTGAATAGTGGGGCAATAAAACGCATAGATTTTGAATTTAGCTTCAGATAATTTTTTTAGATGGGTATGAACATCATAATTAACAAATATAAATTGACAAATGCAAACGAGTATAGCGTTGTAAATAGACTTTTGGCAAATATATTAGTGCGTTTGTAAATAGGTTGTGTGCTGTTTTGTATTGAATATTATTATTTATTAATTGAGAATTAACGATTGTAATTATTTACGTATGCACAAAATCACTAATTATGTTTTATTTATAAGCTATATAAGTATCATAAAACCAGATAGTTATGCATTAAATATAAAGTTGCGATTTAATATTATGACGAAATTTCCGAAAATACTGCTTCTATTCTTTAGACTAATACTTCATAATATGCACATAATCAGATAGGTAGATATAAGTACTTAAAGTAAAGGTATATAGAATTGAATGTTGTTTATAAGATTTTTGTTTGATGGTTGATAGTAATTAATTAGATAATTTGCATACATAAATTTGCTTTTTTCAATTTTTGTTTTTACTTTTGTAATGTAGTAGTTGATTTGTAAATTTATTAATGTAAATAAAGAATATGGATATAGTGAGTAGAATTAAGGCTTTTATCACGAAGAATAATATTTCTGTATCACAATTTGCCGATTCGTGTATTATACCGCGTCCTACTGTTTCGCAGTTGTTGAATGGTAGGAATAAGAAAGTAAGCGATGAGATTCTTACAAAGATCCATAATGCCTATCCTAACCTATCAATATCTTGGTTGCTATTTGGTGAGGGTACGATGAATTCTAATGATGTTGAAGCAATCGAGGATAATCAGTCTTCAGATGCTGTTGAGAATCAAAAATTCCCTATGGGCATAGATGATAATGAATTATTTAGAAATCTAAGTGGCTTTAATCTGGGTGTTGAGCGTGAAAATAGCGATCTAAGCTCCTCATCTTTAGCACAATTACAGCTTGATGGGGTGCCGAATAATAATTCATTAAATAATTCTCAGAAAAATTCTGAAGCAGAAAGTGTGCAAAAATCTAGCACTGCTATTGATAATGAAAGAAAGAAGGTCGTAAATATAATAGTGTTTTATTCTGATAACAGCTTTGAATATTTTAAGCCGGTAATAAAATAACTTGCAAGTAAAAATTTGCAATTTTAGACATTAGTAAAATATACATCAAAAAAATACTCTTTCTTTTTAAACAAGAAAGAGTATTTTTTTTACTATATATTTGTGGTTACATACCCCCCAAAAGCATCTTAATATTAGTTGCAAATAGCTTCACTGAGATTGCAAGAAGGATGATACCGAAGAATTTTCTAACAAGATAAATTCCTCCTGTTCCTAATACTTTTTCTACTTTATCGGTCATTCTAATCACAAAATATACCCACCCCATATTTAGAATAAGAGCAATAATTATATTGATACTTTGATATTGAGCGCGTAGAGAAAGGAGGGTTGTAAACGCTCCGGCTCCTGCCACTAGAGGGAAAACTAAAGGAACTAGTGTGGCAGATTTAATTGGGCCTTGGTTCTTAAAAATTTCTATATCTAGAATCATTTCAAGCGACATAAGGAATATAACGACAGCACCAGCAACGGCAAATGAACCGATGTCGACATTGAATAATTTAAGCATTAAATCACCTCCGTAAAAGAAACCAATAAGCAATGCAAAAGAGATCAATGTTGCTTTTGTGGCGTTAACATCTTTCCCTTTTTGCTTTAGACTTATAATTATTGGAATAGACCCTATAATATCGATTACAGCAAATAGTACTATAAAAGCACTAATCATTTCGAGAAAACTAAATGTTTCTAACATACAAATTCTTTTTAGTTATTTTGCAAAATTACAAAAAATATGCGGATAATATACATAATATTTGCAGTAATTATTTGCTGATATAAAAGAAAAAATATTTAGAGCAAAGTAGGAATCGAGATTAGAGTTTATAAATATGGATTTAAAACGCCCCAGTTTTTTATTTCAGGAATTACTCCCATCTTTATGACCTCATCACGCATTGAGCATAAATGAAGATAGCTATATAGTAATTGTTGCTCTTCACTTTCAGTACCGTTAATTGTCTTATATGATATGCCATTGCAATCAATACGGGTGTTCATAGCCATAAAAATATTATGAAAAGCATTATTATTTACATAAGTGCCAGCCGGCAATTTAAATTGTTTTCCTCCAATTGAAGCCTCAAGCATTTTGATTGATAAGTAGGCAGGGCTTTGGAATGAACTTCGTCCACGAAGGTCGATAATTTCTTTACCACCTTGTATTACATGTTCTTTTATCTCGTTCCATTCATTAATTGGGAGCATCTCTGTTCCAATATAATTGAGTAAAGAAATACCGTCAATTTTAATTGGAGAAGCAAAAATTGTCATTTGTTCACCATGTCCGCCAAGGGTTTTACAATTGTTGATTTTATTCATTGGTAATTTGAAGTGTTTAGCTAAGGCACTTCGTAGTCGCGTGCTGTCAAGAGCAGCAAGCGTGCTAATTTGGCTAGGTTTAAGTCCCGAATGTATTAATGTAACTAGTCCGGTTATATCAGCAGGATTAAAGACCACCACCACATGCTTCACAGCCGGAGCATATAGGCGTATGTTTTTACCAAGCTCGGCAGCAATTTCAGCATTACCTTTTAGTAAGTCTTCGCGAGTCATTCCCGATTTTCTTGGAGCTCCACCCGATGAAACAATATATTCAGCATCTTTCAATGCTTCTTTAATATCATCAGTGTGTTTTATTTCGGCATCGTTAAAATCAGATTGTAGCAATTCTTCAGCAACGCCTTTAAGTCCCGGCAAATATGGGTCGTAAAGGCAAATGTTGGGGCTTAGATGAAGCATTAGAGCGCATTGAGCCATATTAGAGCCAATCATACCGGCAGCTCCGATAATGGTGATTTTTTTGTCAGTAAGGAATTTCATATATAATTGTAATTTATTAGAAAATAAACAATTTAGCAGTATATAAAGTTTGATTTTAGACCATTATAAAAATCTAATAAATTATTACTATATAAAAATCGATATAAAATTTTGTTTCAGAATCTATTTTTATTAATTTCGCATATACATTAAAACAAAAAAGTCGATGAAATTCATATCAAATATAATAATTGCAACATCATTAGTAATCTATGTATTCTTTCCATTATTCGATTTGGGGATATTTGGGAACAAAACAGGCTATGATTTCACCGAGACAATGATTAACTCAGAGTGTCGGTTATCGTATGCTCTATTCTCCTTAATACCATTTGTTTCAGGATTTGCTGCAATAATATTTAACTGCTTTAAAAGTAGATATTGGTCAATTATAAGTTTTATTTCAGTTTTAGCATCATTATTTTTTTATTATTCCATTTATTCTAATGGTATAATTGATTGCTTATCATTTAAAATTAATTCTCTAGCATGGGGATTTGAGGTATCGGTGATATTGAATATCGTAGCTAGCTTATTAATATTGTTATCACTTATCTCATTTAAAAAACTTATGAGTAGGAATAAGGAAAATGATTAGTCTTGAGTGTCTTTAATTCTTGGATAATTAAATATTATTGAAATTGCCACCATTAATGCCAGAATAAAAGGATAATATAAGTAAGGATAAAGAGCTACCGGCGCAATGTTGGCAAGAGAGGTTGCAAGGAGCATTTGTGC
>JAQVCR010000002.1:0-16469 GCA_028689665.1 Muribaculaceae bacterium
TGGCTGAATCGTTCAACGCTAAAATAAAATTATTTAGAGCTAATCTACGCGGGGTAGTCGATAAGAAATTTTTCTTATTCCGTATTGCTAATATTTATGCATTCCCCCATTAAATTTCTACTGACCCTTGTTTATACCTCATTTATACCCGAGAAATGATAAACCCCTAATAATCTGTTGATTAAAAGGGGTTTTGTGTACTCGGAGTGGGACTTGAACCCACACAGTCGCAATGACCAAAGGATTTTAAGTCCTTCGTGTCTACCATTCCACCATCCGAGCAGCTATTTGCTACCTTTGATGTAACTCTTGGGCTTAAAAGCGATGCAAATTTAGTAATTCATTTTGTTTTATGCAAGTGTTTTTATGCTTTAAGCAATTTTTTTTCAGATAAATTATCTAACTATTGTGTAACCACCTAATTCAGCGGCGATTACATGGTAGCGTTGCAGTCCGAAGTGATTATCTAATGCTTGTCCCGAAATAGGAGTTCCATCGCCTTCGCACACATTAAATTTAGATCCGCATTTAGGGCATTCGGCTTCGTAATTAGCATTTATACTTACTCTTACATTATATTTAGCCTCGACCGGGCAAGCTAAATCGTAGGCAAGCGGATAATTATAACTACCTGAAGCCGCGTCGCGACCAGAAATTAAAAGAACGCCGCCGAATCCTGTATAAGTTAGCTCGGTGTAAGAGAAATTAGCCGGTTGTTTCTCCGATCGAATGAAACGTCGATAATTTCCATATCCATTCACCCCGTATGTGTTCCACAGTCCGATATTATCTAGCTTAATGTTTACCGCCGATGCAGGGATACGATAGCTGTCAATAGTCTGGCAAGCTGAGAAGAACAATGAGGAAATAAGCCCCAATAAAAAGAGAACAATTTTAATAATCATAAAGCCAATAT
Source organism: Muribaculaceae bacterium (assembly GCA_028689665.1). Classification (GTDB taxonomy): domain Bacteria; phylum Bacteroidota; class Bacteroidia; order Bacteroidales; family Muribaculaceae; genus JAQVCR01. The sequence continues at coordinate 917 of JAQVCR010000002.1, forward strand.
ATTATCAATTTTGGATAATTGGTCGTTGCTAAAAGATGTGTTATCGACAGCTTTTATGCTGTCGGCAAGTTGCTCAATAGTTCTAGGTCCAATAATAACAGAAGTCATACCTCTCTTAGCCAACAGCCACGAAGTAGCGAGTTGGGCAATATTTTGATTTCTAGATTTAGCAATAATATCAAGTTTTTTCAGTCGTTCGATTAATTCTTGAGGAATATTAGCCGTAGTTATATATTTCCCCGTAGCAATGCGGGAGTCGGAAGGAATGCCATTGAGATATTTATTGCTTAATACTCCTTGAGCAATAGGGGAGAACGCCGTGAATCCAACATTATTATTGATTAATGTATCGATATGTCCTTTTTCCATATCTCGAACAAGCATATTGTATTTGCCTTGGTATATCAGGCAAGGAGTATTTGCAGCCGAGAGATAGTCGATAGCCGTCTGAAGTAGCTCGATAGGGTAGTTTGATAGCCCTACATATAACGCTTTACCTTGCTTAACGATATCAACAAGAGCCTGCATAGTTTCCTCGATAGGCGTTTCGCCGTCGTAGCGATGAGAGTAGAAAATGTCGACGTAATCTAATTTCATACGACCTAGAGATTCGTCGATGCTCGAAATTAGCATCTTACGAGATGATCCTTGTCCGTTAGGTCCAGCCCACATATTATAACCGGCTTTTGTGGTAACGATCATTTCGTGTCGATATGCACGAAAATTCTCGCTATAAATTTTGCCAAAAGTTTCTTCGGCAGAACCGAAAGGCGGTCCATAGTTGTTTGCCAAATCGAAGCTGAATATTCCGTGGTCGAAAGCGTAAGTCATTTTAGCAAGAGAGTTGCAATAAGGATCTATACCCCCAAAATTCCACCAAAATCCAAGAGTCAAAGCCGGCAATTTAAGGCTTGATTTGCCGCAACGATTATATTTCATTGTGCCATCGTATCGTTCTTTGGCGGCTTTATATGGTTCGGTGAATGTGATTTGTGCCATATTAATTATTTATTTAATAGCTTATTAAAAGCCTTATGGTAAGTGTCGAAGTCGTATCCTGAAAGAATATTATTATATAGATTTACAATTTTATCGTTGCAAAGATTGCCTATTGAGCCCTCGTGAGTGTGATTAACTTCTTTGTGAGGAGTGAATTGTCCGGCTTCTATATCCAGCCCCACCTTTTTATACGCATCACGAAACGGCATACCCTCGGCAGCCAGTCTGTTGACTTCCTCGACCGAGAACATAAATTTGTATCGATCGTCATCAATAATGTTTTCGTTAACTTTGATTTGAGCTATCATACGTTCGACCATATTGATAATGCTTTTGATCTCGTCAAAGACAGGCAGGAATGCTTCTTTTATAATCTGAAGGTCTCTAAAATATCCCGAAGGCAGATTGTTTGTGATCATCGTAATCTGATAGGGCAGTGATTGTATTTTGTTGCATTTAGCGCGAGTCAATTCAAATACATCAGGGTTCTTTTTATGAGGCATTATTGATGAGCCGGTAGTAAATTCGTCGGGAAGTTTTATAAAGCCGAAATTTTGAGAATTAAACATACAAGCATCAAATGCCAGCTTAGATATTGTGGCAGCTATGCCTGCAATTGCATTTGCCACAATTCGCTCGGTCTTTCCTCGTCCCATCTGAGCGTGAACCACATTATAGTCGACAGAGTCGAATCCCAGTAATTGGCTGGTCATTGTGCGGTTCAGTGGAGCCGACGAGCCATATCCGGCAGCCGACCCCAGCGGGTTGCGATTGTTCACTTTATATGCAGCTTGCAATACGGTTAAATCGTCGGTAAGAGCTTCGGCATAAGCCCCAAACCATAATCCGAATGATGATGGCATTGCTACTTGCAAGTGCGTGTATCCCGGCATTAAGATGCTTTTATATCGTTCGGATTGAGCGATTAGCGTGTTGAACAGAATTGTCAATGCGTCGATAACACTCTCAATCTCAGATCGAATAAACAGTCGAAGGTCGACAAGCACTTGGTCGTTTCGAGAGCGACCTGTGTGAATTTTCTTGCCAATATCGCCCAAACGCTGAGTAAGGAGTAATTCGATTTGCGAGTGGACATCTTCGACGCCATCTTCGATTACGAATTTTCCATCTTCTATTTCGTGATAAATATTTTGTAATTCTTTTGTGAGAATTTCAAGTTCATCTTTCGAGAGCAGGTTAATGCTTTGTAGCATTGAAATATGAGCCATAGAACCCAGTGCATCATATTTAGCCAAGTACATATCCATTTCGCGGTCTAGCCCGACAGTGTAGGTTTCTACATCATGATTAACTTGTACCGATTTTTCCCAAAGTTTTAATGCCATTATAGTTGCGTTTTATTATTGTAAACGGAAATTTGCTTACAAAAATACAGAAAACAGATGAGAAATGGAGCTTATTTTGATTTCTTTAATTATATAATCGGGTATAATTATAATAATAGATAGGAAGCCAAGAGTATTATTTGATTGTTTTTGACTTCTACTAATGCAAGAAAAAGGTTTTAATTAATTCTCTTCTGGAACGTTGATGTTGTGTTTGTCGAAAATTTCGCGAGCTTTTTTGGTAAATGCGTCGAATTGAATTTTCGAGTGAGGTAAAATAAAATTAGGTTGTAAGGCAGGTATTAGTTGAAAATAGTTGGCTTTCGGCGAAGGCTTCTGGACAAAAACGAGCGAATAATTAGCTCTTTCGACATGAGGATTTCCATTATTCTTGTCAATAAAAACTTTTACCATAGCTCCGCCTCGAGAGTTAGTGTCGTTTTGGTTTGAGATAAAGTTGCCAAGAGAATAGACTATTAATATATCTTTCCCGGTCTTATGCGATTTGCGAATTTCGTATGGTTGTATTACGTGAGGGTGTCCGCCAATGATTAAATCGACACCTTCGTCGATAAGAAAATCGGCAAGCGATTTCTGCTCCTTATTAGGTAATAATTGATATTCAATACCCCAATGTAACATTACACATATCATTTCAGCCCCGTTTTGTTTAGCTTTCTTAATATCAGCCGAAATGCTGTTTCGATCGATGTAATTAACGATGAGGTCGGACTTAACCGGTATTCCATTAGTGCCGTAAGTGTAGCCGATAAATGCGAATTTGACGCCTTTAATTACTGTGATATAAGGAGATTGATTGGCTTTAGATTTGATGTTATCATATACACCTATATGGGGGATTTTCAAAGAGTCGAGGGTAGAAATTGTACGCCTAGCACCTCTGTCGCCTCTATCAAGCGAGTGATTGTTAGCAATTAGGAACATATCGAAGCCGACATTTTTAAGAGTAGAAGCATATGAGTCGGGAGCGCTGAAGCAAGGGTAGCCCGAGTATGGCTTTCCCCCAAGCGGGCATTCAAGATTTACGGCTGCGAAGTCGGCATTAGTAATATTATCTTTAATCAATTCAAAGCATTTGCTATAATCATAATTTCCATCGTTAGTCCTAGCATTTGTAATCTGAGGCAAGTGTTGCATTGCATCTCCTGCAAATAATAATTCAATTTCTTCGTTAGAGCTAAGAAGCTGAATGAAAGATATTAGAAATATAGATAATATATTCATAAGATTTAAAAAAATAGCGGGTAGGAAGTTTTTACGTTCTTCCTAATCCGCTATATAAATATTTTTAATCAAAGTTTACTTTCTGTGCGGCAATAAGAGTGTTTCTCATAAGCGAAACTATAGTCATAGGGCCAACTCCACCCGGGACAGGAGTGATAAACGAACATTTAGGCGCAACGTTTTCAAAGTCGACGTCGCCACGAAGTTTGAACCCGCTCTTAGTAAGAGTTGATGCAACTCGAGTAGTCCCCACATCGATAATTACTGCACCTGCTTTCACCATATCTTCGGTAACGAATCCCGGCGAGCCTAATGCGGCGATAATAATATCGGCATTTCGGCATATTTCTTTAATGTTCTTTGTAGCACTGTGGCACACGGTAACAGTTGCATCTATCCCTTTTTGCATCATTAATGTAGCCACCGGCTTTCCTACGATATTGCTTCTGCCCATCACAACGCAATTAGCTCCTTTCGTGGATATGTTATATCTTTTTAGTAATTCTATAATTCCCGCCGGCGTTGCCGATAAGAAACACGGCAGTCCAATAGACATACGCCCTACGTTAATAGGGTGGAATCCGTCGACATCCTTACGGTAGTCGATAGCTTCAATAATTTTTTGTTCCGAAATATGCTTTGGGAGAGGCAATTGCACGATAAAACCGTCAACGTCGTTATCATTGTTTAGCTTAGAAATAGCGTTAAGCAGTTCGATTTCAGTAACATCGTCTTCGTAACGAATAAGCGTAGACTTAAAACCACATTGTTCGCAGGCTTTAACTTTATGAGCAACATAGGTTTCACTTCCGCCATCGTGTCCTACAAGAATTGCAGCAAGATGAGGTTGTTTTTTTCCTTGATTAATCATTTTAGCTACTTCGGCAGCAATCTCTTGTTTAATGGTATCGGCAATTTTCTTTCCGTCGATTAATTCCATAAAAAATTTTATTTTTTGTTTTGCAATAATTCTTCTACTGTTTTAATCATTTCTTCGCCACGTAAGCCTCGTTTGATAATTTTCCCGTCGGGGTCAAATAAAATGATAAAAGGGATACCGGTTACCCCGTAAAAGTTGGCGCGTTCATAAGCGTCGATAATTTGAGGCCAAGTAATCTTTTCAGCTTCTATTGTTTTTTTTAGATTACTCTCTTTGTCCCACACAAAAAGCCCTACAACAGTAAGCCCTTTGTTTTTATATTTGTTGTGGAGGAATGCAAGATTTGGTATTTCGCCTTTGCAAGGTCCACACCAGCTAGCCCACATATCGAGGAGAACATAGTTTCCTTTTCCAATAAAGTCGGATAGCGATAACGGTCTGCCATCAATAGCTTTACCTTTAATGTCGGTATACATTTGACCTTCGGCAGTCTTTTTAGCGGTTTTAATCTGTTTGATAATCACAGATACTGTATTTGTAGATTTAAGCCAAGATCCTAAACTTGCTATTATCTGCTCTCTTTCTTCAGGTTCCATTGCATCTAAATAGATAGAATTAAGCAAATAGAAACCAATAGCATCGTTGTTGTGAATCTTGTAGAGTTCTTTACAGCGAGTAGCTAAATTCTTATTAATTTCATCGAAAAATTCTTTACGTTTAGCCTTAAGCTCTTCGGGATTGGTATATTTTTTAGCTAATTCTTGTTGTTGCACTTCAACAAGATTGATAATGCTGTCTCTTTCGGCTTCAATTTTAGCAAGTTCTTCATTAAGCGGGCTTCCGGTAGGCATTTTACCGTTCTCAATATCTACAGTGATGTTTCCATTTTCGAGGATTAAATTAGTATATTTTTCTCTCGAGAGGATGAGTCGACAAAATTGTGCTGTATCTGCTTTACCTTTAAATACAAATTTCCCGTTGCTGACTGTGGTGCTGTCAATGTATGTCTGGTCGTCATATTGCATGATATATACCATCTTGCCATTAGCCGTAGAGTCGTTAACGACACCTGAAACTACATACCCGTTTGATTGATTATTACAGGCGCACAATATAGCCGCCATACATATTGACACTAATAATTTTGCTCTCATAATATTTATAAAATTTAATGAGTAAAAGTAATATAAAACCGTTAATAAAAAAAGGAGAAATCAAGATTCTCCTTTTTTATAACATAAGATATTATTTTCTGCGCATATTGCGCATCATTTTAGTAGGGTTCATTGTCGTTGCCATCTTCATCATTTTGCGCGTTTCTTCGAATTGTTTAAGCAATCGGTTCACTTCTTGAAGAGTAGTTCCGCTACCTTTAGCAATGCGTTGTCGTCGGCTTCCGTTGATTATATCAGGATTTTTGCGTTCATAAGGAGTCATAGAATATATTATTGCTTCAACGCTTTTAAAAGCGTTATCGTCGATGTCGATGTCTTTAATAGCTTTTCCAACTCCCGGTATCATAGATGCTAAGTCTTTCAAGTTACCCATTTTTTTGATTTGGGAAATTTGTTTTAAGAAGTCATCGAAGTCGAATTGGTTTTTAGCGATTTTCTTTTGAAGTCGTTGAGCTTCTTTCTCGTCGTATTGTTGTTGCATACGGTCGACGAAAGATACTATATCACCCATTCCGAGAATACGGTCGGCCATACCAGCAGGGCGGAAAGGATCGATAGCTTCCATCTTTTCGCCTGTACCTACAAATTTGATAGGCTTGTTAACGACAGTTCTAATAGAAAGAGCGGCACCACCGCGAGTATCGCCATCGAGTTTAGTTAAAATAACACCGTCGAAGTTTAGTCGGTCGTTAAATTCTTTGGCAGTGTTTACGGCATCTTGTCCCGTCATCGAGTCGACAACAAACAGTGTTTCATCTGGATTAATAGCTTTCTTAATAGCTTCAATCTCGTTCATCATCTGTTCGTCAACAGCCAGACGTCCGGCAGTGTCGACAATCACTAAGTCGTAATTATTCTTTTTAGCTTCTGCGATAGCGTTTTTTGCAATTTCAACAGGGTTCTTGCTGTCAATCTCAGTGTAGACAGGCACCCCGATTTGCTCGCCTAAAACTTTTAATTGTTCGATAGCAGCCGGGCGATACACGTCGCAAGCGACAAGCAAAGGATTCTTTCCCTTCTCGCTCTTTAATTTTTTAGCAAGTTTTCCCGAGAAAGTAGTTTTACCAGAACCTTGAAGTCCCGACATAAGAATAACAGCCGGTTTTCTTTCTAATTTAAGTTCGGCAGTTTCTCCACCCATTAATTCAGCAAGCTCGTCGTGAACAATTTTAACCATCATCTCACCCGGTTTAACGGAAGTGAGGACATCTTGTCCAAGAGCTTTGGCCTTTACAGTATCGGTGAATTGTTTAGCAACTTTGTAGTTAACGTCGGCGTCGAGAAGCGCGCGTCTAACTTCTTTAAGCGTCTCGGCAACATTTATTTCGGTAATTTTGCCTTCACCTTTTAGGAGTTTGAACGAACGTTCCAGTTTCTCGCTTAGATTTTCAAACATATTCTTATATCGTTATTGTTTTTGTTTCTTAATTATGCTGTTATTTTAAAAGCTTGTTTGTGCGTGTATCCGGGAATATTACGGCAGGCTTAAAATTCTTGGCTTCGTCGAAGTCCATAGAAGCATAAGCCATAATGATTATTACGTCGCCGGGCTGAGCTTTACGTGCAGCAGCTCCATTGAGGCATATAACGCCCGACCCACGTTTGCCGGCAATAACATAAGTATCCAATCGTTCACCGTTATTGTTGTCTACGATGTAAACACGCTCATTAGGAATAATGTTAGCCGCATCCATAAGGTCTTGATCGATAGTGATGCTACCGATATAGTTGAGGTTTGCTTCGGTTACAGTAACACGATGAATTTTCGATTTTACTACTTCTATGTTCATTATAATTTATTTATCGTTCTATTTTAAATAAGCGATATTGTCGATAAGTCTTACATCACCACAATACACAGTTATACAACCTACGATATAGCTTGAATCTTTCCAGTCGTTAACTTCTTTAAGACTAATTCCGTCGACAATCTGGTAATATTCAACTTCCATACCATCGAATGCATTAATAGAATCGATAACGTATTGCTGAGTTGCAGCCACGCTATTCGACTTTGCAAAGTTACAACTTTCGGATAAAATTCTTGCAATATTTGGAGCAATCTTTCTCATTTCCGGAGTAAGTCGCACATTTCGGCTGCTTTTAGCCAGTCCATCGGCTTCGCGAATAATAGGGCAAGACACGATTTCAAGTTTATAACCTTCGGAGGCAATCATACTGCGAATTACAGCGATTTGTTGAAAATCTTTTTCGCCAAAGTATGCTCTATCCGGCGAAACGAAGTCGAACAACTTGCTGACAATCTGAGCCACACCATTAAAATGTCCCGGTCTCATAGCTCCCTCCATCACTTCGGCAACTTTACCAAGCTTGAAAATTCTATTGTCGGGTTCAGGGTATATTTCTTCGGCACAAGGCATAAACACGATGTCGCAGCCGGCAGCCTCTAAAAGTTTTTTATCAGCCTCCTCGGTGCGAGGATAAGTTTTTAGGTCTTCTTTGTTGTTAAATTGCGTGGGGTTAACAAATACGCTTACCACTACCACGTCGTTCTCGGCGCGACAGCGAGTAACTAGAGATAAATGACCTTCATGCAAAGCCCCCATAGTTGGGACTAATCCTACACTTTTACCTTGACCCTTTAGTGTCTTCACTGTTGCCTTTAAATCGTCAACAGAACTTATTGTATTCATTTCAATGATGTTAATTAAAAATCGTGCAAAAGAAACAAAAAACTACCATATACACAACTTTGTTGCAATAGTATTTATTTTGTGCGTTAATTATTTATTCTTTTTCTTTGTTTCAAATTGTTAAATAACTACGTCTGTGGCTGTTTCTTCCCCAAATTAAGAGCATTACTGATAAGGAAACTTCGCAAACTCAATTATTTTTACTATCTTTGCAGTTACATAATATAGATTTACTTTATATGGACGCAAGCAAAATTTTATTTATCAACCAGGAAATTTCTCCTTACCTCCCCGAAACATTTATTTCACAATTGTCGAATAAATTACCTCAGGGCATTCAGGAAAAAGGATATGAAGTGCGAACTTTTATGCCTAAATATGGTTGTATAAACGAACGTCGAAATCAGCTTCACGAAGTGATACGACTCTCAGGTATGAATTTGATAATAGATGACACAGATCACCCACTAATAATCAAAGTTGCCACTTTGCAGCCAGCCAGAATGCAAGTCTATTTTATCTATAATGATGACTATTTTCAACACGGTTCGGTAAAAGAATTAGAGACATTAACTATGCCCGACGATAACGACGAGCGTAGTATCTTCTTTGTAAGAGGCTCGCTAGAGACCGTTAAGAAATTACGTTGGATTCCAAACATTGTTCATTGTCAAGGGTGGGTGTCGGCATTGACACCGATCTATTTGAAACAAATATATAACGACGACCCAACATTCAGCAATGTAAAGGTTGTCTATTCGCTCTTTAAAGATGGCTTTACCGAGCCACTAGATATAAGACTTGCCGAAAAGCTACAAATGGACGGAGCCTCAGATAAAGCAGTAAAGGATATAATAAACAAGTCGATTGATTACATGTCGTTATCTAAATTAGCTATTGACTTTAGCGATGGGGTAGTGGAGGCACAAGAAGGAATAGATCCTGAATTAATAGCCTATGCAAAAGCTTCAGGTAAGCCATTCTTGCCATATCCCGGCGATGATGACAGCTCGGTAGAAGTGTACAATGAGTTCTATAAATCTATATAAACGTTCTATTTTATAATTCAGAATATGAAAAAAACATTTTATTTGCTTCTGCTTGGAATGTTTGCCACTATTGGCTTTAACTCATGCGAAGAAGGATCGGTAGGTTCAACAATATCGCAAAGTCAGATTGATATAGTGATGGATTCTTCTTTTACTGTTAGCGGAAGCTCGGTAGGAAATGAGAAGATACAATCACGCACAATCAGTCAATTGCTAGGAGCAATAAACGCAGATGATTATGGTATATTAAAGTCCGATTTTGTAACTCAATTTATGCCTTCTCTAAATCTCGACACAACGGGAGTTACGGTAAACACAATCGACTCTGTACAGCTAATTCTTCGCATCGCACAAGGTAATTATATCGGCGATTCTATCGCCCCGATGAGATTAAGCGTATATCGTCTAAACAAGCAATTACCACCATCGCCAATCTATAGTGATTTTAATCCTGTTGATTATTTTTCTAAATCCGACTTAATGGGAAGCGCTGCATATACAGCCTCAGCTTTAGGATTATCGGATTCGATAGCCGATCTTAGCTATCGCGAGGTGAAAGTTAAGATGCCACTTGAATTTGGGCGTAAGCTGTACACCGAATATAAGAATAATCCGACAACCTTCGCAAATCCCGAAACATTTGCAAAATATTTTCCGGGAGTATATGTAACCACGACCTATGGAAATGGTAGGATTATGAATATTGAGAATACTGTGATGACATTTTATTATCACAAAAATATGAAAACCGATGAAGACAAAGATACTACCTATTATGTCCACACCGATTATCTAGCAACCACCCCCGAAATTTTAACCAACAACAATATTAAGCTTAATATTGCCAGCTCAATAGGAAGTCGCATCGCTAAAGGCGAAGCAATAATTCAAGCGCCCGCCGGACTTGATGTAAAACTTAAATTCCCCACAAAAGAGATAGTTGAAAAATTAATGAAAGGCATTGGCAATGATTTAGGCGTTGTTAATAATTTGTATTTTGAAATTCCGGTTACTGAGATTCCAAGTCTAAAAGGCATAACCCCGCCGGCATACTTATTACTAATCTCTGAAACTAAGAAAGATGAGTTTTTCAAAGAAAATTCGGTTGTTGATAATATCTCTTCATTCTATGCAACCTACGACTCAACAAATAAAAAATATATTTTCTCGGATATGAGAGACTTTATTCTTGATATTGTTAACGAAAAAGGAGGCGAAGTGAAAGATGAAGATATTAATTTAATTTTAACTCCTATTTCTGCAACTTTTGAGCAAAATTCAACTACGGAAGTTTCGACGCTTGTAAGTATAACACCGGCAGTAACAGCGCCGTCGGTAGCTAAATTGAATTTAGATAAAGCAAAAATTAGAATCACTTATAGTAAACAGTCGGTAAAATTCTAATATAAACAGATATAAACAAAAAATCCGCTTAACGGCGGATTTTTTTTGTTTATATAAGCCTTTATATGAAGGACCTACGACGCATCGCAACTTGTTTTTTGCTTTTATTGCTGTCGGGTAATGGGCTTAACTAGCGCAACAATATGCCTTTGTTCGAGCATCATATAATATATGTTTTAAATGTCTTTATTAAAATAATAACAATACAGTTTGCTTTTGATACAAAAGTAAACTGTGCTATAACGTTGAATATTTGAACCCTCTTTATAGTGATTCATAAAAAGAGCCACGCAATCACATAACAATATACATAATTTATTTAGACAGACTTAACAGCCATATCCACTGTTTTTTTTGATATTTCACTATGTACCTGCAATGTTGTCTTAATTTTTTGCGTCAAGCTCTCAATTTCGCATTAGTATTTGGTATTATTCAATATGCTACAGCTGTTTTAGCCTCACATTTCACAATTAGTCCTGCCTATGCACAGCTATATAAAAAACTAGGAGAGAGATCAAAAAATGATTTCTCTCCAAGCAGAGCCGCGAATGGGACTCGAACCCATGACCTTTTCGTTACGAATGAAATGCTCTACCAACTGAGCTATTGCGGCTAATGAAACAGCTATTCCCGTTTCGGTTGACAAAGATAGTGCAAATGAGTGGAAAACACAAAATAAGTTTACTTATTTTTGTTCTCCCGAGTGCCGCCTATCTTCTGCAAAGAAGTGCAAATGAGTGGAAAACACAAAATAAGTTTACTTATTTTTGTTCTCCCGAGTGCCGCCTATCTTCTGCAAAGAAGTGCAAATGAGTGGAAAACACAAAATAAGTTTACTTATTTTTGTTCTCCCGAGTGCCGCCTATCTTCTGTCCTTAATATGGAAAAGACTATATTAGATGTTCTTATTCGCTTTTAAATGATTTAATTATATTAACTTCGGGGAAGTAATATAGATCAACTGTATCAGATTCTAATTTAACGATGTTATCGATAAAAGCATCAGGAACTTTATCAAGCTCGTTATATTTATATCTTTTACCTTCAAATATTATTCCATCAAAGGAACAATAGCTATCTATTACTAAATAATCTTGTATAGTCTCATTTGGAAAGTAATAGATATAAGTTAAATGGTTACCATTGATTTCACCGCGATTAATATAGCTATCAAAGGCATCACTATCTATAGAAATATATGTTCCCTTATACTTTCCGTGTGTACGTAGAGTTAGATTTAGCTCTTTAAAACAGGTTTTATCTAAAGCGTCATTAATATCACCAGTAGTTAAAAGTTGACAATCATTTTTCTTGACATAGCCTTTAAAATCACGAATTTTTATACAATACCAATCGTCGACCTCCTCTGATACTATAAATACATAATGCTCATCAAAAATTGTAGTTTCATATCCATGATTATCTTCTTTATCACCTATCCATTCATATTCAGTATAATCGGTGGCAAATTCTTTAAGTTTGCGGCTGTTTGTATTTGGTTCTTGATATATATATGCACCTTTGCTGTATCCGGTAACGTATTTATTTGTATCTGTCGGAGCAAATATATTAGCTATTTTGCTGTTTTTTAATGTGCAAGAAGGAATTGACATAGCTATTGCGACTGAGCAAAATATGATAGGAATGGCATAAAATAACGGCATAAAATTGCGATGAAATTTATATTGTCTAATCTTGTTTCTGCCAATAAGTCTGTTAACTAGATTGATACTACCTACCCAAAGTTGATTCAAAGAATGTCGAATTTTCATGATATTTTTAATTTGATTAATATTATTCATATACTCATTTACAAAATTATAAATATTATTATTAAAAAGCAATATAGATGATAGATATTGTGGCTTTAATGCTTTTTATTCCTGTTTTATATGTTTTTTCTTTAAGCAGTAGGGGACGGCTATAAAAATAAGAAAAGCCATTGCAGAAGCAATGGCTTTTATATTTTTGTCAGAATAATTGACTAAATTATTTAGCAGTGTTAACAACGCAACGTTCTTTGATACGAGCTTTTTTACCTGTAAGACCGCGAAGATAGTATAGTTTAGCACGGCGCACTTTACCATATCTATTAACTTCGATACTGTCGATAAATGGCGATTCGATAGGGAAAATTCTTTCAACACCGATATTATCACTCATTTTGCGAACAGTAAAACGTTTTTTCTTACCATCACCACTAATGCGGATTACTACACCGCGATATTGCTGTATACGTTCTTTATTACCTTCTTTGATACGATATGCAACGGTAATTGTATCACCAGGTCCAAATGCAGGGAATTCTTTTCCTGTAGCGAATGCCTCTTCTGCAATCTTAATTAAGTCCATTTTCTAGATATATTAAAATGTTATTAAATGTCGCAATGTAACAAGCTTCTAATCTTGCCAGAGATTACGAAATGCGGTGCAAAGTTATTAATTAATTAGTTAATATGCAATAGTTGTAATAAAAGAAAAAAGCAAATAACTGTTAATGTGCAGTTTGCTGTCATCTTATGTTTAGCAGTTTGTGTGTTTGTAGTGATAGATTCCATCTAGGATCGTCCATTACCGCCTTTATGGTCGCCTGTGTATTAATTCTGTCTTTAGCGTTATCCCCTGTTGCACACGGTTGCAAGTAGTAGAAAGATGCTTCGATTTCGAAATACTGCTCCAGACCTTGCCCAGTGAATACTACCTTTAGTTCGTTGCACTTTGTAATAAAAAGAGGAGAATCGTCGCCCCCTTCAAACCCCGTTTTAGGCGAGAGTGTAATCCAGTCGATAGCCGAAGGGATAGAATGAGTACCGTTAGTTTCAATTGCGATAGTCATTCCGGTAGCTTCTTTAAGTGCGATGATAAAATTATTGTCGATAAATAGAGATGGTTCACCCCCTGTGAGGACAATAAGTTTAGAATGTCGATATTTCATCACTTCGGCAATAATAGCATCGTTGCTCATCATTGTCCCACTTTCGTGCTTAGTGTCGCAGAAGTTGCAGTGAAGATTGCACCCGCTGAAACGAATAAACACGGCAGGGACACCTGTGTGATGTCCTTCGCCTTGAAGAGAGTAGAATATTTCGTTAATCTTCTTCATACGAAGCTATGTTGTTTTCCGATTCTTGCACGTCGGCGCGGTAGCATTCGGGGATCTGCTCCACCACCCAGTGCGCAATATTCTCGGCAGTAGGGTTGAAAGGCAGCACCTCGTTAAGGTTAGCGTGGTCGAGCGAACCCTGAATTGATTGTTTAATGTGAGTGAAGTCGCACACCATACCATCTTTGTTAAGCTCTTTAGCTTTACAGTAGATGGTGATTATCCAATTATGCCCATGCAGATTAGTGCATTTGCTTTCGTAGCTCAGTGTGAGGCGATGGCAGGCTGCTATTTCAAGCGTTTTTTTGATATAATACATATATTTATTCTTCGTATTCGGTAGTGTCGATAATTCCGGCGTCGCTCATTGCCTCTTTGCGCTCAACGCAAGTGCCACATCGTCCGCAATGCTTCTCGCCACCTTTGTAGCACGAATAAGTCTCGGAGTAGTCGATGTGTAGCTCTTTGCCACGACGTGCAATATCGCTCTTTGTAATGTCGGTGTAGGGTGCATAGATGCTAATTCCCTCGTATGTTCCGGCTTTCATTGCCGAGTCCATAGCCTCGACAAACGATTTGCGACAGTCGGGATATATTGAGTGGTCGCCAAAGTGATTGGCAAGCATTACACGCTTCAGCTCGTTGCTTTCGGCAAGTCCGCAAGCTATCGCAAGCATAATTCCGTTACGGAAAGGAACTACGGTCGATTTCATGTTTTCGTCGGCATAGTGTCCTTCGGGGATAGCGTCAGAGCCTTCGAGCAGCGAACTTTTAAAATATTTTCCCATAAAGTCGAGCGGAATTAATATGTGCTTAATTCCTAGCCGGTTGCAATGCAATTTGGCAAATTCGGCTTCGCGTCGGTTGTGGTTAGAGCCATAGTCGAAAGTAACGGCAAGAGCAATCTCGTCTTTGAAATCATAAAGCATTGTAACCGAGTCCATGCCACCGGATAATATAATTACAGAATCTTTCATATTATTCGTTGCGAAATGATGCCATAAGGCGAAGTCGAGCCATTTCTTGGTGGTCGTCGTCGCCATAGTTGGCAAATGGATATATTGCTATTCCGCCACGCGGAGTGAAAATTCCGGTAACTTCGATATAACGAGGATTCATCACCTTAATAAGGTCTTTCATAATGATGTTAATGCAATCTTCATGAAAATCGCCATGATTACGGAAGCTGAAAAGATATAATTTAAGACTTTTGCTTTCCACCATATCTTCGCGAGGAATGTAGCTAATAATTATTTTAGCAAAATCCGGCTGTCCGGTTTTGGGGCAAAGACTAGTAAATTCAGGGCAATTAAACGTTACCAAATATTCATTTTCGGGGTGTTTATTTTTGAATGTTTCTAGAATTTCCGGGCAATATTGAGTTGGGTATGCCACTCCGGTGTTCCCTAGCAGGCTTACACCTTTAAGCTCATTTTCATTACGTGCCATATCTTATTATTTTAGAGATGCGAAGTTACCACAAAATCGCCAAATCCCCAATAATCGCATCACTAAATAAATATAAAGCAACAGAAATAGGGGCAGATTACTTGGCGTATACGAACATTATCGTTCTCGTTTGTTTTTTGTTGTTGCTTGCGAGGTGGCACCCGCTTCGGGGTGCAAAATCTTGGTTGTCCTATTCCACGGGCTTAAAAGCTCGTGGTTATGCATGGTTTTGCCACTCTGTGGCAA
>JAQVCR010000002.1:16569-205388 GCA_028689665.1 Muribaculaceae bacterium
CTGATGTGGCGAATTGTGGGAGCTGTGCTGATGTGGCGAATTATGGGAGGTGTGCTGATGTGGCGAATTGTGGGAGCTGTACTGTCTTTTTTGCTTTTGGGATTCCTTTTGGGGCTAATTTTTTTTGGTGTTTTCTTTGTTATTGGTGATTTAGGAGAGAGGTGCGTTTAAATTGTGGTAAAATGAGAGAAGTTGTTTTGATGTTTTTAACAAATTGCATTATCTTTGTTTGCTAGAAATACTATTGAAGTTGGAAGAAGAAGAAGTTTATATGTTACAGATACAGAATGCACTTGTAAGTCTCGACTTGATTGAGAAGTTTTTTATTTGCGACCTGAGTAAGTGCTTGGGCGAATGTTGCATTGAAGGCGATGCCGGCGCACCAATCACCGAGAAAGAATATGCAAAGTTGAAAGAGATTCTGCCAATTGTGTGGGACGACTTGTTGCCACAGGCACAAGAGCGGATAAAAGAGTCGGGAGTAGGCTATGTCGACGATGAAGCCGATCTGGTTACGCAGATAGTAGATGGAAAGAATTGCGTTTTTTCGTGCTATGGAAAAGATGGAATGTGTATGTGTGCCATCGAGAAGGCATATCGAGAAGGGCGTACCGATTTTTACAAACCAATTTCGTGTCATCTCTATCCATTGCGCCTGACAGAATATCCCACGTTCACGGCAGTTAATTATCATTCGTGGAAAATATGCAAAGCGGCCGAAGTTCTAGGCAGGGCAAAAGGCGTGAGAGTGTATCAATTCTTGAAAGAGCCATTGACAAGGCGGTTTGGCGCAGAATGGTATGCCGAGCTTGAAGAGGCATGTAAAGCCTATATCGAAGAATATTGCAAATAACAGATAAATAAAAAATCGAGATTCAGCGTTGAATCTCGATTTTTTTATATTTATTATTCCCACTCGATAGTTGCTGGTGGTTTAGAGCTTATGTCGTAGCATACACGATTTACCCCTTTCACTTTATTGATAATGTCGTTTGACACTTTGGCAAGGAAATCGTAGGGTAGGTGAGCCCAGTCGGCAGTCATTGCATCGGTACTTGTAACAGCACGAAGAGCAACAGCACGCTCGTAGGTACGTTCGTCGCCCATAACTCCCACACTCTGCACCGGTAAAAGGATTACTCCCGCTTGCCAAACCTTGTCATAAAGTTTCCAATCGCGAAGCCCTTGAATGAAAATATCGTCGGCATCTTGCAGGATAGTAACTTTCTCGCGAGTGATGTCGCCAAGTATTCGCACAGCGAGCCCCGGACCCGGGAAAGGATGGCGAGTGATAAGATGCTCAGGCATACCCAATTCACGTCCCACAGCACGCACCTCGTCTTTGAACAGCAAGCGAAGTGGTTCACAAAGTTTGAGTTTCATCTTTTCGGGAAGTCCACCCACATTGTGGTGGCTCTTAATTACCGTACCTGTAATAGAAAGCGACTCGATGCAGTCGGGATATATAGTTCCTTGAGCTAGCCATTTAGCATCGGTGATTTTGTGAGCTTCGATGTCGAAAACATCAATAAAGCCCTTACCAATGATTTTGCGCTTCTTTTCGGGGTCGGAAACGCCTGCAAGTTCGCTAAAGAACTTCTCGCTGGCGTCAACACCAATCACATTAAGACCAAGACACTCATAGTCTTTCATTACATTCGTAAATTCATTCTTGCGAAGTAATCCGTGGTCAACAAAAATACAAGTAAGGTTCTTTCCAATAGCACGGTGGAGCAAAACAGCGGCAACTGAAGAATCGACGCCCCCGCTAAGTCCGAGAATCACTCGATCATTGCCCACTTGCTCTTTTAGTTGAGCCACAGTAGTTTCGATAAAAGAAGCCGCATCCCAATCCTGTTTGCCGCCACAGATGTCGACAACGAAGTTTTTGAGAATTTGAGTACCATCTACACTGTGAAACACTTCAGGGTGAAATTGTACGCCCCACAGATTTTCGCCTTCAGCGTGGTATGCAGCGATAGCCACCTTTTCGGTAGAAGCGATAATTTTGAAATTATCAGGAATTGCAGTGATGGTATCTCCGTGGCTCATCCACACTTGCGAATTTTCGCGAATATTTTTTAAAAGAGGGTTTGCATCGTCGAATTTAGTCAAGTGAGCTCGTCCATATTCGCGAGTTCCTGCAGGTTCAACGTTCCCCCCATTAGAGTATGCCATAAATTGTGCGCCATAGCAAATACCCAAAAGTGGATATTTACCACGAATTTCCGACAAATCGACTTTGAATGCCTTCTCATCATATACCGAGAAAGGGCTACCCGATAGAATGACACCAATAACCGAAGGATCGTTGTGCGGAAATTTGTTGTAAGGCACGATTTCGCAGTACATATTCAACTCACGCACACGGCGTCCGATAAGTTGAGTAGTCTGAGAGCCAAAATCTAAAATTATAATCTTTTCTTGCATAAAAAAGTGTAATATATGATTATTTTAATGTTTCTATTTTATTGTTATCGCCCACCAACCAAAGAATATCACCAATCTGGAAATCTTCTTTACCCGTAGGCTTAATATAATTGTCGCCGCCACGTTGAATTGCAACAAGAAGAGCCGAATAGTTATCTCTAAGTCCGATAGAAGCCGTAGTCTCACCTAGTAGCGGCGAGCTTTCGGTAATTTCAAAGTGAGTGAATTTCACATCAACTTGCTCATTTCCGGAGTGAATTCCATTGTCTTCACTTTCGACAATATGAAGTAACTTGTCGATCTGTTCATCTGTACCAATAACACCGAGTAAATCACCCGGAAAAACGCGAGTATTGCTCGTCGGAACCGGGATAATTAGAGCCCCACGCTGAATACTCACCACATTAACGCCATATTCTTTGCGAATATCGGCATTTCCCAGTCGTTCGCCAACAAAAGGGCAATTGTACCCAACTTCCATATACGCCACGTGAAGGTCGCTAATAATATTATTATCTTTACCACTGCGGCGAAGTTCGCGCTCATTCAGATTCTTGACAAATTTAGATTCTATATTAGTCAATCTCTTTTTTACGCTCTTAGAAAAGAACACGATAAGCAAAACAAAGATAGAAATTCCAAAAGTAATACCGAAAGCAAAAGAATAAATAGAGGTAATAAACCCAATAACGAAAGCAAAAGCAATAAAGATGCGGAATAAAGACATTACCACGAGAGGCATATTAGATTTTCCTCCGCTAGAAATATTAAGCTTTTCGCGTTGAGATTTATTTATGCTAGGGTTAGAAAGGGCTAATAAGAAAGGCGCCATACCGATTAATGTCAAGACGCATGCACACAACACCCCAAAATCGCCAAGCCAATCTTTAAAGAAAGGAATAGAGTAGTTGTGGGCAAGAGCAATAATAGCAATAATCACAGTAGAGTATAAAATGATACGCCAGATGTATCTTTGAGCGACAGCCAGCCATATAGATTTATATTCGTCGACTATCGCCGCTTGTTTTGTATATCTGTCAATAAGGAAGTGCCAACGGGCAGGAATATGCTTTTCGATTTTGAAATACGCCGGTTCGGCAAGTTTGATAAAATAAGGCGTAGTGAAAGTAGTAATTACCGACACAGCGACAACAATAGGATATATTGACGGCTCTAAAACGCCAAGCGACATACCCATAGATGCAATGATAAAAGCAAATTCCCCAATTTGTGTTAAGCTGAATCCCGACTCTAATGCTACTTTTAACGATTGTCCGGTAACTAGCATTCCGAAAGTACCGAAACAAATCATACCAATAATCACTACAGCCGAAAGGAGTAAAATAGGTCCAATAAATTGAACTATAATATCGGGATCTACCATCATACCCACAGATATGAAGAAAACGCCACCAAATAGGTCTTTTACCGGTTTTGTAACTTTCTCGATATGTTCGGCTTCGCAAGTTCCGGCAAGAATAGAACCCATTACGAAAGCCCCAAGCGCAAGAGAGAATCCTGAATATACCGAGAACACAGCCATAAGGAAACACAGCCCCATTGCAGTGATTAGAAGGATCTCCTCATTAATAAATTTACGGAAATATCGGAAAAACGTAGGTAGAATAAATACCCCCACGCTAAACCAAATGACAAGAAAGAAAACTAATTTGAGAATGCTGTAAATCATTTCAGAACCTTCCAGAGTATTGTTAATGGCAATAGATGACAAAATTACCATCATAACCACAGCAAATAAGTCTTCACAAATAAGCACAGCGAATACCATCGGCACGAATTTGCGTTGACGCAGATTCAGGTCGGTGAGAGCTTTTATAATAATCGTAGTCGACGACATAGACAGCATTGCACCGAGGAAAAGAGAATTGATAAACGAAAGATTGATGAGTTTACCGGCGGCAAAACCGAAACCCATCATTCCCATCACTATAATCAGAGCTGTGATAATCGCCGACCCCCCCACATTCATCAGCTTTTTAAAGCTAAACTCAAGACCCAGTGAGAATAGCAAAACGACAATACCAATTTGCGCCCAGAACTCAATATTCGCCTCGTTGGTAACCGAAGGCAGATATAGGAAGTGAGGTCCGGCAATAACTCCTGCAACGATGTATCCAAGTACAACCGGTTGCTTAAGTTTCTTGAATATTAGTGTAATTATAGCCCCAAATATAAGAATTAGTGCAAGGTCGCCAATCAGTCCGTTTACTTGCACTTCAGAAATATCTTTAGACTCAGTGAGTGGTTCGATAGTAGATACCGTGGTTTGTGCCACATTCGTGTCTATCGCCAGGGCTGAAATAGAATTAAATAAATTGATGTCGGATAAGATATTCATAGAAAGATTATATATTTAATTCGCTACTTAAAGAAATAGACAGAGTGTCATTAACGCTTTTCAGCTCATCAAAAAGGCTTACATAATCGCTTTTATCTTTAAGCAAAATGACAAAATTAATTGTTGTATTATTTGCACTGTAGTTTATTCTAAGGAATTCATCTATAATGTGGATTCCAAATTTATGAAAAACATATTTATAAGGTTCAATGCTGTTTAAAATATCATTCACCTCGATACATACAATTTTGGTTTCCCACACAAGATTTATTTTGCGTTCATATTTTTCAAAAGTTACCAGAATAATCATTATGAAAAAAGTAGAAACGACAGCCACAAGATACAGCCCGGCACCGACAGCCATACCAATAGTGGCAACAATCCAAATTCCTGCGGCAGTAGTAAGTCCTCTCACCGAGCCTTTCATCTGTATGATAGCACCTGCGCCGAGGAAACCGATACCCGTAACCACTTGAGCAGCAATACGTCCCGGGTCGCCATTTTTAAGGCCTAAATATTCTTGAGGGATGTAGATGGAAAGGAGCATTGCAAGAGTTGCGCCCATAGAAATAAGCGCAAAAGTACGGACCCCTGCGATCTGACCTTTTCTTTTACGCTCAAATCCGATAATACCGCCCAGAATCAGGCTCACAAGCATTTTAAGAATTGCACTTGGAGTAGAAACCTGGGTCGAATTCATTGCATCGGAAATGTACGACCATATATCGAATAAGCCATTTGTTTCCATAGGGCAAAGTTAGCAAAAATTATTTGAAAATAAATATTGCATAAGACACTAAATATAAAAACTTTAGAAGTAGCGGTTGAAAAGAGCTTTATACCCTTCTGTCAGTTTGACTTGCTTAATTAAGGAGTCTATGCTATCGCGAAGTGCTATTTTATCTTTAGCAAAAGCCCACGATTGGAATTGCGAGAAACTAATATTAGTGCCTACATTAATGTTATTATAATCTTTAGCAAGATTTCGAGCGACCCTTTCGTTTATTACAGCGTAGTCGATAAGTCCTTTAGATACCATTATAAGAAGTTGCTCGGCATTGTATTCGTTTTCTTGTTTAATGTATATCGTGTCGCCAATTTCGTGGCTGAGAGCTTCGATGCGCACCACCATAGGCGAGCCTTTCACCGCATATATGGTGTCTTGAGCTAAATCGAGTTGAGATTTAATTTTAAGATTACCAAGCGAGTCTTTACGCTGCACAAGAATTTGCTTGTCGAGGTATATTGCATCGCTAAAAATATATTTTTCTTTAGCGTCGGCAGTTACCGGAAACTGAGCGATTAGAATGTCATATTTATTATTGTCAAGTCCTTCGATAGCTTTTTCGAGCGAAACGATAGGGTGAAATTTAATTTTCATCTTTCCTTTAGCGGCAATAGTTCGCATTAAGTCGTATTCAAATCCGCCCAGAGTGTCGCTGTACATGTATAACGACAGCGGAGAATATTCAATTGCAACATTTATGCTATCGTTTGCATTTTCGGGAGTCATTTTGTAATTTGCGCAGTGTCGCAGAGCGAACATTGCCAGAATTGTGATAGCAAGCAATACAATATATATAGATATTTTTGGCTGAATAAGTTTCATTAATTAGCAAAGTCGATAGAAATTCCAAGTTGGAATTTGCGAGGGTTCAAAGGATAGTGAGGCAAAGCAAAAGAATTAGTGTCAAACCAGCCTTGATTGACGTGCGACATCATTACGAAGAAACGAGTTTTTTTGAGCTTACAAGTTGCATATATGTTCATAAAAGGGTGGTTGCCGATAAGTAATTCGTCTTGCGATTTGAAAGTCATTGTAGCAGGATTGTAAGCAGGTGCTTTGTAGCGAGTGTAATAATTGCAGTCAACACCTAGCTGGACATTAAGCACTTTAGCAATTTTGAATTGTAAATAAAGATTAGAGTAAATTGCCAATTTAGGGAGAGGAATTACAGCTTCGTTAGAAGTTGTCTGATATGTAATTTCGTTGTCCCAATGAAGAGCTTTAAAATGCAAATTTTGTTTTAGTGAGGCACTAAAAATCTGAATATTATCGGAAAATTGAGCTGCATTTCCATCTTTGTCGAAATACAAGCAATTCTGAATTGTTTCAAATCCGGCATTTATAACCGTTCCGGTGTGAGGAATATTAATAATTCCTCCGGCACGAAACTTACGAGTCTTACCAAAGTCGTTAGACCACGCAAAGTGGTTAGATATGAAATGATTCATAAGATATGGAGGTGCCGTGTTTTTGAAATATCCGTATCCGGTAATTTTAACCGAGTCGCCGAATAATTTAAAGCGAGTAGATATGTTTCCACTCACATCAATATCCCCCGCAACATCTCCGATTACGCCAAATTGAGCTAATGCGCTGTAAGTAAGTATCGAGCCTTTCTGCTTAGTTAGCTGTCCGCCTACCCATAAAAGATTTTGCGAACCACTCTGAGGGACTGTTATGCCGGGGAACGGAGTAAGCTTTTCGGGCTTGTTTTCGAGATAAAGCGTAGAGTCTGACGTCTGATTATATTTTCGATATTCGTAAGTAGCGTATGCCGCCAATCCAAACTTAGCATATTTGTGAAACCCTTCGAGCAACTGAATGCCAAAAGTATTCGACAGTTTCCAATATTTAGTGTCGTCTTCGGTACCTGTAAGTGATAAGAATGAATTTTCAAAGAAAGTAGTATCCTCTTTTACCACCGAGTTAAGGAAAAGATGTTCCTCTTGCTTAAAGTTAAGAGTCCAAATAAAACTAGTAACAGGGATATAAGTACTGCTGGTAATAGAATCGTTAATAGAATCTTTAGTGTGATGATAATATCCGATCTTGTAACGCTGATTCAGGTAAAGCTCATGCCCCTTAATGTGAGAGTGCCCCCCGGTAAGATTAGTCGGAATAGCTTTAGGGTCGACATTAGTTTCACCTCCCATTACTTTAGCCGGGTCGGTGATATATAAATCGTCGGTAATTCCACCATTCTCCTTATTTAACAGGTTGTAATGATTGTAGAAAGCTTGCATTTCGTAGCGGTCGCCAATATAAGAAGCAAACGCACGCCAAGTAAAGTCTTTGTCGGCTTGATAGTCGTAGCTGCCTTTAGAATAAAGGTAGTCCATGGCTGCACCTATCTGCAACGCTTTATTTACATTTCCCGAAAAGACAGCCGCTAAGCGATCTTGCGTATTAGTTTTTCCACCTCCGGTGTTATACGACAGCAAAGTCATAGGAATGCGAGTGTTGAAGTATTTCTGAGTAGCACCCGAAGGCATCCACGCTTCAAGTGCATCGCTAAAGAAGAAATCGCTCATAGCATTACGATCGAAGAAAATCATATTAAGCCCTTCGGCACCAAGATTACCCGTAAGCGCAAAAGCCGAGCTATAAAGCGACGGAATCGCTTGACGTTGATAGTTATATTGTAGAGTGTCGATAGAACTCAGGTATCGTTCACCGAGAGGCTGTGTGATTGTCCATGCATAAGAAGGCTCGAGCTGAGTCTTTTTAGCAAAGGCATAAATGCCAAAAAATAAAATAATGGCTATAATTGATATGTATTTAATAAACTTTTTCATCTGAGTGCAAAGATACTACCTTTGAATGAAAAATAATAAGCTCCACTCTAATTTTCTCAATTATTAATAAGATAAGGATATAATATGATTCCACTTTACAAAATTGAAAGAATAATAATCTAAATTTTGAAGATTAGTAGATAATTATCATTATTAATATTATTATTAGCGTATATTTGTTGCAACCAATTAAATCAATAAAGCAATGGATAAGAAAAAGCGATTGACAACAGAGGTCGGCGCTCCAGTAGAAAATAATCTACATTCAATCACAGCCGGGGAAAGAGGACCAATAATGATGCAAGATATGTGGCTGATGGAAAAATTAGCCCATTTTGATAGAGAGGTAATCCCAGAAAGGAGAATGCACGCAAAAGGAAGTGGCGCATTTGGAACATTCACCACCACACATGATGTAACAAAATATACATGTGCCAATTTATTTTCCGAGATAGGTAAGAAGACTGGTGTATTTGTACGATTCTCGACAGTCGCCGGAGAGCGCGGTGCAGCCGATGCCGAACGAGATATACGAGGATTTGCAATAAAATTTTACACAAGCGAAGGAAATTGGGACTTGGTAGGAAACAATACCCCCGTATTTTTTATTCGCGACCCATTGCAATTTCCAGATTTGAACCATGCTGTAAAGCGCGATCCAAAGACAAATCTTCGCTCGCCACAGAATAATTGGGACTTCTGGACAATGTTGCCCGAAGCTCTTCATCAAGTAACGGTGGTAATGAGTGATCGAGGAATTCCCGCTTCGTTTAGACATATGCACGGCTTTGGCTCGCACACTTACAGCTTAATAAATAAAGATGGGCAACGAGTGTGGGTAAAATTTCACTTGCGCACCCAGCAAGGTATTAAAAATCTCACAAACGAAGAAGCTGCAGCGATAGTAGCCAACGACCGAGAGAGCAATCAAAGAGATTTGTTTGAATCAATCGAGCGAGGCGATTTTCCAAAATGGAAATTGTATTTTCAAATAATGACAGAAGAGCAAGCCGAGAATTATAAAGAGAATCCATTCGATATAACAAAGACGTGGAGTCATAAAGAATTTCCGCTAATTGATGTCGGAGAGATGGAACTTAATAGAAATCCTGAAAACTACTTTGCCGATGTGGAACAAGCCGCTTTTGCTCCTACGCATTTAGTCCCGGGAATTGGATTGTCGCCCGATAAATTGTTACAAGGTCGACTATTTGCTTATGGTGATGCACAACGCTATCGACTAGGAGTTAATCACGACCAAATCCCCGTTAATGCAGCACGTTGCCCAATGCACAGCTATCACCGAGATGGTATGATGCGAGTAGACGGAAATGCCGGAGCTACTAAGGGCTATGCTCCAAATGGAATTGGCGAGTGGGAAACCGATACCCCGATGAAAGATGCGATGCTAAAACTAGCCGGAATGATGGGACATCACAGCCCATACGACGACAAGACCGATGATTGTTTTTATCAGCCGGGTGCATTATACAGATTGATGAATGCAGAGCAGAAAGATGCGCTAATTCATAATACAGTAGTAGATATAATGCCAGTAACAGAAAATGTGAAATATCGCCATGCTTCACATTGCTATTTGGCAGATAAAGAATATGGAGAGCGAATAGCAAAAGGGCTTAATCTATGTTTAGATAAGGTGATTGAATTAGCAAAAATGACCGAACCCGAACGATTAAAAGCCACCGCACAGAAATAGAAAATATAAAATGATAGTTAATAAGAGTTTCTCCTATAGATATAAGTAGGAGAAACTCTTTATTTTTTGCTATAAAATTATAAGATAAATCTTGCTTATTAATGTAAAAATCATTAACATTGCAAGATTAATGCTAATTAGTAAAGCATAAGATATAAGAGTAATAGTTATAGTGGAAGAAACTGAAATATTAAATATGTTAAGGGGAGGGAATAATCTCGCCTTTACTATGTTATATCATAAATATTCGGAGCAGGCATATACGCTGGCATTTAAGTATTTATGTAATAAGTCGATGGCAGAAGATGCCGTTCAGAATCTTTTTCTCAAAATATGGATAAAACGAGAGCAAATAGATGCCGGAGCACCATTTAATTATTATCTATTCACTATCCTCAAAAATGATTTACTTAATATTTTGCGTGATACTAAAAGCGAGGTCTTCAAGTTGGAAGACTGTCTTGAAGTTTTAAATAAGATAGACGATACCACTGAAAAAGAGACTCAAGAAATAATAAAAGAGCAAAGTGCGATTCTAAGAAAAGCAATCGACTCACTTTCGCCACAGAAAAAAACTATTTTTGAATTAAAAGCGACCGGTGAATATTCAAACGAACAAATAGCAAACAAATTAAACCTTTCAATAAACACTGTGAAATTTCAATACACTCAGTCGCTGAAAAAACTTAGAGAACTAGTAAGAACAATATCGATAATACTGCTTTTTTTGAATTAATTTCCTTAATAAATAAATTTATTTGCATTAGGTATAATACTTTTTAATGATCAAAGTGTATTACTAATATAAATGTTTACCACAAAAATGCAAAATACCAGCAACCAAGAAGAAATAATAGATAATATATCCTCATTAATAGATAAGGATATTGATATTCTTGTATCGGGGCATAAAATGGATATGTCGGGACTAAAAGTACCCGAATTCGACCAATATGGCGTGTATGAACGCATAATGGCAGATATCGAGACACAACGCACAACAAGATTAAGAAAGATATATTTTAGAGTAGCATCTATTGCCGCAGCTATCGCAATAATAGTTGGCGCATATTTTGCGACAAGTATATTCGTGGTCGATGAAGCGCCAATATATAGCGAAATATATGCTCCAAAAGGAGAGAAACTAGTAATTTTAATGACCGATGGTAGCCGGGTGTGGTTAAATGCCGACTCAAAACTTGAGTATCCCGAAGACTTCACTACTGCTTCGAGAAACGTAAGATTAACAGGCGAAGCATATTTTGAGGTAGCAAAAGACGAAGAACGCCCCTTTACCGTAACCGCCGACGATGTCAATATAAGAGTTTTAGGAACAGCCTTTAATGTATCGGCTTATCCCACCGACAGTGAAATAATAACGACACTATGCACCGGTAAGATTTCGATAGGCGACTTTAAGAAGAAAAATTATATAATGGCTCCGGGAGAGACGGCAGTTTATAACCGCCAGACATCAGAATATACGATAGTAAAAGATGACTTCTATTCAGAAGCCCCACAATGGAGAGATAATTATATGGCATTCAGAAATGCAACATTAGCCAATGTCTTAGAAAACTTGTCGAGACGATATGATATCGACTTCGTTGTCAAAGACAAAATCGTAAATACCTACACATATAATTTAATGTGCAACGTAAATGATCTAAGAAGTATTCTTGATATGATAAGCAATATTACCCCTGTAGGATTTGAAAAGGTGTGCGAAGGAGAATATGCCGTAGTATCAAAAATGAAGTCAAAGAATTAACAAAGTTATTTTGTGATAATACCATGATACCAAATACTAAATTTAGTATCATACTTTAGAAGAGTGATTAGTAATTATAATTAACTAAATATCTAATTTATATGAAAGAAAAGATTTTCTTCATGTCCCTAAAAAAAGTAGGGCTGGCGATAGCATTAGTGCTGTTGTTGCCGATTTCAGCTTTTTCACAGCAACAAATAGTAACTGTGAACATTAACAGTGTCCCCTTGAATAAAGCAATGGCTCAAATTAGCAAGCAAGCTGGAATGAATGTAGCTTATAGTAAAGAGTTTGTCGATGTAGATCGTCTAGTAAGTCTCTCAGTATCTAATAAGAAACTTAACGAAGCACTCGCAATCTTATTTAAAGGCACCGATGTAGGATTTAAATTTCAAAACAACAACATTCTGCTTTACAAGAAAAGTAGCCAAGTTGAAAAGGAAGGCGAAACTACAGGAATCACAGTTAATGGTTTAGTACTAGATAAAGTAACAGGCGAGCCGGTTATCGGAGCTACTGTTCTAGTAGAAGGAACTAATATAGGCGCTGCAACCGACTATGATGGTAAATTTACTCTTAGAATGAACGAGAACTCAACATTAACAGTATCATATGTAGGTTACAATTCTTACACACAGCAGGTGCGTCGAGGAGGAGATATTACTATCAATCTAAAAGAAAATGCAACACAACTAGAAGACTTAGTGGTTGTAGGTTACGGAACGCAAAAGAAATTAAACTTAACCGGAGCTGTTTCGATGGTAAAAGGAGATGTCTTAGAGAATCGTCCTATTACTACCGTAGGAGCCGGACTTCAAGGAGCTATTCCCGGTGTTACAATTACACAAGCAACCGGAGAACCGGGATCTGCACCCAGTATCAGAGTTCGTGGTGTGAGTACAATTAACAGTAGCACAAGTCCACTTGTATTGATCGACGGAGTAGCCGGCGGAGATATGAACTTATTGAACCCAGCAGATATAGAAAGCGTATCGGTACTAAAAGATGCTGCATCTGCAGCCATTTATGGAGCTCGAGCAGCTAACGGCGTAATCTTGATTACTACCAAAACAGGAAAATCGAAAGAGAAAGCAACACTATCATATAATGGTTATGTAGGATGGCAGACCCCAACAGCACAACCCGAGCTAGTAAGTGGTCGTGAATATATGGACTTGCAGAACGAAGCAATGTCGGCCGCCGGTTTTTCAAAACCATACGATGACGAAGCCTATAAAAAATATGATTCAGGACTATTCCCAAACGAGTTTTCAAATACCGACTGGATTGGCGAAGTGTATAAAAAGAGTGCATTCCAGACAGGTCACAATTTAAGCGTAAGAGGCGGTAGCGATAAAAGCTCTTATTTCTTATCTTACGGATTCTTAGATCAAGACGGACTAGTAGTAGGCGATTCTTTCAAATCACGCCGACACAATGCCAGATTGAGCGTAAATACAACAGTATTTGATAAATTGAAAATTAATGGAAACATGAGCTTTGTAGATTTCTATAAAAGCGAATGTGGATACAGTGGTACATCGGGAGTGTTTCGTTTAGCACAAAGAATGTCGCCACTTCTACCGGTAAAATGGCAAGAGCAGGCAGCCGACGGAATGTGGAACGAATTACCATATTATTCAAATGGAATGGTAAGAAACCCATTAGATGTAGCATATAACTCAGGAACAAATAAAAGAAAATCAAGAGTATTCAATGGTATCGTAGGTGCCGATTGGAATATCTTTGATGAATTACACTTAACCGGACAATATTCGGCAAATTATTATTTTCGTGCAACCGATGAGTTTAATCCCGTAATGCCACAGTATTTCTCAGATGGTACTCCAAAACCTGAAAATGTAGATTTAAGAAACTCAGTGTATCAAGCACAATTAGACATTCTTAGCCAAACATTGCAGGCAACATTGAAATATAACAAGACAATAGCCGAAAAGCACGAGATAGGAGCATTGCTAGGATTCTCACAAGAGTGGGAAGAAAGAGGATCGCTATCGGCAAGCAGAAAGAACATACTTATCGATGGAATCGAGGTTGTTGATGCCGGTACAGAAGATATAGCCAACTCAGGAACAAAAGAATCGTGGGCATTAATGTCTTACTTTGGTCGTGTTAATTACGCATTCGACGGCAAATATCTAGTGGAAGCAAATATGCGTATTGACGGAACATCACGTTTCAATAAAGATAATCGTTGGGGATATTTCCCATCATTCTCAGCAGGATGGAACTTCTATAGAGAATCATTTATGGAATGGGCAAAACCTTATTTGACAACAGGTAAATTAAGAGCATCGTGGGGTGAGCTAGGTAACCAAAATGTAGGTAGCACATATTATCCTTATTTGACATCAATCGAAAGAATAGAGAAATCATATCCTATTGGTGGAATTTCTAACGTAGGTTTCCTTCAGACAAAACTAGGAAACAAAGACATCAAATGGGAAACCATCAGAATGTTCAATATCGGTATCGATATGAGCTTCTTTGACAACCGACTAGGCGTTAACTTCGACTGGTATAAGAAAAATAACTTGAATGCACTGGTACAACCAATATTCCCTACATTAGTAGGTATTACAGGTTCGGCTAATCTACCTTATGAAAATATGGGTGAAATAGAAAATAAAGGTTGGGAGCTAGGACTTTCATGGCGCGACAAGATTGGCGAAGTTAAATATAGTGTAGACTTCAATTTATCTGATTCAAGAAATAAAATTATCGACTTAGGTCATAGTAATCCATCACTTAGCGAAAAAATACGCCGAGTAGGTGATCCAATTGGAGCATACTATGGCTATCTAACCGACGGACTAGCACAAGCAAGCGACTTTGAAGGCTATGATGAAAAAACAGGAAAATATTTCAATCCAAAATTTGCAGTTCCAAAGGCAGCTGAAGGAGTAGTACAACCCGGTGATATAAAATATCGCGATGTAACAGGCGAAGGCACAGTAGATGAAAAAGATAAAGTAGTATTTGGCGATCCATATCCACACTTTATATATTCATTGAAAGGTCAAGTAGCATGGAGAGGAATCGACTTTAGCTTCTATTTCCAAGGAGTAGGTCAAGTAAACGGATACCTAAAAGACGAGGCACGCCACTGCTTTATCAACGATTATTCAATTCCAAAAGTAGAGCATTTAGATCGTTGGACACCAACCAACACAGGCGCACAATATCCACGTCTTTATCAAGCACAGACACATAACTTGCTATTCAGTGATTACTGGTTAGAAGATGCTTCATATTTAAGATTGAAGAATATACAGATAGGTTACACCCTACCAAAAAAATGGTTAGCACCAGCAAAGATAACCAACCTACGCGTGTATGCATCGGCTGATAACTTGCTAACATTTACAAAATACTTTGGAGGCTATGACCCAGAGGTAAGAGAGACTAGCGGTGATTCATATCCTCAAGTTAAAACATATATTTTCGGATTGCAATTAACTTTCTAAAAGACAATATACAATGAAAAAGATAAAATATTCAGTTATAGCATTACTATTATTAGTCTCATCTTCATGTAGCGATTTCTTAGATCACTATCCACAGGACTCGACCACAAATGAGACATTCTGGAATACAGAAGCACAACTTCGAGCATCGGTATATCCTTGTTACGAGGCATTATATAAAGATTTCTTAGTTAACTGGAGCGAGTCGACAGCCGAAACAGTAATGTGGGGAAATATCACTAGTGGATTGAGCAAAGTGTCGGGAGGTAAGCATGCTTATACCGATGGCTTCCCATTCACAACCTATTGGCAACAAGCATACGGCTATGTTTATCGTTGCAATAACTTCTTAGACAATTACGACAGATGTCCTATTGCCCAAGATAAAAAAGATGTTTATGCGGGCGAGGTAAAAGTGTTAAGAGCTTATTTATACTTCTTGCTCACCACATTCTGGGGCGATGTACCATATATCGACCATGTAATCACAGCCGATGAGGCTTATATTGAAAGAACATCGCGAGCCGTAGTTATTGATAATATAATGGAAGATTTGAAGTGGGCAGCAAGCAAATTGCCTGCCGGCCGACAATTAGGTAGCGAAGTAGGTCGTATCGATCGTTGGGGCGCATTAGCATTGCGTGCAAGAATAGCACTTCAAAACGAACGTTGGGACGAAGCCTCAAAAGATGCAGCCGAGATAATAGAGAAAGGTCCTTATGGATTATTTAATTATTCAGATATATTCCATGCAATAGGAGATACTGAAACAAATTCAGCAAATAACGAAGCAATTATTTACAGTTTGTATGTACCCGATGTAAGAATGAATAATTTATCAAACGAGACATGTTGTCCTGTTGATTATATTCGTCTTAATCCAACAAAGACTCTTATTGATGCCTATTTATGTACCGATGGAAAGCCTGCTAAAACAGGTTTGGAATATTACAAAAAGACAAATGTAGCGACATCTCCGCTTTATACCTTCCCCGAGCAACATTATAAAGATTATTTCCAAAACAGAGACCCACGTATGGCAATGACATTATATTGTCCCGGAGAAAAATGGCCGGGTGGTGATGATGGCGATACTGAAGTGAGAAAACCAAATGCAATATTTAATTTACCTCGTTTTGCTACATTGCAACAAGGAAATAATGGAGCAAACGGACGTACAGGTTTCTACTTAAAGAAATATAATGATTTTGAGTCGGCAGGACTTTA
This sequence comes from Muribaculaceae bacterium, assembly GCA_028689665.1. Classification (GTDB taxonomy): domain Bacteria; phylum Bacteroidota; class Bacteroidia; order Bacteroidales; family Muribaculaceae; genus JAQVCR01. The sequence continues at coordinate 33,144 of JAQVCR010000002.1, forward strand.
TAATCAAGCACATCAGAATCTTAATGTAATTCGTTTCGCAGAAGTTCTATTAATCTGGGCAGAAGCAAAATTTGAAATGCAAGGCAAGACATTAACTCAAGATCAGATCGACTATTCAATCAATAAGCTCCGTAACCGTGTAGGAATGCACCCAATGCTACTAAGCGAATTGAAAGCATGGAATATGGATCTACAGACCGAATTACGTCGCGAGCGTCGTATTGAGCTAGCTGCTGAAGGAATGCGATATGCCGATGTAATGAGATGGCGCGAAGGCGAGTTGAGATTTGGTAGAGCGATAACCGGTCCAAGCGAGCTAGTATGTAAGCACGATTTAGGTCGCAGCCCATATTCAGATAATGGTGTAGACGAATTTGGCGATGTAATATTTGAAAAATCGACAGCCGAAGGAGGCGTAAGATATTTCGATGCAACAATGCATTATCTATGGCCTGTACCATATGCAGAACGTGTGAAGAACCCTCTATTGGGACAAAATCCCGGCTGGCCGGAATAACAATAATTTATGAATAACATTATAAAACAATTAATATTAGTTCTAGCACTGGGGTTAGTTTACAGTTGTGGCAATGATACTAATTCTCCTGAACCTCCGGAAACAGTAAATCCGGGGGGCGGGGGAACTAAGAAATCCTTTGTAGTGATGAGCTATAATGTAAAGCATTGCTCACCTTATTATGGAGTGTCGGGAGAAGACACTACCCCCAATCCATATAATGTGGCTCAAGTGATAAAGAAGTTTAGCCCCGATGTGGTTTTTCTTCAAGAAATCGACAGTTGCAATACGAGGAGTGGAATAAGTGTAGACCAATCGAAGGAGCTAGCCAAGCTTGCAGGGTATCCATATTATAGCTTCTTTAAAATAATGGATTACAGGAGTGGAAAATATGGGCTAGCATTGCTATCCAAATATCCGCTAAACGACTGTGTAAGCCAAAAAATCCCCGATGCTATCGACGGTGTTACATTGAAAAATAATGCACTAGGCACAGCTAATATAACATATAATGGCAAGAATATTACCCTAGCGGTAACACACTTGTCGACAATACAAACTGAGCGAGATAAGCAATTGCCATTTATACTAGACAATATATTATCGAAATATAAAGGTACTGTAATATTTGCAGGCGATTTCAATGCACGCCCCGATAATAATACGATAATGCAATTGACCGCAGGAGGCTTTACCCGCACAAATAAGAATCCAGCCAATTTCACGATACCCTCGAACAATCCTAATCGAGAAATTGATTATATTTCTTATCGACCGGCTACAGCATTTAATGTAAAGTCGCATATTGTGTTAACAGGTATCAATGCATCAGATCACCTTCCAATAATCTCATCTTTAGAAATACAATAAAAGAAAAATGAAAACTATAAGTAAATTATTATTAATTCTATCGTTAGCTTTAACTTTTACAGTGTCGGCTCAAGACACATTGAGAGTGAAAGTAATGACTTATAACCTTAGATTTGGAGAATTAGCTACACTCGATGAGCTAGCTTCTCACATCAAATCATTTAAACCCGATTTTGTAGCTTTGCAAGAAGTCGATTGCCATGTCAATCGTAAAAGAGCAGCACATCAAGCAGGAAAAGACTTTATTGCCGAACTAGCATTTAAGAGTGGAATGTTTGGTCTTTATGGTCGCACTATCGACTATGCAGGAGGATATTACGGAATAGGTATATTATCAAAATTTCCATATATTTCAACACAGAAAACTATGTTACCACGTCCGCTTCCTCACGAACCAAGAGCTTTATTAGAGGGCGTATTTGAAATGGGAAATGATACAATTATATTTGCTTCAACACACCTAGATGTAAAAGAAGAATCAACCCGTGTGGCACAAGCACAATTTATATCCGATCATTTTAAAGGAGCGAAATATCCTATTATTTTAGGTGGCGACTTTAATGCACGTCCATATTCAAAGCCAATCAAGGATATTATGATGAAGAGCTGGTTTCAAGGAACGAATGATGATTTGACAATTCCGTCATGGGGACCAACAGTGAAAATAGATTATCTATTTGCACGCCCAATGAAAGGCTGGAGAGTTGTAAGCACACAGACTATTCAATCACAACTATCTGATCACCTTCCAATTGTAACAATTTTTGAATACATAAAAGAAAAATAATGAAAAGTAACTCGAAAATATTAGCTTTATTGTTTTGTGCGTCATTAGCTTATATGACTGGTTTTGCACAACAAAAAACTGTGAGCTACCTTGAATATAATAGAGTAAATCCAACTGGTTGGTTATCGGATATGCTCGACAATCAATCTAAGAATTATACAGGCAATTTAGTAAATGTAGGGTTCCCATTCAATCAAGGTGGATGGGGTTCTAACCCTTTTATGCGTACAAAGAAAGGTGTCTCTTATGGATTCTGGGTGCCATACGAACAGACGGCATATTACTATGATGGAATGTTGCGTTGTGGCTTGATTTGCAACGATTCCACATTACTCGCACCCTCGAGAGCAGCAATTTATAATTCAATCAATCAAGCTAAAAATAATAATGGAGTAATAGGCGCAGAAATTTCGATAGGAGAGATGCGCCGTTGGCCACATGCTGTATTTTTCAGAGCATTCATGGCCGAGTATGAAAGTACATATAATCCTATTGTATTAGAAGCATTAGAACAACATTATCACAACGATACTGTAAAATTTGTAGACCGAGATTTATGTAATATCGAAATATTGACATGGTTGTATCATACCACCGGCGATAATTTCTATAAACAAAAAGTACTAAGCTACGAAGATGCAATATTCAAAGAAGGTCTTGAGCCAATCATACAAGATTTTGCAAGTGATAAACGTCAAGAAGTACACGCCGTTACTTTTTATGAATTTTTGAAAATTCCAATATGCTATTACGAGCTAACCGGCAAGCGTAAATATATAGATATGGTTCGTAACGCATTCTCAAAAGCAGATAAATACAGTATGTTACCCGACGGAATAACCAGTGGAGAAGAAGGCTTATCGGGAAATACGTCTATAAATACGCACGAAATGTGCAATGTAATTGATTATATGTGGACCTGTTCATATATGCTACGTCTCACACAAGAGGTTGAATGGAGCGAACGAATAGAACGAGCATTATTTAATGCCGGTCTAGGAGGGATTACAAAGAATTTTGATGCCCATCAATATTACTCAGCACCCAATCAAATTGCATGTGCCGAGCATTCAAGCATAGTGTCGACTTATACGACAAGCCGTATGAGTTACCGACAGATACATCGTCCGCCTTGCTGTACAGGAAATTTAAACAGAATGCTACCTATATATGCCGGCTCACAATGGCTTAGCGATGGCGAAAAAAACATTTATAAGATGCTCTATGGGGCAGGGAAGGCACAATTTAAACTTTCGGGGCAAGATGTTGAGCTAGAAGAGCAATCAAATTACCCTTTTGGCAACACAATTCTGCTCACAGTAGCAAAGGGCAGTGGACGATTTACATTGCATCTAAATATCCCCACGTGGAGTGTATCGCCCGAAGTTAAGGTAAATGGAGCAACACAGAAAAATGTGATTTCGGGGCAGGTGTATGCAATATCGCGTGAATTTAAACAAGGCGACAAAATAGAAATAAGTCTGCCAAAGAAAGCACAATTCAAACGATGGAATTATGAGTCGATGGTAGTAAATTATGGTCCATTGTTGTTTGCCCTTCCGGTACAAGGCACGAAAGAGCAAATCGACGTGTTAACTCCAAAGCTACAAGCGAAATCGTATAAAGGCTATGAAATGGTAGCCACCTCGACATGGAATTATATACTAGGAGTAAACGATGAGGCAGATTCAAATCTAAAAGTGATAGAACGAGAGTTAAAAGAAGGAGAAAACCCATGGAATAGCTTAAGTTCGCCAATAGAGATAGTTGTTCCTGCATTTAAAGACAATGCGTGGACTCCCGAATATAAGAAAACAACGACATCGTCGGGCGATGAAATATACTCGATGGTAACGCCAAAAATACCAGCACGCGGAGCCATGATATATGCGCTCAATGGCTTAAAACCACAAGCGATAACATTAGTACCCTATGGTCGTACTTTATTAAGAATTTCCATGTTCCCCTTTTGGAAACAAGGATATATTTCACCTGAAATACTAGCAACAGATACAAAAAATTAAAATATAAAATGAAAAGAATTTTATCTTCAATATTATTGCTTTCAATATCGATATTGTCAATATCGGCACAGGAAGAAAATGTAACAATGATGACCTATAATATAAAGGGTTGGGCAATGACTGCATCCAAGATAGCCGATGTGGCAAAGGTCATAAATTATTATACCCCCGATGTCGTTGCGATTCAAGAAGTGAACAAACGACCATTCATAGTGTGGCACGATTATCTAGAAGATTTATCTAAAGCCACAGGACTTAAAGGAACATTTTTCCCATTAGTAGGAAATCACTATGGAATAGGATTGCTATCTAAAACCGATCCTATAAAAATCGAAACAAAAGCATTCCCATTTTCCGATTCCTCGAAAGATAAAGAGGATAGAGGAATAATAATAGCAGAGTATCCCGATTTTTTCTTTGTCAGCACCCACTATTCGCTAAATGCCGATGACCGAGACACAGCAACAGCATGGCTATGTACTTTTGCCGCCTATTCAGATAAGGCAGTATTTGTAGCCGGCGATTTCAATGCCGCCCCCACATATCGAGCAATGGTAACCTTTAGAAATAGAGGATTCAAGATCTTAAATGACATATCACAATTTACCATACCATCAGACAAGCCGACAAAATGTATTGATATGGTGATTTGTTATAACAACTTTCCAGAGGCAAAGAAATATAAAGTGCTAGCAAGCGGAATTGCAAATACACCGGGAGTCGATCTAGCTATTCCATCGGATCACTTGCCCGTATATGTAAAGCTAGAACCATTATCGGGCTCAGTTGAAGGTGTTGAAGCCGAAGCCGTTAAGGTATATGCGAAAGGAAATACTATTCAAGTAGAAGGCTTAACCGAAGGCACAAATTATCAGATATCCGATATCAGTGGGCGAATAGTGGCACAAGGATTATTAGGACAAGGAAATGCCGAAATATCGACAAGTAATATTTTAGCAGGCGGAATGTATATAATCACACTAAATAACGAAACTCAGTATTTATCGAAAAAAATATTGTTTAACCATTAAATTTTATTTTATTATGAAAAAAAGTACTTTTTCATTATTGGCACTAGCATTATTTGCAGGGTCAATGTCAGCGGCAACCGTTGAAGTAACAACAACAGCAATGGACCCAGCAGTAGAAGGTTCATTATTAAAAGTTTTGGCAGATGCACCAGCCGGAGAAGCAACAACTATCGAATTTAATTTCGACGGAAACACACTAGAGTATCCGGGTGCAGAAGCAATCTCATTAACAGGTAAAAACCTTACTTTTGAAGGAATCAACAAGAAAAACAATGAGATGGTAATTCTAAAAGGAGATCCAACTATGCAGAACGAAAAAGGCATAGGTACATCTACTTTATTTGGTCTTACAGATGCGATAGTTAATTTCAACAATCTTACCGTTCGTGATTATAGTGGTATTCCATTGAAAATTACAGGAAAGTCGGAGATTACTATTACAAATTGTAAATTTATCGAAAACCGCGACCTAGCCGTTACCGGAGGAAACAATGGTGGTGTAATGCGCGTAAGTGGTGGTAAAGTTACAATCGACAAAACCCTATTTGAGCGTAACCGTGGAACTGGTAGCTATGGTGGTGGTGCAATTAGTCTTTACGACAATGTAACCCTTAATGTTACTAATTCATCATTTATCGCCAACGAAGCTTATTCGGGTGGTGCAATTGGATGTAATGTACGTAAAGGTAAAAATGTAGTTCCAACAATTAATCTAACTAACTGTACATTTGCAAACAATATTACAGTAGACCGTGGTGGCGCATTGTATTTCCAAACAGCTCAAGAGGATATGGTATTCTCTCCAGTTATCGTAAACTGTACTTTTGTAGGTAATATGAATGATAAAGACGGTGGTGCAATTCTATTCTGGTCAAGAGCAACAACTACAATGAAGGCTACACTAGTAAACAACCTATTTGCTTACAACTATACCAATCCATTTATGGAAAGTGCAATGAATGATGTGAAAGCATTCTATCTAGGTGGCGAAGTAGTAGGCGAAGTAGCTCAACCTCACACAGTATTCATTGAAGGATCAAACAACTTATATGTAGCTTCGGTAGGAGAATTCTTTGGAGAGACTAAGAATGCTAAAGTAATCGACCTAGCAAACGACAAAGTGTTTGAAACAGTAATCCAAAATCCAAACGACGAAGGCGATCCATCGTATGACCACAAGAGCAGTGAATTAACTTCAAATGTACGCATTGCAATGATTGATAAAGCAGGTGTTGCAGTAGCAGCCGGAACATCAACATTTGCAGGGGTAACCATTCCTACAACCGACCAACTAGGAAACGCACGTCCAGCCACACCATCAGTAGGAGCAGTAGAATATAGCGAAGGCGGTAGTGTAGACGGAGTAGTTGCCGAAGGAACACAAGTAAAAGTATGGGCAAACGGAGCAATGTTAAATGTATCGGGATTTGAAGGCACAGAAATGCTAGAGATCTTCAACCTTAATGGCGCATTAGTAAAGAAAGCTAACGTAGAAGCAGGAGCAACTGTTTCTATGTCAGAATTAGCAACAGGCGTATATGTAGCTAAAGTTGCAGGTGCAGCAATTAAAGTTGTTAAATAATTAATATATAGTGATTGCGGTATCGGAATAGTTAGAAACGACTTCCGATACCGTATTTTTTTTAATACGAATCTTTAAATTATACAAAACATATAACGCATATATCATGAAGTCTACTTTTTTACTAAGAGTCATATCATCATTATTATTATTCACAACATTCATAACCACAAGTGCCAAGGATAAAGATATAATCAGCCCTGCAAAAAATCTAATAGAACGTCAGATAGGGGATAAGGCACAAGAAATCAAGTTTAAAAAAATATCACCGCTCAAAGGCAAAGAAACTTATGCAATTGAAGCGAAGAATGGTGTATTGACTTTAAAGGGTAGCAGCACAATTGCATTTAGTTTTGCATATCATCAATATATGCGCAAAGCAGGCGGCTCGATGACAACATGGAGTGGCTCGAATAATCAAATACCCCAGACGTGGAATAATCTAAAGGTAAAACCTACAGCAACTCCTTATGATTATCGCTATTTCTTAAATGTGTGTACATTTGGCTACACTACTCCTTATTGGGATTGGAGCCGATGGGAAAAAGAAATAGATTTTATGGCATTGCATGGAGTGAATATGCCTCTAGCCACAGTTGCAAGCGAGGCAATTGCCGAACGAGTGTGGACAAAACTAGGCTTGACAAAAGCGGAGATACGCCAATTTTTCACAGCGCCGGCACATCTACCATGGCATAGAATGGGAAATCTAAACACATTCGATGGACCCCTCAGTGATGAGTGGCAATCATCACAAATTGCTCTACAGCATAAGATAATCGATCGTATGCACGAATTGGGAATGCATCCCATAGCACCGGCATTTGCAGGTTTTGTGCCAATGGCATTTGCGCAGAAGCACCCTGAAATAAAGATGAAGCATCTACGTTGGGGCGGATTCGACGAGAGTATGAACGCTTATGTTTTACCTCCCGATTCACCATATTTTGAGAAAATAGGAAAAATGTTTATCCAAGAGTGGGAGAAAGAGTTTGGAAAAAATACATTCTATCTTTCAGATAGTTTTAACGAAATGGAGATACCCCTCGACCCCAATGATGTAGAAGGAAAGCACAAACTGCTAAAAAATTATGGTATATCTATTTATAACTCTATAAAGGCGGGCAATCCTGATGCTGTGTGGGTAACGCAAGGCTGGACCTTTGGCTATCAACATAAATTCTGGGACAAAGAAAGTCTGCGAGCTTTGTTAAGCGGCGTGCCAGATGATAAAATGATAATTATTGATTTAGGTTGTGATTATCCAAAGTGGGTTTGGAACACAGAGCAAACGTGGAAAGTGAGAGAAGGCTTCTTTGGCAAGAAATGGATTTTCAGTTATGTTCCTAATTTTGGTGGAAAGACTTTAGCAACCGGCGAATTAGAAATGTATGCAACATCGTCAAACGAGGCATTACACTCGGCAGGGAAAGGGAATCTAATAGGATTTGGCTCAGCCCCCGAAGGACTAGAAAATAACGAGGTGGTATATGAAATATTGGGCGATATGGGGTGGCAAGATACAGCCATCGATCTAGATAAATGGCTACCAGAATATTTCACAGCACGTTATGGCACTACATCAGACAAGATGACAGAGGCATGGAAATACTTTAGGAAATCGGTATATGCATCGCTTTATTCCTATCCTCGCTTTACATGGCAGACCGTAGTTCAAGACCGCCGTAGAAATAATCACTTTGATGCAAATTCAGATTTTGAAAAAGGAGTAAAGCTCTTTCTAGAGTGTGCCGAGGCAATGAAAGGCTCTCAATTATATCGTAATGATGCAATAGAATTTGCCGCTTATTTTATTTCTCAACGAGCCGATAATAATTATAAACAAGCATTGGTAGAAGATTCTAAAGGGAACTTTACCAAAGCTCAAGAATATATTGATGTTACTTGTGAGCTATTAATGAAAGTTGATAGTCTTTTAGCATCGCATCCCACATGCCAATTATCAAGTTGGGTGGATTATGCGCGAAACAGTGGAAGCACTCTTGCCGAAAAGAATGCATTCGAGTCGAACGCAAAAAGATTAATTACAACGTGGGGTGGATTCCAGGAAGATTATGCCGCCAGATTATGGAGCGGATTGATAAAAGACTATTATATTCCACGAATTAAAAAATACTTTTCTCGTCAACGCAGCGAAGTGGATAATTGGGAAGAAGAATGGATTAAGTCGCAGTGGACAAACACAAGTGTGCCTTTTGCCGATCCAATAAATGAAGCAAAGAAAATAATTGCTACATTTGATTAAAATATTTTGACCTTAACATGAAGAAGATAATATTAGCATTCGATTCGTTCAAGGGTTCATTGAGCTCGGAGAAATTATCCCAAGCTGCAACCGAGGCTATAATTAGTGAGATCCCCGATTGCAACGTGATAGCATTACCGATAGCCGATGGCGGAGAAGGTACTACTGTGTCAATAAGTTCTGCGCTAAAAGCGCACGAAGTAGTTTGCCATGTGTCTAATCCAATAATGAAACCTATTGTAGTGCCTTACGCAATTACAAAAGACGGAAAAACAGCGATAATGGAGATGGCCGCCGCCAGTGGGTTGCCACTACTATCAAAAAATTATCGTAATCCGTTAAAGACCACAACTTATGGTACCGGGCAATTAATCGCCGATGCCATATCAAAAGGTTGCACTACTATAATACTAGGTATTGGAGGAAGTGCCACAAATGATGGAGCAATAGGCCTATTGTCGGCACTCGGAGTGAAATTCTATGACACAGATGGAAAAGAATTAGCTCCAATAGGCGAAAATCTTTTAAAGATAAATGATTTTGATGCGACGGCACTAGTTAAGATTAAACAAAAGGTGAAATTCATAGTGGCGTGTGATGTCAATAATCCTCTATATGGAGAGAATGGAGCAGCTTATATCTATGCACCACAGAAAGGAGCGTCGAAAGAAGATGTAATAATTCTCGATGCCGGTTTAAAAAACTATGCCGAAGTGATTGCGCGCAAACTAGGCAAGGATATTTCAAATGAGCATGGAGCCGGAGCCGCAGGCGGAATGGGCGGCGGATTGTTGGCATTTCTCGATGCCGAATTAAAATCGGGTATTGATACCATTCTTGATATTGTAGACTTCGATGAGCAGCTTCAAGAATGTGATTTAGTAATAACCGGCGAGGGCAAAATCGATGCACAGACAGGAATGGGAAAGGCACTTGGAGGTATATTATCACGTTCGGAGCGAAAGAATGTCCCCGTAGTAGTAGTTGCCGGAGCCGTAGACGGAGTGAAAAACTTGAATGAGCAAGGCTTTACTTCATTATTTTCAATACAGCCGGCACCCGTAACTCTAGAGAAAGCAATGGACAGCAATTTTGCTTACAATAATATCAAAAATGAAATTTCACAGATAGTGAGATTAATAAAACGATTTGAAAAATAAATATAAATGACAGCAATAGGAGCAATAATAGGATTGCTTTTGGCAGTCCTATTAATCATTAAAAAAATATCACCTGCATTAAGCCTTATAGCAGGCGCATTAGTAGGCGGAATAGTAGGCGGACTGCCGCTCGACGAGGTTGTAGTGGCTATGACATCGGGAGTGAAGGATATTACGCCTGCAATTATAAGAATATTGACAGCCGGTGTGCTTACCGGAATTTTGATAAAGACAGGAGCCGCCGAAACATTATCGAATGCTATAATAAAATCGTTAGGAGAGAAGCAAGTGTATTTAGCGTTAGCATTATCGACAATGATACTTTGCGCCGTAGGTGTGTTTATTGATGTTGCTGTAATTACGGTAGCGCCGGTAGCCATATCATTAGGGCGAAAGATAGGAGCATCGCCGTCGGTGCTGCTCGTGGCAATGATAGGCGGAGGAAAAGCAGGAAACATTATGTCGCCTAATCCAAATACAATTGTAGCCGCCGAGAATTTCCATGCCGAGCTGTCATCAGTAATGTTTAGTAATATAATACCTGCAATTATCGGATTGATAGTAACAGTATATATTGTAGTTAAATTAGTGCCTAATAAGACCGTAATTGCCCCGTCGACCATCAACGACACAGAAGAAGACAAGCAATTGCCATCGTTGTGGAGTAGCTTGGTTGCACCAATAGTAACCGTGATATTATTGGCAATGCGTCCATTATTCGGGTTCAATGTCGACCCATTAATAGCATTACCCGTAGGAGGACTAGCAGGAATTATCTGTATGCGCCGATGGACAATGATATTGCCAAGTCTGGAGCTGGGAATACAGAAAATGTCGTCGGTTGCCATTTTGCTAATTGGAACAGGTACAATTGCAGGAATAATAAAAAACTCAACACTGAAAGATTGGATATTGAATTTATTATCGCAAGCAAATGTGAGCGATACCTTTATAGCGCCTATCTCATCGGCACTAATGTCGGCAGCCACAGCATCAACGACAGCCGGAGCAACACTAGCGTCGGCATCGTTTGCCGATGTGATACTTGCTGCCGGAATTTCGGCTACATGGGGCGCCGCAATGGTAAATTCGGGAGCCACAGTTCTCGACCATTTACCTCATGGATCGTTCTTCCATGCTACCGGAGGCGTGTGTGAGTTGAATTTTAAAGAACGATTAAAATTGATACCTTACGAGACATTAATAGGATTCGTTCTAGCTGCCTGCTCAACATTAATGTGTATAATCTTTAATTGATATGGGAAACGAAAAGACAAGATTATTATCGTTAGATGTGCTTAGAGGTATTACTATTGTCGGAATGATAATAGTAAATAATGCCGGAGCATGTGGATTTGGATATGTCGCCACCCGTCATGTAAAATGGGACGGATTAAATCCAGCCGACTTAGTTTTTCCTATGTTTATGTTTCTAATGGGAATATCTACATATATATCGTTGCGCAAATTCAACTTTGATTGGCGATTGTCGTTAACTAAAATATTGCGACGCAGCTTTTTGCTTATCTTAATTGGTATCACAATGAAATGGCTGGTAAATTCATGTGATAGCGGAGTGTGGAACGATTGGGAGAATATGAGAATATTAGGAGTGATGCAACGCCTAGGTATATGCTATGGCTTGACAGCAATTTTTGCATTATTCATTCCACATAAGCATTTTCTTAAAGTGGCAATAGGTATGCTTGCCGGGTATTTACTACTACAAGTATTTGGCAATGGATTTGAGAAAAATGCCGACAATATAATGTCGATAGTCGACAATGCAGTGCTTGGCGTGAACCACATGTATATGCACGGAAAGCAATTTGTAGAGCCCGAAGGCGTGCTAAGCACAATCCCTGCGACTGCACAAGTAATGCTCGGATTTGTGTGTGGGCGAGCAATAATCGAAATGAAGGATAATGACCAAAAGATGATACGTCTGTTCTTAGCCGGTGTAGCAATGCTATTTATAGGGTGGCTGTTAAGCTATGGCTGTCCTATCAACAAACGACTCTGGTCGCCCTCATTTGTACTTGTAACAAGTGGAGTAGCAGCGTTATCATTTGGCGCATTACTATATGTAATAGATGTAAAAGGATATAAGAAATGGACAACGTTCTTTGTGGTAATAGGAATTAATCCTCTAGCACTCTACGTGTTAAGCTACATATTAGGCGAATTGTTTCGTTTTTGGAGCTTTACCGATATTTCGTTTAACGCAGTTCTTCAGCCGCTATTTGGCGATTACTTCGGCTCGTTTATGTATTCAGTATTATTCCTGCTATTAAATTGGATTGTGGGATATGCTCTCTATAAAAAGAAAATATATATAAAAATATAATATCAAATTATTTATCATGAAGAGAAATTTAGTAATTATTTTTTTATGTCTTGTTGTTGGTTTCAGTGCATTTGCCAAGACAAATGACGTGAACACAGCAAAGGCATTAACGCAACGTATAATACCACAGGTATCAGAGAAATTTGTTTTTAAGAAAATTTCCTCGCCGGTAGATAGATTCGTACTCGAAGATACAAAAGAAGGCAAAATCCAAATTAGTGGAAATAATGCCAATTCAATGGCGATGGGTCTAAATTATTATTTGCGTTATTTCTGTATGACAACAGTATCGTGGTATAATGATATAGCAGTAGAATTACCGGCAACTTTGCCGATAGTTAAAGATCAGATTACCATTGATGCTAAGGTGGCAAAACGATTTTTCTTGAATTATTGCACTTATGGCTACACAATGCCTTTCTGGCAATGGAATGAATGGGAGCGAATGATCGACTGGATGGCTCTTAATGGTATTAATATGCCGCTTGCCATTACCGGACAAGAAGCAGTGTGGTATAAAGTGTGGCGTAAATTGGGTATGACAGATACAGAAATACGCTCATATTTCACAGGTCCTACATATCTACCATGGCATCGCATGGCAAATATTGATGGTTGGAATGGAGCATTGCCAATGGAATGGCTTGATAACCAAGTAGAATTACAAAAGAAAATATTGACACGCGAGCGAGAATTTAATATGACACCGGTTCTTCCGGCTTTTGCAGGTCATGTGCCGGCAAAACTAACTGAACTGTATCCTGATGCAAATATAAAATATTTGGGAAAATGGGCAGGCTTTGCCGATGAATATCGTTGCCACTTTCTTAACCCTGAAGAAAAATTATTTGCACAGATTCAAAAGCTCTATATTACCGAGCAGACCAAGCTTTTCGGTACCGACCATATCTATGGAGTAGACCCCTTTAATGAAGTAGACCCACCAAGTTGGGAGCCTGAATATCTTAAAAAAGTGTCGTCGAATATGTTCAGAACACTAACAGCGGCAGATGATAAAGCACAATGGATGCAAATGACATGGATGTTCTATCACGATAGAAAAGATTGGACATCACCGCGAATAAAAGCATTGCTTACCGGTGTGCCACAAAATAAGATGATACTTCTGGATTATCACTGTGAGAAAACAGAATTGTGGAAGAAGACTAATAAATTTCATAATCAACCATATATATGGTGCTATCTAGGAAATTTTGGCGGAAATACCACAATTACCGGAAATGTGAAAGAGAGTATGAGTCGCCTAGATACAGCCTTGATTGAAGGTGGTAAAAACTTTGAAGGTATAGGCTCAACTCTAGAAGGACTTGATGTGGCACAATTCCCTTATGAAGTAACATTTGAAAAGGCGTGGAATATAAATATTCCCGAAGATAAGATGGTTGAGGCTTTAGCAAATCGCCATGTAGGCAAGGTGTCGAAAGAGGCACAAGAAGCGTGGAAGATACTTTATAACGATATTTATGTTCAAGTGCCGCGAACACTGGGTATATTGCCAAATCTTCGCCCGGTAATGAAAAATAATCAAGACAAGCGAACCGGAAATGAATATGATAATAAATTATTATACGGTGTGTGGAAAAAGCTGACAGCTGTAAATGATTGCAGCCGAGATGCAATGAAACTTGATCTGATAATCGTAGGTCGACAAGTGCTTGGCAATCATTTCTTGCAGGTTAAAACTCAATTTGACAGTGCATATTCGGCACACGATGTATATGCTCTTAAAGCTCGTGGCGCAATGATGCTTGAAATTCTTAATGATTTAGATTCGCTTAATACTTATCATTCTCGCACTTCACTTGATACATGGATTGCCGAGGCTCGTAATATGGGTTCAAATGACGAGATTAAAGATTACTATGAGAAAAATGCAAGGAATCTAATCACGACATGGGGCGGAAGGCTAAATGACTATGCCAGCCGTACATGGGCAGGACTAGTGAAAAACTATTATGCCGAAAGATGGAGCAAATATATAGATGCCGTTACTAGTGCTACGGTAGCTAAAAAGAAATTTAATCAGAAGAAATTTGATGAAACGATGACTCAATTTGAAAATAGCTGGGTGAATGCAAAGACCAAAGATAATATAGAAACGACCCCCCATAGTGTAAGTCTACAAGACTATTCGGAATATCTAGTAACAAAATATGCCGACAAAATTAAATAGATAGTTTAATTATTAAGAAAGAATCCTACTCTTTGCTGAGTAGGATTTTTTTTGACTATTTTTGTAAATATAAATATTATCAAATGGAACAAAACATTACACTTAACGAGCATAACAAAGAGGAATATCCACCGATGCACACTGCCGAGCATATACTAAATGGTACAATGGCACAAATGTGGGGGTGCGGACGGGCTGTTAACTGCCATATAGAGCGTAAAAAGAGCAAATGCGACTATGCAATGCCTATAGCCCTTCCCGCAGAACAAATAGCAGAAGTGGAAAATCGTGTGAATGAAATAATTGCACAGAATATAGATATAACAATGGAATTTGCAACGAAGGGTGAAGTGGCTACTCGATTTGATATGGAGCGATTGCCCGACGATGCAAGCGAAATGGTAAGGATAGTAAAAATTGGTGATTATGACGAATGTCTGTGTGTGGGAACGCATGTCGCTAATACTAAAGAAATAGGCGCATTCCGTATTTCCAGCACTCGCTATCAAGACGGTATATTTCGCATAGTTTTTCGCCTCGACACGCCTACGTAATTGCTTAGAGTTTTATTAATATAAAATGCCTTCGTGTCGATTGATTGACAACGAAGGCATTATTTATCAGGAGTATTTCTTTAGAGCAGTTGTATTGTATCGGCTACTATTTGTGGAACTGTTAGGTGGTTGTCGGCGAAGAATTTGTTGACATCAAAGCGGTCGACAAATTCTTTCTTAGCCCCGAAATTCAGTACTTTCATATCCGAGTTGCCATAATAACGAGAAATCTTTTCACCAAATCCACCATCTAGCACTCCATCTTCGAGAGTGATAACGACACTATGATTTGCTTTTAGCATTTCGAGCATTTCATTGTCGGTGCCTGTAATGAATCGAGGATTAATTAATGTGGCATCGATTCCGTGATTTTCTTTTAGCGCATCAGCCACAGTCTCGCCGAGTTGATAGAATCCGCCAAGTGCAAGAATTGCTATTTTAGAGCCATTACGGTCGATTTGATATTTATTAAGAATGTTGTAGTCGGTGTCGAATGTTTTGCCCGAAATCACGACATTAGAAGGAACACGAATGACTACCGGGTGAGAATTTTGCAGATACGACCATTCCAGCATTGCCAGATATTCTTCTTTGCATGTTGGAGCAAGATATACGATATTAGGGATATTGCTAATAAGCGGAATATCAAAGAACCCAAGATGAGTAACGTCGGTCATTCCGGCAAGAGAACCCATAAACACATTAATTACTGCCGGATTGTTGTTGATTGCCAAGTCTTGCGATAGCTGGTCGTAGGCACGTTGAATGAATGTGCTATAAACGCCATAGAACGGTTTCCCTCCATTTTTAGCTATCCCCGAAGCGAATGCAACAGCGTGTTCTTCGGCAATGCCAACATCGACAAAGTGTTTCCCGGCAAGTTTGCGCAACTCGGGCGTGAAGCCTATAATAATAGGAGTAGCCGACGTGATAGCTACTACAGCAGGGTCTGTTTTAATTTTATCCAGAATGAAATTGGCAAAGAAATCGGAATAGTCGTCGTCAAATTTTACTTTAGATTCGCCGGTTGCTATGTCGAACGGGAATCCCCAGTGATAAGCCTCTTTGTGGGCTTCGGCAGGAGCATAACCTTTTCCTTTGAGAGTGTTGATATGAACCACTACGGGGTGGGCGCAATCTTTCACCTCGTTGAGGGCTTTAATTAAATCGGTTATGTTATTTCCATCGGCTACATAGCGATAATCGAGTCCCATAGCTTTGAAGAAATTGCATGGTGCATTACCGTTGGAGTCTCTCAGCTCTTTCAGGTTGCGATACATACCACCGGCATTCTCGGCTATCGACATCTGATTGTCGTTAACAATGATAATCATATTTGTGCCTAGCTCGGCGGCATTATTAAGACCTTCAAAAGCCTCGCCTCCGCTAAGTGAGCCATCACCGATGACTGCAATAATATTTTCTTTGTCGCCTTTCACATCTCGAGCTTTAGCAAGTCCGCAAGCCAAGCTCACAGAAGTAGAAGTGTGCCCGATAGTGAAAAAATCGTGCGCACTTTCGCTCGGCTCGGTATATCCCGACACATCGTCGTATTTATCGGGAAACATAAATGCCTCTTTACGACCTGTTAATATCTTATGAGTGTAACTTTGATGCGATACATCGAAAACAAATTTATCGGAAGGCGAATTGAACACATAGTGAAGCGCAATGGTAGGTTCGACAAAACCAAGATTTGGACCAATATGCCCGCCATGCTCACTCAATTTCTTAAGTAAGTAGTGTCTAATCTCGTCGCTGAGAGAATTTAGCTCGTCGGTTGATAATGATTTTAAATCATTATTAGTGCTTATTTTTTCTAAATACATACATAAATAATTTTAGACAAAGTTAAATAACTGTCGGGTATATGCAATAGCACGAATCAATAATTTGTGTATACATTTTATCGATTATTGCAGGGTGGGGATAAAAACTATTAAGAATGTTGCCGATACTAAGGTTTTAAGTTATGAGTTAGTATGTAGGCATTAAATTTTAAAGAAAAAAATAAAAAAAGATTCAGTTTATTTGGTTTATAAAATAAACTACTTTATATTTGCATCGTCAATTTAGTTTGCGCAGCTAAAGCGACAAATTTTTTTGCAGTTATGGTTTATGAAACAAACAACTTTATGAAGACTAATCAATTAATATCAGCATTGTTAATAGGAGTAATATCGTGTAGCACCGAGTTCTCAACAATGCAATCACAAAATGTCGCAAACAACGATTCGATAACGCCAAGCAAATTGATAGAAACAAATGATACCATCTTTAGCAAGCAGCTAAAGGAAGTAACGATACGAGCAACGCCGGTGATACATAAGAATGATAGAGATGTGTATCTACCCACAAAAAGCGAACGAGCAGTATCGAAGAACGGGGTACAATTGTTGTCAAATATGCAGATCCCCACGTTAAGTGTAGATCCAATAAATAACGGAATTGGACTTTTAAGTAGAGGTAACCTTTCACTTCGCATTAATGGACGTCCTGCCACGGTAACAGATATTCAAGCGTTAACGCAAGAGGATATTACCAAAGTAGAATATATTAAAGATCCCTCGCTAAGATATGGCGAAGCCGAAGCCGTGTTAGATTTTATTGTAAAAAAGCGGAATTCGGGCGGAGTACTCAATATAAATGCAGTTCAAGGAGTTTATAAAGGGTGGGGCGACTATTCTTTAGCAACATCTGTGCATTTACACAAAAGTGAGTTTGGAGCTCAATATTCAACAAATCCCATGTGGAATATAAAAGTGTGGCGAGATAATGAAGAACAATTTCGATTAGCCGATGGAAAAGAAATAAAGCGTAGTGAAATAGGCACACCGGAGCTAAATCACGACATAACACAGAAAGGGAAGCTGTATTATAATTATTTCATACCCAAAAAGATGCTTTTTTCATTAGAAATGCGTTTCAGCCATAAAGATGAATCGAATAAAATAAGTGGAATAATAGGCGCAAATGACAAGTATAATACGATTATCGACAATAATCCCAGCAAATCGCTAACCCCCACTGTTGATGCTTATTTACAATATTCATTATCTCCCACGCAAACTATTTATAGCAATGCCAGCTTTACTTATAGTTCAACAGAATCGCAGCGCAACTATATCGTAGATGGCGCATCGTTAGTAAATAGCAAGATAGACTCGAAAGATAAGTCGCTATTTGCCGAAGTATCTTATGAAAAACAATTTACAATAGGAGCTTTTACTGCAAGTGCCAACTATAGTCAGCTATGGACACGCACAGAATATAGCAATTCAATTCATAATATATTTAATAATTACGATCTCACACCATCAATGTCTTTAGACTGGCGACAAAAGGTCGATAAGATTTCATATTCGGTAGGCTTAACCGGCAAATTATACAGCAACCATAATGAAAGCGATAATAACAATTATTCTCACTTCTCTGTAAATCCAATAATTATGTTACGCTATACGCCAAGCAAAACGATGACATTGAAATTTCAAGCCAACACAAAAACGGTATTGCCATCACCAAACGAAATATATCCATTGAAGCAACAAATAGATGAGTTTCAATATGTGCAAGGGAATAAGAATTTAAAGCCATTTCAAATATATTCGCCACGTATTGAATATGAATATTATAATCCACGAATTACATGTAAATTAGTTGCAGCATACGAATATGCTCCGGGCGCAATAATGAGTTATAAAGAAGTAGATAAATCAGCGAAAATTTTGAAAAGCTATGATAATCATAAATTTTGGCAACATCTAGATGCCCACGCCGAATTTTCGGTTCAATTAATAGCAAATATTTTAAAAGTATCAGGGACTTTAGGCTGGACCCGCTATGACAGCCGTGGAGAAAATTATACACACAGTTACAACCAATTTTATGGTTCGGCAGATATTTTTTTCACCTATCAGCGATGGTTTGCCATGGCAAAACTCAGCACAAATCGCAACCGTCTATGGGGCGAAAATATAGAGACAAACAACGGCTATAACACATGGAATCTGCAGATATTTGGTGTCGGTTATGCCTTCAAGCACATTAACCTCACCGCCGGAGTAACAAATCCGCTGAACAATAATTTTCATATTACATCGAAAGACTTGAATGCCAATGCCGGTTACACTCGAGAATATTATACCAATTGTCCGCAGAATCTAGTATGGATAAATGTGTCGTTTAATACCTCGTGGGGTAAAAAATTTAAGAGTTCAAAGAGAAATATAGAGAAAGAAACTATAAGAGAGTCGGTAAAAGTTCAAAGTAAATAATAAATTTTATCAAATCATCTATTGATATAACATTGAATAATTGTAAATTTGCATAATATGGAAGAAAAGAAAATCAGTGAAGCCGAGAGCTTAGCAATAATCACGCAGATGATAGCCACATCGCGCGCACGAATAGAGAAACGCACAGCTGTGCCATTTCTTGTGTGGGGGTATTCCACAACGATACTTTCAATTGTTGTGTGGTATTTAGTTAGTAGTACCGCAAATAATAATTGGTCTTTTTTATGGTTTTTACTTCCGTTTGTCAACTTAATAATTCTCTTTAATAGGAAAAAGTCGAAGCCGATGGCAACCACCATAATCGACAAGGCAATAAAGGCCATTTGGATTTTTCTGGGATCAATAGGATTCTGTTATTCGGTATTATCGTTTATTGATCAAAGTAATTCGTGGTGGAATATTTTTATGATAATAGTTCTAATAATGTCGATAGGTAATGCAATAACGGGTTTTTTATTACGGTATAAGGTATTCTGGATTTCGGCATCGTTAAGCATCGCTGTATCGATGATAATGCTTTATGTGCAAGGCATTGATGTCCTTTTAGTTTTTGCGGCTTGTTTTATAATAATAGATATAATACCAGGTCATATAATTTTATGGCAAAGTCGACGTGAAAGAGCTTGATCCATTATTACATTCACAGCTACGGCTAGCCGTTATGAGTATTCTCATGTCGCTTGAAAGTGCAGAATTTACATATTTAAGAGACAAGACAGAATCGACGGCCGGTAACCTAAGCGTGCAACTCGACAAATTAGAGAAGGCAGGATATATAACTGTAACCAAGAGTTTTGTCGGTCGCAAGCCATGCACAAGCTGTAAGGTTACAGCGATTGGTCGAGTCGCTTTTGGAGAATATGTAGAGACAATAAAAACTTATCTTGGCTACTAACAATAAACGTGCAAATTAACCTATTGAAATAAAAATAGCGAGGAAAGTATATGCTTATTTGCCAATAATAAAGTATTTTTGCAGTTATGATACTCAAAAGCATATCTATTTTAAATTATAAGAATATTGCCGAAGCAAGATTAAACTTTTCGGAGAAAGTGAATTGCTTTACCGGCAAGAATGGAATGGGTAAGACAAACCTACTCGATGCAATATACTATTTGAGTTTCTGTAAGAGCTTTAGCAACCAACCCGACATTATGACAATCCGTTATGATTCAGATTTTTTGATGTTGCAAGGCAGCTATACCCGTAAAGGCGAGATAGAAGAAGTGTCGCTTGGTATTCAGCGAGGCAAGCGCAAGACGCTTAAACGCAATGGTAAAGAATATAAGCGATTGAGCAAGCATATAGGTCTGCTTCCGGTAGTTATGGTTTCGCCTATGGATTGGGACTTGATAAGAGGCGGAAGTGAAGAGCGTCGCCGGCTAATCGACTTAATTATTTCGCAGAGCGATTCAGAATATTTGGCTCATCTCATACGCTATAATAAATGTCTGGATATGCGTAATTCAATGCTTAAGCAAGGAATTAGCGATTCCATATTATATGAGAGTGTAGAGAATGCAATGAGTGAATCGGCCGATAGCATTTATATTCTCAGAAATAAATGGATACAAGATTTCGCCCCCATATTTCACAGCTATTATGCTTCAATATCGGGAAATAGCGAGAATGTAAAGTTGCAGTATCAAAGTCAGCTGTCGGATAGCCCCATGCAAAGTCTTTTAAATAGCAGAAGAGCAAAAGATGCAATAGTAGGCTATACCACAGCGGGTATTCATCGTGATGACATAGAGCTAGAGCTAAATGACTATTCGATGCGAAAGGTAGGTTCGCAAGGGCAATGTAAGACCTACACAATAGCGTTACGTCTAGCCCAATTTGATTTTCTTAAATCACATAGTGGCATCACGCCAATATTGTTGCTCGATGACATATTTGATAAGTTAGATTCATCGAGAGTTGAAAATATAATTTCGGTAGTATCGAATCCCACCTTTGGGCAGATTTTCATCACCGACACCGACCGCACCCATCTCGATGAGATAATAAAGCGTTCGGGTGATTACAGTTATAAAATATTTACAGTAGAGAATGGCGAATGTGCCGATAATAATAATAATACATTAGAATTATGAAAAAGGTACAAGCGCAATCGGTGGGCGAGATTATCACATCGTATTTAAAAGAAGAGCATCTAGACACAAAGATATATGAGCAACGCATCATTATGCATTGGAATGATGTTGTGGGGCCAGCAGTGAATAGATACACAGTGAATAGATATATTGTAGATGGGAAGTTGATAGTCTATTTATCGTCGGCAGCTTTGCGAAACGAGCTACTGATGCACAAGAGCAAGCTGATAAAAGCATTAAATGAGATAGTAGATAGAGAAATAATAAAAGACATTATAATAAAATAAACGGAAGCCATGTCGGAAGCAAAAGAAAAAAAACAGGATGTAAAAGCCGGTGAGAGTAATTGTCCCTTTCATCATTCGATGCCTATACAGATTAGATTTAATGATGTAGATACACTGGGACACGTTAATAATTCAATCTATTTTTCATTTTTCGATTTGGGAAAAGCAAATTATTTTACTGCAGTAAAAGGAGGTAGTGTAGATTGGGACAAGGTAGACATAGTGGTTGCAAATATAAATTGTGATTTTCTTGCGCCGATGTTTTTCTACGAAGAAATAGAGGTAGAAACGCAGGTAGTAGAGATTCATACAAGTAGTTTTAAAATGTTTCAACGATTGATTAATAAGCACACCGGTAGTGTTAAGTGCTGTTGTTCCACAATTATGGTAGGCTTTGATGTTAAGAATCAAACCTCCGCACCATTGTCGGAAGATTGGATAGAAGGCTTAAATAAATTTGAGGAACGAGAATTAAGAGTAAAAAAATAAAGATATATAGCGATATGAATATTAAAGAATCTATGAGAAATATTCTAGAGCATGAAAGCCGTGCAGTATTGAATATACCTATAACAGATGGTTACGAGCAAGCTATAAATATAATTATAGAGCAAGTGCATAAAAAAGGAGGCAAACTAGTAACATCAGGAATGGGCAAAGCCGGACAAATAGCAATGAATATAGCCACTACATTTGCATCGACAGGCACTCCGGCAGTGTGTCTTCATCCAAGTGAGGCGCAACATGGCGATTTGGGGATTTTGCAGCCTAATGATGTCATGCTGTTGCTTTCTAATTCGGGTAAAACGTGTGAAATAATCGAGCTAGTAAGGTTAGCGCGTAATCTATATAGCGATATTCGTTTCATTGTAATCACGGGAAATGATAAGAGCGAGCTTGCTTCGATGGCAGATGTAAGTCTATACACGGGAGGTGCGCCCGAAGTGTGTCCTTTTGGGTTAACGCCCACCACTTCGACAACGATGATGACCGTAATAGGTGATGTGCTAGTGGTTAATACGATGGAGAAGACAGGATTTACCACACACGATTATGCCTTACGCCATCATGGCGGGTATCTAGGCGAGAAGAGCCGTAAATTATAAAAAATATATGCGTAAAATTATAGCAATAGGTGAATCGTCTTACGATATCATCTTTGAAAATAATGCACCATTAATGGGGTTTCCGGGCAGTCGTATTCTTAATGCTACAGCGTCGGTTGCGAATGTGGGTGTTAATACTACATTTATAAGCGAATGCGCCGCCGATTATTTAGGCGATAGGATAGTCGATTTTCTTGAGAGTAATGGAGTAAATACCAGATCGGTAGATAGATTTACCGAAGGAACGACAGCAAATTCAATAATTTATGAGACCGGGCGAGTAAGATATGACAACTATCCACAAGATCGATTTGATGTAGTGTGGCCAAGAATTGATGAAGATGACATAATAATATTCGGCTCATTCTATTCGGTCGACAATGCTTTGAGAGAGCGACTGTTTGAAATTATAAAATATGCACAAGAGCGCAAGGCAATAATAATCTATCTTCCCGGCTTTCATCGCGATTTAAATTTCAGGATAACAAAAGTGATGACAGCCATATTAGAAAACTTAGAAGTATCAAATATTGTTATAGCCGATTCCGATGATATATCCAATCTATTTGGAGAAAAGTCGTCGGATACAATTTTTAGAGATAAAGTAGAGTTTTATTGTCCTAATTTTGTATATTTATCGTCGAATAGAGAGATAGTACACTATGCCTCTTCTCAAAAGATGGTTATTGACAATTGCACATCGAAAGATGTTCCATCGTTGGGGTGGAAGTCGGGATTTGTGGCAGGCGTGGCTTATGGTTTATTATTAAATAATATCACGCTATCCAATATTAAAGAAGTCGCTCCTGATGTATGGGATAGTGTAATACGCAATGCTTTGCAATTTGCAGCGAGTGCCGATAATGCGACAAATGTAGTAACCGGCGATTTTGCAACAGTTAAAGAGACAGAACTTAAGGAAGCGTTAGAACGTTTTAATGAGTAATTAATCATAAATACAATTCTATCATGAAACAATTATCACCATTAGTAGCATTTCCACGTTCGGCTATTAGCGTTACAATAGACGATGTAGCAATGACCGATGAGGACGCAATTGCTTTAATTGCCGATAAGCCTTTATCTAGCGAAAGATTAAGATGGTATGGACTGTCCTTAATAATGAAAGGAAGCAATGATGATGGAATTAGAATATTAGAACAAGTATTAAGCGATACAAATAGACTTGTCGATGATAAGATACAATTGTATTTTATTGAGTTGATGCGCATTTATCAATTAGTAGAGTCGAATAATTTAGATAGCGCATTAGCTAGCCTAAACGATTTACTACATCAATTATTCCAATTTGCCGATAAAAAAGGCGAAAACTTTATAGGCATAGCCGTATCGGCAATGTATAGCTTGGCAATGGTTCATAATGATAAAGGAGCTTGCGAATGTGCCGAGAAAGAGCTCTCGTATGTTCAGAAAATACTTGAAAAGGTTGCAAAGAAAAACGAACAACGGTTTGCCGAAGCATTAGTCGAAGCAGTGTCTGCCACCACCTATATATATAAATCAAGGTTAAAGCAAATAAATACGTTGGCTCATTATCAAGTGGCAACCACCACCTATTTAGCTCAATTGTCGAGCGGAGGATCGAAAGTAGCTACTGAATTGATCGACAGCCTGCAACGAGAAGGTGATTTGCTCCAAAGTATGGAAAAATATCGTGATTCGGTAAAATACTATACAAAAGCGTTGCGCTATTTGCAGAAGATTAGCGAAACCAAAGATGAACGTTATCTACGAATAACAATTAATCTGGCTAAATCTCTTATTCATCTATTTAATCGCCACGACACAGGAGTTCAACTGCTTAATACAGCACGACTACTAGCCGTGAAACTAGGTGCCACCAATGAAGTGAACGAGATAGATAAACTACTCATAGAGAAGCCAAAGAATGATATAATGAATATGTTGAAAAAATTATTTGTATTAGTGGTAGTGCTGACTACCAGCCTACTAGCAACGGCACAGCTCACAGTGGGGCATAGAGGCTCGATTTGGGGCGTCGAGAATACTCGTTCGGCTTTTATTAATGGAGCTATGGCAGGATTTGACGGGCTTGAATGTGATGTGAAAGTTACAAAAGACGGAAAATTCGTAATTTCGCATGATGATAAACTTTCGCGACTTAATGCCGACTCAATAAGTATTCCAAATAGAGATTTTGACTATCTAAAACGTGTTCCATTAACACAAGTGCGACGAGATGGGAAATATTATGAAGGAAATATATGTTCGCTAGAAGAATATTTAGATATATGTAACAAGTATGGTTGTTTTCCGGTGATAGAATTGAAATGGTGTAATAACATCTATTCAAACAATAGCAACCCCGACCAATATTGTTATGATGGAATACCCGAACTAATACGTATTTTAGAATACAAAGGGCTGAAAGATAAAGCTGTGATATTAACATCTATGCGTGGTGTGCTGGCAGAAATTCGCAAAAGCAACCCCACGATGAATTTACAGCTGCTCACAGGCAACAAGTGGGAACATCTGGTTGACTTCTGCAAAGAACATCGACTAGATATTGATATACGTTGCGATATGGATACAACCAAGCTCGTAGAAACGTTCCATAACGAAGGCCTTAAAGTAAATGTGTGGTGTGCAAACACCCCTGAAATGTATCAGAAATTTGTTGATTTGGGAGTGGACTATATCACTACCGACTTTATAATTCCAGAAAATAAAACTAAAAAATAGAAATATGTCAACCGAACTTCATTCAAAAGAATCGAGTAATTCACTACCGGCTTATATTGCCGGACTTAGAATCGGTATTGTAGTAGCCGATTGGAATCCTAAAATAACATACGCATTGAGAGATGGCGCAATTGAAACACTTAAAAATATTGGATATAATCAAGATGATATTGATGTTTACAATGTGCCGGGAACGGTAGAACTTACTTTTGCCTCTTCGCAACTAGTGAAAAGCAAGAGCGTAGATGCTGTTATTGCTATTGGTTGCGTTATTCGTGGCGACACACCACACTTTGATTATGTGTGCGAGAGTGCAACAAGCGGAATTTCTCATATAAATGCAACAGAAAATATCCCCGTGATTTTTGGAGTCTTAACTGTTGAAAATGAGCAACAAGCACTCGATAGAGCAGGTGGTGTGCTAGGTAATAAGGGCTCGGAATGTGCAGAATGTGCCATAAAAATGTGTGAATTTGTTTTGAAATTAAAAAAATAATTTCTACCTTTGCAACGCATTTAAGGAAAGGGCAAATACCAGAGTGGCCAAATGGGGCAGACTGTAAATCTGCTGGCTTACGCCTACGGTGGTTCGAATCCATCTTTGCCCACCATAATTTGCGGAAGTAGCTCAGTTGATAGAGCATCAGCCTTCCAAGCTGAGGGTCGCGAGTTTGAGCCTCGTCTTCCGCTCTAAGGTCTCTTTTCAGAGACCTTTTTTTTAGATATATAAGTATATATTTATAGACTAAGTGATAAGTAATGGAATAAAATGCATGCGTTTCGTAAAATTTAATTTTATCTTTGTATTTATATTTACAAATTATGCAATGGTGGGAAAAGTATATGAGTTAGAGAACATATTCTACTAATCCTGAGGCTATATGCTGATTAACCAAAAATTAATATATTATGAAAATAAATTTAGCTCTATCGGGTTTTATTATTTTATTGGCTTTATTGGCTGATAGCTGTGTACAGAATGCACAAACTGTGCGATCTGAAACTTTTACTGTAAAAGGTGTGAGCTTCGATATGGTTTATGTTGAAGAGGGTACCTTTAACATGGGAGCCACAGCCGAGCAAGCTGGCGATGCGTATGAAGCCGAATCTCCGGTTCACAAAGTGAAGCTAAACGATTATTATATAGGAAGGCATGAAGTAACGCAAGCCTTATGGAAAGCCGTAATGGGAAACAATCCAAGTATATTTAAAGGAGATAATCTTCCTGTAGAACACGTGTGTTGGAATGATTGTCAAGCCTTTATACAAGAACTCAACCGACTTACTGGAAAGCAGTTTTTACTCCCAACCGAGGCTCATTGGGAATATGCCGCTCGTGGTGGTAGCACGTCTGCTCGCACAAAATATGCGGGAAGTCAGGATTTGAATCAAGTATGTTGGTATTATGAAAACAGCGACATGAAAACCCATCCCGTTGGCACAAAGTTACCTAATGAATTGGGTATTTATGATATGAGTGGCAATGTGAGTGAGTGGTGCAATGATTGGTATAGTGGTTATACTGTATATCCTAAAACCAATCCTGCAGGTCCTAAAAATGGCTATTACTACGTTGTGCGTGGTGGTGGTTGGCTTAGCAACGCAAGGAATAACCGAGTGTCAAATCGTAGCTACGGCAACCGCAACACTGGCTATCGCCTCAAATATCTCGGTTTTCGCTTGGTTTTAATTCCATAAAAAGTTATTCTGTAATTTTTGTAACCTCAACAAAAAAAATAAACGATTAGTTGATAGCTAATTAGAAATACAAAAAGAGAAACGATAATCGTTTCTCTTTTCTTTGTTGCCTTGGAAGGATTCGAACCCTCACAGGCGGAACCAGAATCCGAAGTGCTACCATTACACCACAAGGCAGTTTTTGGTAGTGCAAAATTACTACTTATTTTGATAACTGCAATATTATCCCATAAAATATTTCATCAAAAAATGGCTTGATGAAACGTTTACATAACAGCTTATTAAAAGCAAGTGCTGATTAACAGCCTGTTATAGTGGTAAAGAGTACGCCCGTGGGGAGTCGAACCCCAATCGAAGGAACCGGAATCCTTTATTCTATCCATTAAACTACGGGCGCAAATTAATTTCAAAAATCTTAAATAAAGTTTTTCGTATGGCAAAAGTAATAAACAATTTGTAGCTTTGCAAAAAGAGAACCGTGTAATGAATGTAAAAATAGAAGAAAGTTGGAAAAAGGTATTGACAAAAGAGTTTGAAAAAGACTATTTTGCACGTTTAACCGACTTTGTGAAAGCAGAATATAAACAAGGAAATATTTTCCCGCCGGGTTATGAAATATTTGCCGCTTTCGATGCCACGCCATTTGAGGCAGTCAAGGTTGTGATAATAGGGCAAGATCCCTATCACGATGTCGGGCAGGCGAATGGTCTATGCTTCTCGGTGTGTGAAGGTGTGCCATTTCCCCCCTCGCTATTGAATATTTTTAAAGAGTTGCATGATGATTTAGGTGCAGAAATCCCTAAGGATGGAGATCTTACACGCTGGGCAAGGCAAGGAGTATTGTTGTTGAATAGCACATTGACAGTGCGCGCGCATCAGGCAGGGTCGCATCAAGGAAAAGGGTGGGAGATATTTACCGATGAGGTGATAATGCGTCTTGCGAGAGATAGAGAAAATGTCGTGTTTATCTTGTGGGGAGCTTATGCAATAAAGAAAGGTGCATTTATCGACCGTAGCAGACATTGTGTAATTACATCGCCACACCCATCGCCATTATCTTCTTATCGAGGATTCTTTGGTAGCAAGCCCTTTTCAAAAGCCAATCAATATCTTATTGAAAAAGGAATAAAGCCAATAGAGTGGTAATTAAAAACAAATAAACAAGAGCCTAAAATGAAAAAAACAGCATTGATAATTCTGATGTCTTTAGTGGCTTTGCTAAGTGTTAATGCTCAGCAACAAGACACGCAAACAAAAATTATTAATCCGAACTTCAAGACTCTCAGGCTCGGGCTGCAGAGTAACGAGTTTTTCCCGCCGATACTTAATCTCGATGGTGATGACCGATTGAAAGTAGAATTTGATGAGCTTAGCAATGATATGCGCTATATGCGCTATCGATTAGTTCACTGTAACTCTGATTGGCAACCGTCAGATTTAGTAGAGAGCGAATATCTCGATGGCTTTAATTATGCAAATATTGATGATTTCGGCTATTCTGCCGGTACATTTGCTAATTATGTACATTATCAATTCTATCTGCCCAATGATAACATGACAATGACAAAATCGGGGAATTATTTAATTCAAGTCTATCCCGAAGATAATCCCGAAGATGTGCTTTTGCAAGCAAGATTTATGGTTAGTGAGAATCTCACAAGTGTTTATTCAACTATAACATCGCGCACCGATATAGATTATAATCGAGAGAATCAGCAATTAACGGTTAAAGTGTCGACGAGAAGTAATAATATACAAGATTGGTATAACGACTTAAAGCTAATTGTAACACAAAATTCGAGAGAAGATAATCAAGTAGTGTTATCCCGTCCAATGCTGATAGAACAAGGCGGTGCAGTGTATGAGCATAATCGCCAATTGATATTTCAGGCAAGCAACGAATTTCGTCGGTTTGAGGTGGTAGCCACAAATTATCCTGGAATGAATGTCGCTAACATTCAATATTTCAATCCCTATTATCATGTAACACTCTACACAGATAAGAATCGACGCGAAGAGCCATATTTGTTTGATCAGACACAATACGGACGTTACAAGATACGCCAAAGCGGGGTGAATGACAGTGAAGTAAATGCTGACTATGTGATAGTGCATTTTTCGCTCGAAACCCCACAGATGTATAACGGACGACTGTATATTGATGGCGATTTCACGCATCATATATATTCTGATGACACTGCAATGCGCTATAATCCGGCAACCGGACTTTATGAGCTGGATATGATGCTCAAAATGGGCTCGTATAATTATCAATATGTATGGTTGCCCAATGGCTCGAATGCCGGGACGACAGCGACAGTCGAAGGTAATCATTACCAGACAGTGAATGAATATCTTGCCAGAGCATATTATCGTCGCCCGGGAGATAGATATGACAGGCTAATAGGCTATGGAATAATATATTCGGGGCGTTAGTGCATTAGCAAATAAGCAGTATATGCTATATATGCAACCACAAAGAGCAACCCTTCGGCACGGTCGATGACACGACGGCGAAGAGTAAAAGCAAATATAAAAGTGAGTATTGACGCAACAATTAATACAGAGAAATCAATGTAGTTAATATTGCTGAGCGTTATTGGAGATATTGTGCCGGCTACACCCAATATTAAGAGGATATTAAATATGTTAGAGCCAAGCACATTGCCTAGTGCTAGTTGAGAATTTCCTTTACGAGCCGCAATGATGCAAGTAATAAGTTCGGGCAACGAAGTTCCGACAGCCACAATAGTGATAGCTATCACCGAGTCGCTCATACCAATAGATTTAGCAAATTCCACAGCCGAGTCGAGAAAAACATTACCACCAAACAGCAAAACAGCCAGCGACAATAATGTGAGCGGAATAATAGCTATTATAGGAAGGCGGTCGAAGAAAGAAGGAGCAGCAACATCTTCTTCTGTTTCAGTCGCTTGCTTACCTTTAACAAATGTATAAATCAAGAAAGAAATAAAACCAACGAGTAAAATAACGGCTTCAATTAAAGAAATAGAATTATAATCGGCTCCAAAAATTAAAGAGTCGGAGCAAATAAAGAATAGAAGTATTGACACTATAATACCAAGCGGAATATCGCGACGTAAATTAGCACGTTCAATCACTACCGGCGATATTAAAGCCGTGATACCAAGAATAAGCAAAATATTGCAAATATTAGAACCAAGCACATTGCCCACAGCCATATCACCAAGTCCCTTTATCGACGACATAGTGGATATATATAGCTCGGGGGCAGAAGTCCCCATTCCAACGATAGTGAGTCCAATAATGAAATTAGATATTTTAGCCCGCTTAGCAATGGCAACCGAAGAGTCGACAAGATAATTAGCACCAATAAGCAAGAGAGTTAAACCCAAAAACATCAATACAAGTGTCATATATCAAATTTTATTTTATTTATCATAATTAGAATGCAAAATTACGATTAAAGGATAATATAGCGACAAGTATATTGTTAATAACCATTGAAAATATTGTGTAAAAACGGGGTTAACTTGAAACTTTGTTAACGAAGCTTATTTTTGTCTTTAAAAATTTGGTGTGAATGGATAAAACTACTTACATTTGCACTGTGTTTTTCATGGTATTAGATTTAAGGTTAACGGATTGGTTGTCGTGAGACAATCAATTTTTTTTGTACCTACTCAAAAACGCTACTCAACCAGCTAATTGGTAAGCAATTTACAAAAATATAATCATCATAATTTTGTTTGGCGCAAGTCAATCAGTATCTTTGTGCGACAAAAAAACAAAAATAATGAAACCACGAATTTTTCTTTCTTACCCACATCTAGGTGGTGGTGAAATGAAATGGATTGAAGAAGCATTTAAAGAAAGCTGGGTCGTTCCATTGGGTCCAAATGTAGATGAATTTGAGGCACGTCTGGAGAAATATTTAGGAGCAAATAATGTAGTAGCGTTAAGTGCCGGGACGGCAGCATTGCATCTCGGACTAGTAATGCTAGGGGTCGAGGCAGGCGATGAGGTAATATGTCAATCGTTCACATTCTCGGCAAGTGCAAATCCCGTAAAATATCAAGGAGCAAAACCAATATTTGTAGACAGCGAGTCTGATACATGGAATATGTCGCCCGACGCATTAGAATCGGCAATAATAGACAGAAAAAAAATTACAGGAAAATATCCAAAAGCAATAATTCCGGTACATCTATATGGAATGCCCTCGAAGATGAACGAGATTTTAGCTATTTCAAAAAAATACAATATTCGCGTATTAGAAGATGCCGCCGAAGCGCTAGGCTCGGAGTATTATGGTAAAAAATGTGGAACGCTAGGAACTTACGGCGCATTAAGTTTTAATGGAAATAAGATTATTACCACTTCAGGAGGCGGAGCATTGATATGTCCTGATAAATCGAGTGCCGACCGTGTTCTATTCTATGCCACACAAGCACGAGAATCGCGCCCATATTATTATCACGAGGTAGTGGGATATAATTATAGATTGAGCAATATAAGTGCAGGAATAGGTTGCGGGCAGATGGATGTAATAAACGAGCATGTAGAGCGAAGACGAGAAATCCATAATTTATATTCCGAGCTATTGAAAGATATACCACAAGTGAGTCTAAAAGAAAATCCAAGCGACTCATTTAAATCTAATTTTTGGCTTTCATGTATTATAATCGACCCTTCAAGCGGAGTAACCCCCGAAGAAGCGCGACAGAAGATGAATGCCGAGAATATAGAGACACGATGGCTGTGGCGACCAATGCACATGCAGCCCATCTATAAAGATGCGCCATATTATGGAGGAGATGTAGCCGAAAGTCTATTCAATAAGGGCTTATGCCTGCCCAGCGGCTCAACGATGACCGATGCCGATGTAGAAAGAGTGGTAAGCGTGTTAAAAGAAATATTAAAAAAATAATACAGTGCGTATGAAGGTTGTTGGTTTCGACCTCGATGATACCCTATATAAAGAATTAGATTATGTAAAGTCGGCATTTAAGGCAATATGCACAGAGTGCAGTCTTGATAAAGCCGACTATAATTATCTGTTAAGGCAGTGGAAGGCAGGCGAGAATCAATTTGATGCTCTGTTATCGAAATATCCACATCTCAGCCTTTCCCGATTATTACAAATATATAGGTATCATAAGCCGGACATAAAACTAGACATACCAACAGTAGATCTATTAGAAAATCTAAAAATACACGCCGATACAAGAATAGTTTTGATTAGCGATGGACGAAGCGAAACCCAGCGCAACAAGATAGAATCGTTAGGACTGAATAAATATATAGCTCCCCAAGATATAATAATCTCGGAAGAGATAGGGAGTGAAAAGAATAATATTCAGAATTTTAAATATTTTGAAGACACCTATCCCCAATGCCAAGAATTTTATTACATAGGAGATAACCCGCGAAAAGATTTTTATCAAGCCAATATGTTAGGGTGGACAACAATACAATTAAATGATAATGGACAAAATATTCATACACAAGATTGTGAAGTTCTCCACGATTATTGTGCAAAGCTAACTATTAACAGCATTGATGAGGCATATCAAATTATAGCATAGAGAGTTGGCGATATTGGTATAATTGATTAAATTTGTAAATATAATAAAGATACGATATGAGTGATAATAGAGATAAAATAGCGTTGATAACCGGAATAACCGGTCAAGACGGGTCTTTTTTGGCAGAGTTTCTGCTTGAAAAAGGATATGAAGTGCATGGAATAATAAGACGAAGTAGTAGTTTTAATACGGGGCGAATAGAGCATCTCTATTTCGATGAGTGGGTGAGAGATATGAAGCAAAAACGATTAGTGAACCTCCACTATGGCGATATGACCGACTCAAGCTCATTAATACGTATAATACAAGAAATACAACCTACCGAAATTTATAATTTGGCAGCGCAGAGCCATGTGAAAGTGTCGTTTGACGTTCCTGAATATACAGCCGAAACAGATGCCGTTGGAACTCTACGCCTATTAGAAGCCGTGAGGATATTAAAGTTAGAGAAACGCACACGCGTCTATCAAGCCAGCACCTCCGAGCTGTTTGGAAAAGTACAGACAGTGCCACAGAATGAGAACACACCATTCTATCCACGCAGTCCATATGCTTGTGCAAAGATTTATGGTTTCTGGATAACAAAGAATTATCGCGAGAGCTATGGAATGTATGCAGTAAACGGTATTCTGTTTAATCACGAAAGCGAGCGAAGAGGAGAGACCTTTGTAACACGCAAAATTACATTAGCCGCCTCACGAATTGTAGCCGGGTTGCAAGATAAGTTGTATTTAGGAAATATGAATGCACTTCGCGACTGGGGCTATGCAAAAGATTATGTAGAATGTATGTGGCTTATAATGCAACAAGATACTCCCGAAGATTTTGTAATTGCCACAGGCGAATATCACACCGTAAGAGAATTTACTACGCTAGCATTTAAGCGAGCCGGAATCGAACTAAGATGGGAAGGCGAAGGTCTTAATGAAAAGGGAATAGATATTGCGAGCGGGAAAGTGATAGTGGAAGTTGATGCTAAATATTTCCGTCCTGCCGAAGTGGAGCAATTGCTGGGAGATCCAACAAAAGCGAAAGAAAAACTAGGCTGGAATCCACGCAACACCAGTTTTGAACAACTTGTTAATATAATGGTAGATAGCGATTTGGAATTAATAAAATCGCAGGAATAAAATTCTCGATAATGGATAAAAATGCAAAAATATATATTGCCGGACACCATGGGCTAGTAGGCTCTGCTATATGGAATAATCTAAAATCTAAAGGCTATAATAATCTTATAGGAAAGAGCCATAGCGAGCTCGATTTGCTTGACGGTGTGGCAGTAAAAGAATTTTTTGATGCAGAGAAACCCGATTATGTTGTCCTTGCGGCGGCACACGTGGGCGGAATTATGGCAAATTCGCTTTATCGAGCCGATTTCATTTATCAGAATCTCCAGATACAGCAGAATGTAATAGGCGAAAGTTTCAGACATGGCGTTAAAAAACTTCTTTTTTTGGGAAGTACTTGTATCTATCCACGCGAGGCACCGCAGCCTATCAAGGAAGAGTATCTATTGACATCGCCACTAGAATATACTAACGAGCCATACGCAATAGCAAAGATAGCCGGGTTGAAAATGTGCGAGAGCTTTAATCTTCAATACGGTACAAATTATATTGCAGTGATGCCCACAAATCTATATGGTCCTAACGACAATTTCAATCTTGAGACCAGCCACGTGTTGCCGGCAATGATACGCAAAATCTATCTTTCAAAATTGCTTATGCAAGGCGATTTTGAGGCAATAAAAAATGATTTGAATCGCCGTCCGATAGAGAAGGTCGATGGAAATGCGCCACAAGATAAGATGGTTGCCATTCTTTCAAAATATGGAATAAATGATGGCTATCTTGATTTATGGGGTAGTGGTGCGCCAATAAGAGAGTTCTTATGGAGCGAAGATATGGCAGATGCATCGGTGTATGTGATGGAGAATATCGACTTTGCCGATGTAAAAGGGACAGATAAAGATGTTAGGAATTGCCATATAAACATAGGAAGTGGCAAAGAAATAACTATATCTCAGCTTGCCGAGCTAATTAAAACCACAATCAGCTATACCGGTGAGATACACTGGGACGCTACAAAGCCCGATGGAACAATGCGAAAACTCACCGATGTGAGCAAGTTACATTCGCTAGGGTGGAAGCATAAAATGGAGATAGAGCAAGGAGTAGCGACGTTATACAGCTGGTATAAAGATAGTATCAACGCCTAGTACTAAGATAAATTATAAAATAATTGAGGTTGCATAATCTATTTTGATGAAGCAACCTCAATTTTTATTTTCAGTCTTTCAATATATCGAAATTATAATTGTGTGGGATCGACAGAACTACTATCCATTCAGTTTCTTCTCCGCTATTGACTTCGTTAATTTTTAAGTCTATTTTATTTATATTTTTCTCATTGAGAATTTGAATAGTCTGCATAACGACTTTAAGTCCGGTATGCGTGCTACTGGCTGGGTCGGCGATATGCTGAGTGTTACCATTATTAGAGATTTTAATAATCGTATTATTCTCGTCAGAGCAAATTCCTATATATAACCTTTTGTTGCCGCTATATCCTCTTAGTCCATGCTTAATAGCATTCTCCACAAAGATTTGAATCATCATAGATGGAATCGGAGTATTGTCTAAATCGACATTAGAATCTATATTTTTGTTTAATATAAAATTGTCGCCGAGTGAAGGTACTTCATTTGCGATATATGTATTTACAAAATCTATTTCCTCTTTTAATGTAATACAAAATTTGTCGCATAATTCAAGGTTCTTGCGAAGAAGAAGGACTAGATTACTGACCCCCTCGTTAGATACTGTAAGCTCGCGATTAAGGATATTGAATATAAAATGAGGCGATACCCTGTTTCTAATGTTTTGCAGTCTTAGCGAAGCGAGCGACGAGCGATTAGCCATCTCTTTCAACTCGGCTTTGCGTTTATTGTTTTGGTATATGAAAATTATAAGTAGAATTGTAACAAACAGTAATAGAAAGACAATCGAGCTAATCCATGTGAGGTTAGTAATTTGTTTCTCTTTGCTTATGATAGTGTGATTGCGGTTAAGTAATGTGGTATCTTGAATATATCGAGATTTAATTTCGGCAATCTGGTTATTTATAAGAGTATTGCTAATGGAATCTTCAATCCCTTTTGCCAAGACTTGATATTTATATGCTTCCCGAAAATCATTAATTTTAATATAATAACGTTCTATTCGTCGGTAGTGCATAGCACGGTAACGAGGAACAATATCTTTTGTTTCATGATAGCGAGTAATATATTTATTAGCATTTACGAGGTCGTTTTTGCGCAGGTAGAAATCGGTCATCAGACTTTCGTAGTAAGATTGAATTGCTTGGTTGGCGATGTATGAATTAAAATAAGGCATCTCTTTGGTGAGATATGCAGCCGCCGAGTCGAGGTTGTTGAGAAACATATAAGATTCGCCAAGATTACAAATACATATAGCATTGGCATAAGGGTTGTCCATTTCGGTGGATATAGCTTTAGCCTTTTTGAATGCTACAATGGCAGAGTCGTATTTTTCTTGGAAATAGTAATTGTTACCTATCGAATTATACAGCAAGAATCTCGAATAGATAGGCATGGTGTCGACTTTTGTAATAGCTCGGTCGAAATATTTCTGTGATTCACCGAAATTTTTAAGGTCGCAATACACTTGCCCCAGACCAATAAGAATTTCATTATAGCTAATTTTTTTGCCAATAGAGTCGTTCACAAATAGTGCTCGTTGATATATATTGGCAGCTTTGGCCAGATCGCCCTTATCTCGATATATGTCGGCAAGATTGATTGCGACATCGATAGGATAAATAGCATCTTTGGCTAATAGATAATGCTCATAGCTCTTGTTGTAGAATGATATTGCTGAGTCGATATTCATTCGAGTGAAGCGTTCGATTAGAGCTCTGTTGTTCCAATATCCTCCTTCGAGATAATGACATAGATGATTGTTTCGTTCGAGGAATTTATAAATATGTTTTTGAGTACTATTGCATTTGTCGAAATCGCCTAGACACAGATAACTCATCGAGCGGAGTAATTCGTAGGTGTAGAATGAAATGCTATCTTTGGTTTTGCTTTGGTATGCAGTAACGGTGTCGATAACATTTTGCGGATTAGTAAAAACGCTATTGCTAAAATGCTGAGCCACAATAATAGCATTATCGCGTTCATTGTTATTGTCGTCTTTAGAATTGTGGATACACGATAATAAAATGATATTAGATAATATAAATGCTAAAATAATCAGAAGGAGAGTTTTTCCATTAGTCATATTAGTTGAATTATTTAGATATAGAGCAGGATATATAAATTCCTTTCACAAATATAGGTAATATTTGCGAAAAAGAGAATAAAAATGGAATAAGATAATAATGGGAATTGCTAATTACCTTTTTTTAGATGCTTGTAAACTTTTTCTGAAGCTCGGATTTAAATATACGACTTAATAGTATTTCATCGATGTCAAAAGGAGGAAATAGGACACATTTAGCATTACTAATCAATGTGAGATAGCGAAGATTTACTATATAAGATTGATGAGTCTGAATAAATAGAGAATCGAGCGATAATATATCTTCGGCTTTCGTCCCTTTTTTGAGCTGTACAAAAGTACGGTCTTTTAGAGCGGCTTCCCATATTCGACGATTAGAGCTGTAACGGAAATATCCTATTTCGGGAATTCTTACAATTCTAATTTCGTTCATTGGAGTGAACGTTGCAAAAGTGTCGGGAGGCAGACACGAGCTTTCAATATCGTTCTTCGATGAAGAGATTCGCTTTTTAAGATTTGTGTGTCTAAAGCGTTGTATGCTTTTATCTAATTCTTTAGGGATAACGGGCTTTAATACGTAATCGTGTTCGTTGTGAGTGAACGCATTATCGGAATAGCTGTCATAATATCCGGTGAAGATAATTATGTAAGTGTTTTTAAGCAGAGAGCTATTAGTATTGATGAAATCGATTCCTATACCATCGGGAAGCTCAATATCAAGGAATAGCAAGTCGGGTTTCTGACTAGCAATCATCATTTTACCTTCGGTTAAAGATGTTGCATTCCAAATGATATCTAAATCGGGATAATCAAGTAATAATGATTTTAGATTTTCGGTAGCTTTTATATCATCATCAATTATTGCGACAAGAGTTTTCGGTCCCATAGTAATTTGTTATATATATATCTACAAATTTATAAATAATGAATGAATAAATCAATATATAAAAACTCCAGAATGATTAAGTGTATAGAATTAGAGCTTAAGTGTTTCTGTATGGTGCTTAAGTGGCAAAAAAAAAGCAGGGGCTAAGAAAAATAGCACCTGCTTCTATCATAAAAATCTTTTATAGATTATGCTTTTACTCTACCAAGATAAGAACCATCGCGAGTGTCTATTTCAATTATTTCGCCATCGTTAACGAAAAGAGGAACTTTTACAGTTGCACCACTTTCAACAGTTGCTGGTTTAGTAGCATTAGTAGCAGTGTCGCCCTTAAGCCCCGGCTCGGTATAAGTGATTTTAAGAGTAGTCTTAACCGGCATTTCGGCGAAAAGGATTGTTTCGTTTGATGCGTCGCTGACAACTTCAACAATGTCGCCCTCTTTCATATAGTCGGCACCGGTGATAAGATCGTGAGTTATAGGAATTTGATCGAAAGTCTCTTGGTTCATAAAGATATAATCGCCACCTTCTTTATAAAGATATTGGAAAGGGCGGCGTTCAACACGAACATCTTCCAATTTCTCGCTGATGTCGAAACGACGTTCTAATACACGACCGTCGACAACGTTTTTAAGCTTAGTACGCATAAATGTGTTACCCTTACCTGGCTTAACGTGAAGGAACTCTATGCAGAAATAAAGCTTGCCGTCAAGGCGAATACATGTCCCGTTTTTAATGTCTTGAGAATTAATCATACAGTTTGTGAAATATTTTATAAATGATAATACGAATTATTAGACAACAAAAGTAATGTAAATCAGTAAAAAACGCAAAACTTTTGAGCAAAAATGGTATAAAACTTGCTTATTTTAAAAAAAGTATCTATTTTTGCAACCCGAAACGGTGATATAAAAGAATAATAACGTAAAATATATAAAGATGAAAAGAACATTCCAACCATCTAACAGAAAGAGAGTGAACAAACATGGTTTCCGTGAAAGAATGGCAACTGCTGACGGACGTAAAGTAATAGCACGTCGTCGTGCAAAAGGACGTTTACGTCTAAGTGTTTCTGACTCTATCCGTAAATAAGAATCTAGTAGACGAATAAGAATAAGCCGTTGTCTTCGTTAGAAGGCAACGGTATTTCTGTGCTGTAACGTGTATATATTAATTTGTGTTAATTGATTTTCCATTTGTCTTATTAAATAGTCTACTAATATAGTTTTTTAATTGCTTTATTAAGATTTTGCCGTTATATTTGCAGAGCGTATAATATAATTATTTGTTTGAATCAATGATTGACAAGAGTGAAATATTAACCTTTAAATCGGGTGATGAAAAATCTTTTGAAGAGATTTATCGTTGCTATGTAGGTAAAACATATAATTATATATATAAGTTGTCGACAAATGAAGAGCTGTCGAAGGATATTACACAAAATACATTTTTGCAACTTTGGAGCTCGAGAGAAAAAATAGATGTAAATGGGAATTTAGATGGCTATATATTTGCGATAGCACGAAATTTGTTATTTCATGAGATAAGAAGTCGTAATGTGCAACGACGTTATGAAGAAGTAGAAAAAGCAAATAACACCGAAGAATATCAAATCGACATTGATGAAGAACTTTCACGCAAAGCGATTGAGCATAAAATATTATCGTTGCTGGTAGAGTTACCCGAATCGCGACGTAAAATATTTATGATGCGTTGGCAACAAGGAATGTCGAATAAAGAAATAGCTAAAGAATTGTCAATATCCGAAAAGACAGTATCAACACAAATATATCGAGCCGTAGGATTTCTTAAATCTAAGATTGGCTCTGTTTTTATCATTGGAGCAATAATTTCGGCTTCCCACTTTTGAACCACAGGTGCTGTTTCAAATTCTATGACAGCGAATACACTAAATATAAGATAACGTTAATTAATATGACAGGTTTTTTTGTAGTGTTCCGGGATTGTTAAAATGAAATTTATTAGATTTTTTTAAAAAAAAGAGGAATTATTGTAGTCCAAAATTGTTGCGTGAGGATATATAATATATAAACGGCATGGAACAATATGGAACAAAAAAGAATACAATATTTAATATCCACTTCGCTTGACAATAAATTGACTATTGAAGAACGATTTGAGCTTATGGCTTGGCTGCATTCGACGGAAGCCGACAGCGATTGTCGCAAAGTGTGGAACGAAACAGATGCCGAAATCGACAAGATGCTGAGCGATGAGATTTGGTCGTCGGTAAAATCGGAAATATCACCTGTTCCAAAATTAGCTATTCCTAGTAAATTTAAAATGCAATCTACGTTTATACGACGATTTAAAATCGTTGCGACGATATGTGCAATTGTGTGTAGCAGCGTATTACTATCAGTATTATATGGCGATAATATATCCGCATTATGGGAAGGAGATGCTAAAATATATAGCTTTGAAGTACAATCGGGACAAAAAGCCAGTATGCAACTAGCCGATGGGACAGTAGTGTGGCTAAATTCGGCATCGAAGTTGACATTTGATGATAATTATAACGACGACGATCGCATAGTGAATCTAGAAGGAGAGGCATATTTTGATGTTGCAAAAAATCAGAATAAGAAATTCGTAGTAAAGTGTAATGGAGTAGAGGTAGAAGCCTTAGGGACGAGCTTTAATGTAAAGGCATATTTAGCCGATGGCTATATCACCACGACGCTTGCTAAAGGGAAAGTTAAAGTTTCGAGTGAAAAAGAAGATGTGTATTTATCCCCCAGCGAACAAGCAATATATAATATAAAGGATAAAGAAATACGAAAAGATGCAGTGTCAAATATTGCGTTAGCCGATTTTTGGCTATCCGACAGCCTCGTGTTTGACGGAGTAACGTTAGAATCATTATCTCATACCATAGAGCGAATGTATGGAGTAAAAATTATGATTAGAGATAAGTCGCTCAACAATGTAACATTTACCGGAACGATAAAGAATAATTCTTTACCAAATATTTTCCATTTAATCAGTCTGACCTATCCATTAAAATATTCTATGGAAGGCGATACGATATGGATATATAAATAGAAAAGAAGGAAAAGAATCAATATTAACCCAAATAGAAAAATAACCAATGAAAAAATTAAATCTAAACGCTATAAGATTATTAGGCGTGATGGTTCTATTATTTATAGCCTTGCCTATATCGGCACAATATACAGTCTCGATACAGAATAAGACAATTTCGCAAGCAATCAAGATTATAGAAAGCACTTCGGATTATCGTTTCTTCTATGCCGACACATTACCCGGTTTAAATCGAAAAGTAAGTTTCTCGGCAGCCAATGAATCAATAGAGAGCATTTTGACTAAGCTATTGAAAGGAACGCATATAGTATATCAGATTCAAACAGAAAAGCAAGTAGTATTATCGGCAAAAGGAGCATCTTCTCCATCGGTCAAAAAAACGGGTACAAACATCTCGCAATCAGCCTCATCTACATTTACTCTCACAGGACAAGTAGTAGGTACCGATGGCGAGCCACTAGTAGGTGTAACGGTATTATCGACCGATACAAAGAAAGGAACGACCACCGACATTGATGGCAATTATACTATTACATTAGACCGCCCACAATCATTAAGCTTTAATTATATAGGCTATGAAGCTAAAATAGTAAACGTCGATAAGACAAAGACACTCGACATCACAATGTCGGATAATAATATAGTATTAAATGATGTCGTGGTAGTAGGGTACGGAACGCAAAAAAAAGCCAACCTTACCGGAGCAGTGCAGAGTGTAAATAGCAATGATTTGATGCGAAGAAATGTATCGACGGCTTCGGCTGCCCTACAAGGAATGGTACCCGGGCTTACTGCAGTGCAATCGTCGGGTCAACCGGGAGCCGACAATGCTTCACTAAAAATACGCGGGTTAGGCTCGCTAAATTCATCTACGGCACCACTTATTTTAATAGATGGAGTAGAAGGCGATATGAATCGTATCGACCTTAATACAGTAGAGTCAATTACAGTTCTAAAAGATGCAGCATCGGCATCTATATATGGTTCTAGAGCATCGAATGGTGTAATTCTGGTAACGACAAAACGAGGGGCAAAAGGTAAAGTAAAAGTATCATTTAACGGATATGCAGGATTTAATACGCCAACTACATTACCCGAAGCATGTAACGCAATTGAATATATGCAGTCGGTCGATGTAGCACGAGTGAATGCAAATCAAGAGCCATTGTATCCCAAAACGATAGAAATATATCAAAATGGAGGAGTAGATAACATACATTATTATGATACCGATTGGCGCGGGCTTGTAATCAAAGATCGCGGGTGGCAGCAAAATTATTCGGTAGGAGTAAGCGGAGGGAATGATGTAATTTCATTATATGCATCAGCCGGATATTATAAACACGAAGGACTAATTGATAACAATAATTTCTCTCGTACAACATTAAGAGTCAATACCGATACAAAAATAAATAAATGGGCAAAACTAGGTATTGACGTAGGTATACGTCAAGCAAATGTGAAAAGTCCTGTTATGGCAACGCCTACCTCAATAATCGGGAAAGCCCTTACAATGACACCAATAATGTCGGGGATTAATGCCGATGGTACTTATGGATATGGAATCAACGGAACTAACCCTATTGCCATGGCGCAGAGTGGAAGTACATCAAATAGTACCGCCCCCGAATACAGCGTACGAGCTACCCTTACCCTTACACCATTTGAGGGAATGAACATCTTTGGAGCATATATATGGAAACGCAATGACAGTGAAACAAATGCATTTGTTACTCCATATAAAGTATATGAGAATGGCGTCTCGATGGGCGAATTTCCAACTTATGGCTCTTCAAAATCAGAACAACGCACAAAATCAATAACCAAGCAATTCAACTTGCAAGCAACTTATGAAAAGACATTTGGGAACCATTATTTGAAAGCATTATTGGGATTTCAAAGTGAAGAAATGAATTATAGTTATCTTCTGGCAGGGCGAAAGAATTATAACTACGAAGGTTATGAGGAGCTTGTTAATGGAGATGCCAGCACAATGTCTAACTCAAGCGCAAAGTATTCGTGGGCTTTATTATCTTATTTTTTTCGTGTCAACTATTCATTTAAAGATAGATATTTGTTAGAGGTCAATGGTCGTTATGATGGAACATCGCGTTTTCGTCCCGATCAGCGATGGGGCTTTTTCCCTTCGGTATCTGCCGGGTGGAAAATTTCGGAAGAATCATTTTTTGAATCAGCTAAAGATATAGTTAACAATTTAAAACTACGAGCTTCTTATGGTGAGCTTGGAAATCAAGCCATTAACGGATATTATCCTTATGCATCTTCAATAGGCAGCTTGACTGATTATGGCTATTGGTTTGATAAAGAATTATCTACAGGAGTAGCACAGATACAGCTTGCCAATACATTAATAACGTGGGAAAAATCGAAACAATTTGATATAGGACTAGATGGTGCATTATTCAGCAACCGATTGACATTTGGATTCGACTATTATATAAGAAATATAACGAATATGTTGCAACAATTTCCGGTGCCTATGTTTGTCGGAATGACAGCGCCATGGAAAAATGCAGGGTCGATGAGAAATAAAGGTTGGGAGTTAAATCTTGGTTGGCAAGATAGAGTAGGCGATGTAAATTATTATATAAAGGCAAACTTGTCGGATGTTAAGAACAAAGTAATCGACCTTTATGGAAAGGAATATGTAGGCTCTACCACCATAACACGAGAAGGCGACCAATATAATTCGTGGTATGGCTATATAGCCGATGGATATTTCCAGACACAGGAAGAAATAAATAGTTCGCCAATCTATGGAGGCAATGTAAATAACGTAAAGTGTGGATATATCAAATATAGAGATATAAGTGGAGCCGATGGCACACCCGATGGAAAAATTGACAGTTACGATAGGACAATTCTAGGGAATCCAACTCCGCGCTACGAATATGGATTGACAATTGGAGGCGATTGGAAAGGCTTTGATTTATCCATTTTCTTTCAAGGTGTAGGTAAAAAAGATGTTTACTATGCAGGTTCGGGAGCGAGGGCATTGACAGGTAATTATACAATCTACAAGCATCAGTTAGACTATTGGACTGCCGATAACACAAATGCAACTTATCCAATATTATTGGAAGATCCTAATGGAACTAATCCCAATAATATGATTTCAAGTTTTTGGGTAAAAAGTGGAGCTTATTGTCGTCTTAAAAATATAGTTTTAGGCTATTCGTTACCTAAGAATATTGTTAAAAAGGCAACAATGACAAATGTAAGAATCTATGCAAGTGCTCAGAATTTATTAACTATTAAAAATAATTTCTATAAAGGATTTGACCCTGAAAATTCTATTGGGTCGGGCGCAAGTTGCTATCCCCTTAATAAGACATTTATTTTTGGTATCAACGTAGAATTTTAATTTTAAAACAAGATGAAAAAGACAATAATAAATATATTCA
This sequence comes from Muribaculaceae bacterium, assembly GCA_028689665.1. GTDB lineage: Bacteria > Bacteroidota > Bacteroidia > Bacteroidales > Muribaculaceae > JAQVCR01. Next base: position 77,943 of record JAQVCR010000002.1, read on the forward strand.
CACTTATCGCACTGGCATTAACTGTTGGTTCTTGCTCCGACTTTCTGGATAGAGAAAATCCATCATACGATGCCGAAGGATTCTATACCACTGAATCGGGATTAAAAGAAGGCGTTACAGGCATCTACCCACTCCTTTATTTTGATATGAACTGGGCAGTGCCGGCATGTATCGTTCTCGACCACTACACTGCCTATGGGCTCGAACAAGATGAAAATTCATCAATCGGAGCCGGTGGAACATTAAACCCCGATAATGGTAAAATCCAAACGTTCTGGAGTGGTGAGTATAAAATAGTAGCACGAGCCAACTCTGTAATATCGGGAGCATCAGGCAAAATTGAACAGATGAGTGAAAATGCAAAGCAATATTATTCGGAAGCAAGAGTGCTGAGAGCTTATGCTTATTATAATCTGGTATCAGCTTTTGGAGATGTGCCTTTCTTTACAGCTCCGGTAACTATTGATCAATACACTGTAGGTCGTACTTCTAAACACGAGATATTAAAATTTTTAATAGCCGACTTGAAAGATGCCGCTAACTCACTACCGTGGGTGGCAACCGAGCGCGGACGTGTCGACAAGGCAGTCGCTTATGGCTTGATAGGGCGTATAGGGCTGTTGGGTGGCAGCTTTGACATAGATGGAAAAGGAACTGAATATTTTAGAGAGGCTGCCGACGCTACAGCTCTAGTAATAGGCAAGAGAAATCTTGCTAATAAATTTGAAGATTTGTTTAATCTTAGTGGACAAGCTAAGTCGGATGTACGAAATGAGTTGTTGATGGAGCTAATGTATTCATCTAATGGAACAAAGAAAACGCATACAGTATCTTATGGACATTCCTCAAGAAACTATGCATCTTCGGTGCGTTTCCCGAGCCAAATTATTGCAGACACTTATGAATGTATCGACGGACTTCGTATTGATGAATCACCACTTTATAATCCCAAAAAACCAACTGAAAACCGCGATCCTCGCTTTAATGCTACCCTGTCGGGGCATGGCGATACAATTAACTATACAAATACCGATGGATCTTTCCCATTGAAGATGATCCTTAATATCTATGATGAAAAGACTAAATTCTATCCTCGTAGAGATAAATGGTATACTTCGGCTAATGTAGATGTAACAACAAATAAACCATCGGTAGTAAATAATGGTATTGGCTATCTGTGGCGTAAATATGCTAATGAGAACACCGAGCAACTTATGACTCAGACGTGTAATATCATTCTTATGCGATATGCCGAAGTCCTACTTACTTATGCCGAAGCCAAAATAGAATTGAATGAACTCGACGAGAGCGTATATAATGCCATTAATCTTGTCCGTAAACGTGCCGAGATGCCGGTCGTTGCTGATAGCAAGAAGGGCAATCAACAAAAAATGCGTCAACTAGTGCGTCGTGAGCGCAAGGTAGAGCTTGTCCTTGAAGGATTGTTATTTGTCGATGTACGCCGTTGGGGAATTGGTGATATGCTTAATGATGGACCTACCTATGGACAGCCCTTACCTACAATAAAATATGAAGGTCTTGAGGCAACCGATATACCTAATTTTAAACTTGATGACCGCCATGACTTAAACGATATACCTTCTTATGAAGCCTATAAAGAGAAACTTCGCGTGAGAGATAAAAATAGATTTTGGGCTCCGAGATTTATGTGGTGGCCTATTCCACGCTTAGAGACCGACCGAGATCCAAATTTAACAAACCCCGAATATTAAATAGTAATATTATGTTTAAGATAAATAATTATATATTATCAGCCAATACAATAGTAAGGAGGATTTTGCCCACCATTCTTACACTCTGTGTATGTTTTAATTTAGCGACTGCAAACGAGAAGTCGGCTGTTGTTGAAACCGATTCAAGCATTATGCTAAAGAATAAGTATGTCGAAATAGTTTTTGCAAAGAAAAATTTTGATATTAAAAGTATTATTCTCAGTGGGCAAAAAGTTCTAAGCAATCAAGGACTTAATGCTATTCCATGGGTATTGACATATAAAGGACCTCAAGGAGAAAACCCTCAATTCTTCCCTTCGCATGCAGTATATAAAGGCTGTGAAGCTAATATTATAGGTGATACTGCGAAAATAACTTTCTCATGGCAATTAACTTTAACCTACGAAGAAAATGCTCAAGTAAGTATTACTGTTTCGTTGCCCGGAGACTCAGAATTAGCATATTGGGATATTCAATCAGGCACTCCTGAAGGGTGGGTGGTATCTAACACCCAATTTCCCAGAATATTCTTTGATCGTCCTAAAGATGCTAAAGTTATAACCTCGGCAGGTTGGGGAGCTGAATATAATATGAACTCGCAAACGTATACCTCAAGTTATCCTTCGTGGTCGGGAGCAATGCAATTAATGCTAATTCACAATAGTGAAGGTGCATTATATTATGCAACCGAAGACTATAATGCTTGTGGAAAAGATTATCGTGCGTCGGTAGGAAATAAGAGTGTAGCCCTGATTACTGATATTGTAAACAGTGAAGCGTGGTCGGATCATAATAAAAAGATGTATACACTTCCGTGGACTACAGTGATAGGATTCTCGAAAGAAGGGTGGAAAGATGCTGCATCAAAGTGGTATCGACCGTTTACCTACAAGACCGAATGGGGAAGTAAGAGCTTAGAGAGCCGAAACATTCCGCAATGGCTCTATGATGCCGACTTGTGGATTCGAGCTAAAGGAATTAATGAAAATGTTATGTCTGCCGTAAGAAAATCTATAGATTATTTTGGAAAAGGGACAGCTTTCCACTGGTATTACTGGCACAATCATCTTTACGACAGCCATTATCCCGACTATTTCCCTGCAAAAGAACCTTTTGCCGAATGGGTATCCGAAGTGCGTTCTAAAGGTTGCTATGTAGTTCCTTATATCAATGGCCGTCTATGGGATCCCGACGCAGACAGCTATAAAGCGATGAATGGTGCGAGTGCTTCGTGTAGAAAGCCCGATGGAACATTATATACCGAGATTTATCCAACGTCGAAAGTGCTTAATACTGTTACTTGTCCTGCATCAGAATTGTGGCAACAAGTATTAACCAACTTAATCGATAAGATTCAAAAAGACCTTAAAACGAATGGTGTATATATAGATCAAATTTCGGCTGCCGCTCCACAGCCCTGCTATGCGAAAAATCATGGACATGCTCCCGGTAATGGAGATTTCTGGTATAAATCGTATCGAAAATTGATGGAATCGTTATATAAAGACCATTTAATAGGAGATAATATATTGTTCAGTGAAGAGAATGCCGAGTGCTATATTGATATGTTTGATATGCTACTGACAGTAAATTCTCCTCATTCAGATTGCCGAATAGTTCCATTATTCCCGATAGTGTATTCCGGCAGATTAATCACAGCGGCATATACTTACACGCCGGTAGATAAAGTTACTCGTGGTGATCATCAATATCAGAATATGCAGTGCTTTTTATTTGGCTCTCAATTAGGGTGGGTAGATCCTACGCTTTTATTGAAAGATGAGGCTAAAAAAGAAGCAGCATTTTTAAAGGAATTGGCACAAATGCGAAGAAAACAGCATGATGTATTCTATGGCGGAAGATATATTACCGATGTAGTACCCACAGGAGATAACCCGGAGGTCGACATTCCCGGATTTGGGAAGACCACTGTAGTTTGCGGAGCCGAGTGGCAAAGCAAGAACGGTCAACGAGTATTATATCTTGTGAATATGGATACTAAAGATCATATAGTAACCGTCGATGGCTTGCAGCCGACAAAAGTAGCTGCATGCAAAGCAATTCGTATCAATTTTAAATAAATTGTCTATAATGAAGAAAGGAATATTCATATCGATTCTTATTGTAATATTCACAATGTCGGCTAATGCTTCGACAATGTGGGATTTGCAAGGCTCTAAATATGCGGTAGATACTATTTACCATGCTGTTATCGGACCCGGAACTACACAGACAACCATAACACTTAAAGGTACGGTGAATTTAAAAGTTTTCTATACGACTACCGATTTAAAGAATCCTAATGTGAATTTGCGTGTGATAATGGGCAAAAATAATCTTTTAAGTACAATTACTGTTCCCAATATGCCCGATTCACATAACGATGAGACGAATATTTTCTTTGCAGGAGTGAATGCCGATTTCTTTAGCTATTCGACAGGACCAACAGGCACTACTGTCTCAAATGGAATTATGTATAAGAGTTACAAAGGGACAGGGTGGTATGCTTTCGGAGTTGATAAAAATAAAAAATTATATTCAGGCTCGCCATATACCACGTTTAAGTTACTATCGCCTAATGCCGGGCAAGGGTCGGTTAAGGCAGTCAATAATGCACGAGCATCTAACGAAATGATAATTTATACTTCGGCAAGAGGCGCAACGTCGGGGACAAATTCAAGTGGAACTGAGGTGGGTGCGCAACCGGTAAACGGCGGATTGAAATCTAATGGGACTACCACAATGCGTCTTACCGAAGGAGCGGTTTCCGGAAAAGGCAGTATGACAATACCCGAAGGCGGCTTTGTGCTATCAGGCAATGGATATACAGAAAATACCATAGCAAAGATGCGAGAAGGTGAAGAATTTTCGATTACGCCTACCATCTATTTCAATGATATTGAAGTCCCGGATATAGTAGAGATGGCAGGAGGTTGCCCAATGCTCCTTCAGAAAGGCGCAATATTGAATACACAAGGGCTTCTTGACCATTTATCTACACGACAACCACGTACAGCAGTCGGTTACAATGTCGATGGTGATAAATTGATAATGCTTGTTGTCGATGGGCGACAGGCAGGCATTTCGGTAGGCGTAACTTCAAAAGATTTAGCTGCAATTATGAAAAATGTAGGATGTAGTGAAGCATTGAATTTCGATGGTGGCGGTTCGTCGACCCTTTATGTAAAAGAGCTAGGCGTGCGTAATATTCCAAGTGATGGTTCTAATCGAGCAGTCAAAAATGGTTTATTCCTCTCCACACCCAAAACTAGCGATACAAAAATTGCTACCATAAGATTTGTTGATTGGTCAAAAATTGCCCGGCAAGGTTCTTATTATACGCCTCAATTCTATGGCTATAATGCTCAAGGCGTGCTTGTAGATACAAATCTCACCGGCGTGCAATTGTCATGTTCGGCGCTATTAGGTTCAGTTCAGCCCGATGGTGCTAAGGTGCTATTCGATGGCTGGGGAACACATACCCTTACCGCAACTTATGGTACATGCACAGCCACCCTTGTAGTAACGGTAAATGCAACCGGAGCTGTCGACAATATTATAGAAGATTCTATATTAAAGTTTTACCCCAATATAATACAAGAAGGAGAAACAGCATTTGCAAATATTTCTATTAATACAGATTTATATATCTATAATATAGCCGGGCAAATAATAAAGACAGCAAAATTAAGAGCAGGAGTATCTCCGATTTCCCTGCCCGTTGATGATATGTCGAAAGGTATATATTTATTGAATTTCAAGTCAATAAAAGAGAATAAGACACAGAAACTTATAATTAAATAATCAAAGACAGATATAGATTTATTGTTTAACTAAAAATTTAAAGAAATGAAAAAGCAATTACTTTTTGGTGCGTTAGCACTAGCTGGAGCTGTAGCATTAGCTCCCGAAGTTGAAGCAAAATCGGCTATGGATGCTTGCTTAAAAATGGAATGGATGAATACCGACGTTGTGCCTATCAATTTAGATGCACGTCAAGGTGTTGCCAAAGATGGTAATTTTTACCTTCAGAACAAGGCTAAAAAAGTAATCGAAGTGTGGAATGAAACCGGAAAGGTTAAAGAAATAGCTTCGGGTGAAGGTACAAATATTACATTAGATGATGCCGGAAATATTATCGTGCGTCTTGGTACTTTCAATACCAACTATGTAAACACTCGTAATGAATTGCGTATTATTCCTGCTGATGGCTCTGCCGTAGTAGATATTCCCTTGAGTGGAATACCGGGAAACCGTGTCGATTTCTGGGGACATGTTAGAGGTAATGTGATGGATAAGACTAAAGGAGGCACACTATATATGGGTGTTACATGGTATCCACAAATAATAGAGATACCTATTATCGGTGGCGCTCAAGATGTTAAGAATACTTATTCACATCATTATACAAGCCCATTCGGAATTTCAGGAAATATCTCTACAACTACATTAATGTCGGGTTGGGAAGGTGTCGAAGATTTAGCAGTATTAAGTCCGCATATAGATAAAACGAAAGGAAACTCAATCGAACAAATGAAAATGGATGAGGAGCTAAGCTGGCTTCACAATGCATACTATATTACTCCGCGCCATAATGGCTGTACAGGTTATTCTATATTCAAAGTAGGTGATCAGAAATTTATAGTTTATTCTACCGGCGGTAATAATGGCGATGGCTTTACGGTTTCAAAACTTGCAACAAAAAATGTTTCTGCTGTAGAAGATACAGATGAATCGTATCGTGTAGGTACTAAATATGCCGAGACTAATGATGATGGAAATCCTACCTATGCTAATAATGCATTCTATGCCAATCATTTCAGCGTAGATCCAATCTCTGATACTGAGGCTTATATATATCAATATTTTCCAAAAGGATACATTGCTAAATATAAATTCACTTATACCGGAGCCGGAGTAGAGTCGGTTAATGACGAGCCAGTGTACCAAGTAATGGCTTTAGATGGCAAAATTGTTATTGAGGGTGAAGCAAGCGACATAAGAGTATTCAATGTAAGCGGTGCTTTAATAAGCGAAGGTCAAACAACAATTGAAACTCCTTCGGGAATCTACATCGTAATGGTTAATGGAAAAGCTACTAAAGTAAGGGTAAAATAAAGAATTAGATATTTTTAATAAATTTATTGTAAGTATTATGTGCATATAGAGTATAATTAATAAAAGATTGTTGGACTTAATAAAATAAATTATTTATTTTTGGGGGGAACTGTGATTTTAGAAAACAGTTCCCCTTTTTTAGAACAATTAAAATTAAATTATATAATCATATTATGAATTTTAGTAAGCATATTATTTTTGTATTATTAATTGGAGTGGTAGTATTTGCTACTAGTGCAAAAAATGATGCAACCTTATCTCTTAATAATATAGATAAGATAATCGCATCAATGACAATTGAACAGAAAGCCGGTCTTCTTGTCGGTACAGACACGATGATAGGTGCAAGGCATCATAAGGTTATCGGCTCGGCAGGATTTACGGTAGCTTATGACTCTTTGGGGATACCTTCGGTAAATTTAGCCGATGGCCCGGTGGGTGTAAGAATAAATCCGGAACCATTTAAAGCAATTGGACTTAACTCGGCGATCGACTCTCTAGGGTTGCCTGTGCTGGTTAATACTAATGACTTAATAAAAAACAGAAATATTGATTCTTCTAAAAAATACTACACTTCTTTTTGTACTGCATTTCCATCGACCATTGCTCTAGCCTCTACTTGGAATCGAGATATGGCAGCATTGATGGGTAAGACGATAGGCGAAGAGGCACGTGCTTATGGTGTCGATGTAATTCTTACTCCCGGAATCAATATTATGAGAAACCCACTATGTGGACGTAATTTTGAGTATTATTCTGAAGACCCTTTGTTGACCGGACTTCTAAGTGCCGATATGATAAACGGGCTTCAAAGTTGTGGCGTAGGAGCGAGCTTAAAACATTTTGTTGCCAATAATCAGCAGACAGGTAAATTATATAACGATGCTCGAATCCCCGTGCGTGCTTTGCGCGAAATCTATCTTAAACCGTTTGAGATAAGCATCAAGCACTCTAATCCGTGGACCATAATGGGGTCGTATAACAAGATAGGAGGGCGTTATACTCAAGAAAATTCTGAACTACTTCAAACGATTTTGCGCTCGGAGTGGGGCTATGAAGGATTAATTATCACAGATTGGTATAAAAATAGAAATACTAAAGAGCAAATACTTGCCGGTATAAATCTGATTATGCCCGGACAGCAATCACAAATTAATGATATTATAGATGGTGTAAAGTCGGGCGAAATAAGTGAGAAATTAATTAATGAGAGAGTGAAAAGAGTACTTATATTTCTTACAAAGACACTGACTTATAATAATTGGGAGTTTGAAAAAGTCCCCGATTTGAAAAAGAATTCGATGCTCTCTCGTCAAGTGGCAACTGAGTCGATGGTGTTGCTTAAAAATGAAGACACAACTCTTCCACTTGCTAAATCTAAAAAAATTGCATTATTCGGTGCATCGGCATATTGGTCGGTAGCAAATGGTACAGGTTCATCAACAGTAAATAAGCCCCATGTGATCGACATATCCAAAGGCTTTGATAATGCTAATTATGCGTTAAACCCACGATTAAAAGACATTTATGAGAAATACAAGGATTGCCAAGTAACCTTACTCGATAAATATCCAAATGCCGCATATTGGGAAAAACTATCTTATTTTCGTCCGGCGATACCGGAAATGGATATAAGCAAAGCAACCGAATTGGTGGCTCAAGAGGCAAAAAACTCAGATATAGCAGTTATTGTAATAGGTCGTCGCTCGGGTGAAGAGTCGGATAGAAAGCTCGAAAACGACTTCTATCTAAGCAAAGATGAGCGTTTCTTGATTGATAAAGTGTGTGGCGAATTTCATGCAGTCAATAAAAAAGTTGTTGTAGTGCTTAATACTTGTGGTGTTATGGAAATGGCGTCGTGGAACAACAAGCCCGATGCAATCCTTGTAGCGTGGTTTCCCGGACAAGAGTGTGGCGATGCGGTTGTAGATATACTTAGTGGTCGAGTCAATCCATCAGGGAAACTACCTGTTACATTTCCAATAGATTATTGGGATATACCTTCGGCGAAAAATTATCCGGAAGCAGGTGTTACAAAATCGGGAAAGAATTTCGATTACACAAATTATGAAGAGGGGATATTGGTCGGTTATAGATATTTTACCTCGGCAAGACGAGAAGTCTCTTATCCTTTCGGGTTTGGACTTTCTTATACTCAATTTGAATATAGTACACCTAAAATAGAAAAAAAGAAAGATAAATATATAGCCGAGATTACAGTGAAAAATATTGGAAAAGTATCGGGAAAAGATGTAACCCAGCTATATATTTCTGCTCCACAGACATTGCTATTAAAGCCTGCCATGGAGCTAAAAGCTTTTGCCAAGACCAAAGAGCTAAAACCGGGAGAATCGCAAAAGCTGACAATGACATTTACTGAATATGAAATTGCGTCTTTCGATGAGGCTGAATCTCGATGGATTACCGAAAAAGGAGAGTTTAAAGCATTATTCTGTACGTCGGCAGATGATGTTAAGTTTGCACTTCCATTTAGGCAGTCGAAAGAGAAAACGTGGAAAGTAAACGATGTTCTGCACCCTGTAGTGCCAATAACTGCAATTGAAATACCAATTAATAAATAAAGATGATGAAATTTAAATTAATTATTATTGTAATCTTATATTCGTGTTTTTACTCGCAATTGATAGATGCCCGAGAGGGGACAAAATTTTATGATGCTTCACAGTTTCAAATACTAGGGAAAGTATATACCGATTCACTTCCCGTGTATTCTCGAATCCCCGATTTTAAAAAAGACATAATGCGACAAGCATTGATTAATCTAGGTAATAATTCGGCAGGAATAGCCATTCGCTTTCGTTCAAATTCAACTTCAATTTGGGCAAAGTGGACAGCGCTTTATGGAAATTCGATGAATCACATGACCGATACGGGAGTTAAAGGACTCGATTTATATTGTTATGAAAATAATCAGTGGCGATTTGTTCGTTCCGGAAGACCGCTGGTTAAAGAGACAACTACAGCAATTATTGAAAATATGGAATCGAAGGATCGTGAATATATGCTTTATCTACCACTTTATGACGGTGTCGAGAATTTGGAAATAGGGATTGACAGCATTTCATATATCTCATCTCCGCGATTGCAACTACCCGAAATCAAGAATCCAATTGTGTTCTATGGTAGTAGTATATTGCAAGGAGGCTGTGCATCTCGTCCCGGAATGGCAGCAACAAATATAATTACACGTCGGCTAAATATAGAAACAATAAATCTTGGTTTTAGTGGAAATGCTTTTGTTGATTATGAAATAGCCGAGATGATGGCAGATGTCGACGCATCGGCTTACGTTCTTGATTATGTACCTAATGCTTCGCCCGAGCAAATCTTGGAAAAGACAGAAGAGTTTGTGAGAATATTACGTTCAAAGCATTCATCAGTTCCATTGATTTTCATTGAAGATCCAGAATTTACACATGCTATTTTTGATAAAGAGATGGCAAAAGAGATAAAAGATAAGAACGAAGCGATGAATACAATGTTCAATATTCTTAAAAAGAAAGGAGTTAAAAACATCTATTTGATAAAAGGCGATAAGTTACTTCCCGAAGGCGGCGAAGCTACAGTCGATGGTATTCATTGCACCGATACGGGTTTTGAACATTATGTAGGTGTACTATTACCATTGCTAAAGAAGGTAATAAAATAAGAAAACAATGTACACTATAAAAACAATATTTAAAAGGACTTTATTACTATTAGTGCTTAGTATTTTAGTCGGTATTAATGAAGCCGATGCCATATATCCGACAGATGAAATATTGGATATGGCTCTTATTTATCAAGGCGGTACACATCGCCCTGATTGGACCGAAGATGAATTATTACCTTACGTTACTCATAAATTTGCCGATGGGCGCATCGACTGGTTTTTCGATTCCTTTTTATTCTTTGAATTTACCGATAATTGGAAGATCGCTTTTGGATATAAATACGGTTCTCAAAATGCAAAGAAAACAGATTGGGAGTGGCTGCTAGGGCGAATTTTTGAAAAAGGAAAGTCGCTCGACGCTCTTAATTCTTGTATCGAAAAATACAAAGGGATAATAGGCAAACCAAAATTTAAGCATAAGATAGTTCTTGGGATAGTTTCGCCCATTACAGGACAAACCGATTGGGGCAGTCTTGATGGTGAGGCACTTAATTTTAATAATCAAGAGCATCAGACAAAAGCTACAAAATGGTATCTCGACCAACTTATTACGAAATTTAATGCAGAGAATTACAATAATCTTGAGCTTACCGGCTTTTATTGGCTCGAAGAGACGACAGCAAAATGTGGAGATTTGCCTAAATATATAAGCCAATATATACACGAGAAAGGAAAGAAATTCTATTGGATTCCATATTGGTATGCTCAGGGTTTTGACCAATGGAAAGATTTAGGATTTGATGTGGCTTATCTGCAGCCCAATCATTTCTTTAATAAAGATATTCTAGATTCTCGTCTGCGTGATGCATGTAGGACAGCAAAACAATTAGGAATGGCAGTCGAAATGGAATTTGACCATAATGTATTATATGAAAATGAAGATTCTTATTACGCACGATTAGAGACTTATATTGACGCTTTTGAAAAGTATGGAGTTTTTGAATCTTCTTCCATCGCTTATTATTCGGGGACAAAAGCGATATTGCAAATGTATAATTCGCCCGTAATAGAGAATACTATTATTCTTGATCGCATAGCAAACCATATTCTAGATCGTCGCGAGAGGCTGTCGGGGGTGGAGACAACTAAAAATGAAGAAAATCAAGTAATAGTAGCCGGTGGAAAAGGAGAGATGCGAATTTTCGGCGAAGTGAAAGATATAAAAGTATATTCCATTAATGGCAAAAAAATTAGCGAAGGAGAAAAAAATATTATTTGTCCTTCGGGAGTGTACATAGCATCAATAGATGGTAAATCGCAAATGGTTATAGTGAAATGATATTAAAGATTTCAATGCAATAACTTGAGTAAATTATTGTTATATAATAAATGAAAAGAAAGGGTATAATATTATTAGTGCTATTGTTATCAATATTACAATTCAATATTGATGCGCGACAATTTGTAAAAGTTGAGGGCGATAACGTGTATATATCGGCTAAAATAGATTCGGTGTCAGATATCGTTTATAATTTTAGAAGATGTATGTTTAATAATATTTTTACTTTTTACAGTGTAGGCTTAGTTGAAAATTCAGAGGTTATACCTATAAGCAATTTTGAAAAAAGGGAAATTAAGATTCTCAATTGTGCAATTAGTGATAATATAGGACCTTTCTGTGTCGAGAATGGTGGTTGGGCAGGCGCAAATCATTCATATAAAGATGAAAATTTGATACCTACAGCATCTTGCCGAGATTATAATGTAATAATAGATGGGAAAAGTATTTGTTGCGACACTCTTGCTTACACCGACAACATTTCGTTTAAAGTCGAGAATATTATATTTAATCCTTTGGTAGCACCCAAAGAGTGTGTTTTCGGTGATACACTCTGTATTGAGCAAGTGGGGTATAAAGTTAATAAGGGCTCGATAGAGGTATCGGTAAATCACAAATATTGTAACAAATATCCTGTTACAATTTCTAAATATTATGGTATGCAATCAATGTTTAATGGTGAGAGCGAGATATTGACACCATTTGGGAAATATAGCAATTGGACCCCGATTAAAGATGTAGATCAATTTAAGAAGAAAGATTATCCCGAATTTTCACATTTTATAGAGAAGTCGGATATAGCCTTTCAATCGAGCTATCTACTCTCCAACGCCTTGGGCAGGCATAATGAAGTGAACGACGAAGATTTGATTTTTATAGGAAATTCGTATTCAAAATCTTATCATAGATTATTGGGTAATTCAGTTAGAAAAAGTGGCGACGAAGATTCGTGGACAGGAATATATACATGGTTTACGGCACCCCTATTTTCCGAAACCGGAGCGTTGGCATTTATGGGGGTAGTAGATGGCAAAGAGGCAATATTTTTCAGTTGTCAGGGCGCCGGTGATTATAGAATTGCATTGTCGAATAAGCTAATCGATAGAATAAAAGGAGAAAAGAGTCTAAATATAGAAAGATGCGATAATTATATTATTGTACATTCGCAAGCAGAATTTAATGGATATATCGTATTGAAATAATTCTATGTTGTAAAAATTATTACCTTTGTAATAAATAATATTTCGATAAATAATTTATTATGAAAAAAGATATTTTTGTATGTATGGTGTTCTCAATTGCTTTATGTACTTCGTTAAGCGCAGAAGCAATAGGAGTAATCGCACATCGAGGGAATTGGAAAGTAGCCGGAGCTACACAGAACACAATTAAGTCGTTGCAGGCCGCCGATTCGATAAATTGCTATGCGTCGGAGTTTGATGTATGGTTAACGCGCGACAAGCAAATGGTAGTTTACCATGACGAGAATGTATATCCTACACAATGCAAAGTACAATATGCAAATTATGAAAAAGATATTGCCAACATTCGATTAACCAACGGTGATAAAATTCCGTTCTTATCCGCTTATCTAGATGCTGCAACTAAATTAAACACGCGTCTTGTATTTGAGCTAAAAGTACATTTTAATGATGTTAATGAGCGAGAAGCAGTGAGAAAAGGGATAGAAATGCTTAAAGAAAAAGGGCTCTATGACAAGACCGATTTTATAACATTTTCGCAGAATGCGTTGAAGGAATTTATTCGTGTTACAGCAGGAGAACGCCCAGTGTATTATCTTCGCGGCGACTTAACTCCGGCACAGCTAAAAGAGATGGGTGCCGCAGGAATTGACTATAACACAAAAGTGTTGAGGAAAAATCCACAATGGATCGAAGAATGCCACCAACTAGGAATGAAGGTAAATATTTGGACCGTAGATAAGCCTGAAGATATACAGTGGAGCATTGACAATAACGTGGATTATATCACAACTAACGTTCCTTCGCTAGTTAAGGAGATGCTTAAAAAGAATAATATACACGAAGATTAAAAATTAGTATGCCATATTTTTCGGTAATAGTACCCGTATATAACCGAGTCGGTGAGGTTAGAGATTTGCTTGAGAGCCTTGTAGCCCAGTCGAATAAAGACTTTGAGATAGTTATTGTAGAAGATGGCTCGACACAGCCATGCAAAGACGTTGTAGATAAATATATTGATAGCATAGAAATACAATATTATCATAAATCTAATGAGGGTCGAAGCATAGCACGAAATTATGGAATGGAACGTGCAAAAGGCGAATATTTCATTTTTTTTGATTCAGATTGTGTTATACCCCCTGACTATTTTGCTGTGTTAACTGAATCGTTGAAACGAAATTATGTTGATTGCTTTGGTGGTCCCGATGCAGCCCACGAGTCGTTTAGCGATTTGCAGAAAGCAATAAGCTATTCAATGACATCTTTTCTTACGACAGGAGGAATAAGGGGAGGAAAGGTACAACTTGAGAAATTTGTTCCACGAACGTTCAATATGGGATATTCAAGGCGAGTGTGGGAGCAAATAGGCGGGTTCAGAGAAATGTTTTCTGAAGATATAGATATGAGTACACGCACCCGGCAAGCCGGATTCAGCATAGGCCTTATAAGAGAAGCATTTGTATATCATAAGCGACGAGTGAGCATTCGATTGTTCAGCCGTCAGATTTATGTGTTTGGAATGTCAAGAATTACGCTCTATTTGATTTACCCCGACTCATTAAAGCTGGTGCATTGGTTCCCGGCATTATTTGTACTTGGTAATTTAGCTTTAATACTATTGTCTGTTTTGTGGAATTGGATAGCCATACTTCCATTGTTGGCTTATATTATTGCTTTGTTTATCACTGCGTTGGTGTCAAATAAAAGTATTAAGATTGCTTGTCTGGCTGTAATTACAAGTTTTGTACAGCTTGGCGGTTATGGAATTGGCTTTATTAAAGCATATTTTTGGAAGATATTATTAAGGCACGGGCGTAATCTTGAAGAAGAGATAAAAATAAGAAAAGGAAAATAATAACAACGGTATGCCAGACGAAACACAAGACCAGACTTCATATAACAGTCGTGCAATTAAAGACTTATCGGCCGACGACCGCCCGCGAGAGAAAGCACTGAAGCACGGAATCGGTTCACTTACACGAGCCGAATTGCTAGCAATTCTTATCGGTAGCGGCACTCCCGGCGAGTCGGTCATAGATTTATCGCAACGTATATTGAGGAGCTGTGATAACAAGCTATCGACACTGGGCAAGCGCACAATCGGCGACCTTAAACGGTCGTTTAAAGGAGTCGGCGACGCTAAAGCCATAACAATATTAGCCGCCATTGAGCTAGGTCGACAATATGCATCAGAGAAAGGTAGCAGCGATCAAATACAAATAAGAAACAGTGAAAGTGCTTACACTATAATGTGCCACAAAATAGGGCATTTAAACCACGAAGAATTTTGGTTTGTAGCATTGAACACAGCAAAACGAGTGATAGGAGAGTATAAAATAAGTCAAGGCGGACTGGCAGCCACCGTTGTCGATTCAAAATTGATAATGAAGCAAGCCCTCGATGCTTATGCTTCGTGTATCATATTATATCACAACCACCCATCAGGGAATGCCAAGCCGAGCGCAGCCGATGATGCGATAACCGAAAAAATAAAGAAAGCCGGCAGCTATCTAGAAATACCAGTAATCGACCACATAATAGTGTGCGAAGATGGCTATTATAGCTATGCCGATGAGGGCAGATTGTAACCGTTTGTAAATTAGATATAAAGGTTTAATAAAGCATAATGGGAGTTGAAAAATTTGATAATATAAATGTAAATAGTTACTTTAGCATAAATTTAGATTAACAAATGGCATCAACCTTGGCTCTTATATCTCCAAATACGTTCTATACTATAATATTTATAATATATAGTGTAACGGTTTTAGGTATTATAGGAGTTGTTATTTCCGAAAATAGGAATCCGGTAAAATCGTTAGCGTGGGTAACCGTATTATTGCTATTGCCGGTAATAGGGATAGTATTATATGTATTTTTTGGCAGGAGCTTAAAAAGTCAGAAAATGATTTCTCGACGAAATAAGCGAAAGCTACGTCGAAGAGATCCTATAAAGCAAGTTGACATTAATTCATTGAATCTAACTAAAGAGAGCCGACAGCAGATAAGGTTGGCAAAGTCGCTTACCGGCTCAGAATATATAGATAACAATGAAGTAAAAATATTTATTGATGGAAAGAGTAAATTTGAATCACTTATAACCGATCTAGAGAATGCAGAGAAATTTATCAATCTTCAATATTATATTTTCGAGAACGATAACATAGGAAACAAGATAAAGGATATTCTGATAGCTAAAGCGCAAGCAGGAGTAAAGGTAAGAGTAATCTATGACCATGTAGGGTGCTTTAGTGTAAAGAAATCGTTCTATAAGTCGATGGTTAATGCCGGAGTAGATGCTCAGCCATTTATGAAAGTAACATTTCCACAATTAGCAACGCATCTAAATTGGCGAAATCACCGCAAAATAATAATAATAGATGGTAAGATAGGATATATTGGAGGTATGAATATTGCCGATCGCTATATATCGGGAGGGAATCATAAATATTGGCGAGATACACATCTTAAAATCGTAGGGCGAGCTGTCGTAGCTTTGCAATATTCTTTTGCAATAGATTGGAATTTTATGGGAAAGCCTTTGCTCGACGATGTAATGCCACCCTATGAACAAGTGAATAGTGAATCGTTAGCCGGAATGCAACTGGTAACGAGTGGGCCGATGGGTACGTGGAGCGCAATTTCGCTAGTAATGTTGAAAGCCATATCAAATGCCAAGAAGTGCATTTATATCCAGACACCATATTTTCTACCAACAGAAAGCCTATTAAAAGCCTTGCAAGCGGCAGCACTATCGGGAGTAGATGTGAAAATAATGATTCCGCGTAAGTCGGATTCACTGATGCTAAGCCGGGCATCGTTTTCATATTTTTCAGAGTGTATTCGTGCCGGTATTAAATTCTATTTATACGATTCCGGAATGTTGCATGCCAAGACAATAATTATAGATGATGAATTTACTTCGACCGGATCGGCAAATTTTGACTTTAGGAGTATGGAACACAATTTTGAGGGAAATGTCTTTATCTACGGTGAAAATATAAATAGCAAGATGAAAGAGATATTTGTTAACGACTTAGAAGAGTGTAGCCGAGTGAATAATTCGCAATGGCGGCATCGTCCTATAATTGAGAAATTCAAAGAGTCGTTAGTGAGATTGTTAAGTCCTATCTTATAAAAAAAAGCTGCCAAAAAATTGACAGCTTTTATTATAAGATATAGAATTATTTGTCTAATCAAAAAGGTGCTTTAATCGGCTGAAGATTCTTTTCTTTTCCGAATCTGTCGGCATAATGTTTTGCGATGATTTAAGATTCTCAATTATCGCTTTTTCGTTACTGTTAAGATTCTCAGGGATATATACCATTACATTTACGAGTAAGTCGCCAACGCCATATTTATCGGGAGAAGGAAGACCTTTTCCTCTGAGTCGAAGCACTTTACCCGGCTGTGTTCCCGGCTCTATTGTCAATCTAGCTTTGCCCTCGATTGTTGGAACTTCCACTTTTCCACCTAATATAGCCGTAGGAATGTCGAGCATAAGGTTATATATCAAGTCGTTCTCATCACGAAGTAATTCGGGATCTTTCTCTTCTTCAATAACGATAAGTAGGTCTCCTGAAATACCACCATGTCGAGCCGCATTGCCCATACCGCGCATAGATAAAGTCATACCGTCGTACACTCCGGCAGGAATCTGTACTGTAATAACTTCTTCTTTCTTTTCAATTCCTTCGCCTTTGCAGTAGCTGCATTTCTCGGTAATAATCTTGCCTTCGCCGTTACAAGAAGGGCATATAGAAGAAGTCTGCATAGCTCCAAGGAAAGTCTGCTGTACACGAGTAATATTTCCTGTACCGTTACACGAAGAACAAGTAGTGTATGATTTTCCGTCTTTTGCTCCGGTTCCATTACAGTGCTGGCAACTTACCCAACGAGGAATTTTTAATTTTTTCTCAACCCCATGAGCTACGTCTTTCAGTGTTACCCTGACTTTAACTCGAAGGTCGGAGCCTTTGTTGACTTTTTTGCGTGAGCGTCCACCACCGCCAAAACCGCCACCAAAACCGGCACCACCGAAAATATCACCGAAGTGAGAGAAAATGTCTTCCATCGACATTCCACCGCCACCAAAACCGCCACCGTAACCGCCGGCACCGCCACCCATATTACCCATATTATGCCCAAATTGGTCATATCTAGCACGCTTGTTTTCGTCGGATAATACATCGTAGGCTTCGGCTGCTTCTTTAAATTTTTCTTCAGCCTCTTTGTTGCCCGGATTTTTGTCGGGGTGATATTGTAATGCTTTCTTTCGGTATGCTTTTTTTAGCTCATCAGCAGTAGCCGTTTTCGACACTCCTAGAACTTCGTAGTAATCTCTTTTTTCCATCTTTTTATGATATATTATTGTCCTACAACCACTTTGGCATGTCTGAGAACTTTGTCGTTTAACGTGTAACCTCTTTGCACTGTGTCGATAATTTTATTTTTTAATGATTCTTTGGGTGCAGGGAATGTGGTTACAGCTTCGTGTAGCTCGGTATCGAAGTCGTTACCGGCATCGGTAGTGATAGCTTTCACTCCATTTTGGTCGAGATACTTAATGAATTTTGTGTAGATTAAGTCGATTCCTTCTTTCACTGCTTTGGTGTCGTTAGATTCGTCCATAGCTTGAATACCGCGTTCAAAGTCATCAATGATAGGAAGAAGATTCTTCATTGCATTCTCAGCCCCATTTTTGATGATTTCAGCTTTTTCTTTTAATGTGCGTTTTCTGAAATTGTCAAATTCGGCTAGTAGAAATAAATATTCCTTCTTCTCTTTTTCAAGCTGAGCCTTTAATTTTTCGTTTTCTTCTTGTAGAATTGTCGTTTCATCTTTCTCTATCTCGACTTCTTGCTCTTGCTCTTCGGTGTCGACATTTTTGATTTCGACATCTTCGTTTGCAAGATTTTCCTTTTCGTCGTGTTGATTAGCCTTTGGGCTTTTATTCTTGCTCATATTTATATTGTTTTTTATTTTCTTGCTTATAATCTTAATATTCTTATTATTCAAAAATGTTGCCAAACTTTTATCAGCCCAAACTAATTGAATGAATATGTAGCTTTAAATGTTCTAAATATTGGTATAACCATAACGAGATAAGGGTTATAACCTTTAATACTCATTTAAGAGGCAACACGAATGCCGGAATATCAGAGAAATTATTTTTTGCTGTATCTGCCATATTGGCACTTTCAAAGATTCCATATATTGAGGAGCCTGACCCCGACATTGATGCATACGTGGCACCTAGTGAGTAAAGTTTTTCTTTAAGCTCTAATAATTGAGGAAATTTTGCAAACACACTACTCTCAAAGTCATTTTTAAGTTGTCCCTTCCAAGTAGATAATTCTGATGAGATAATATCTTGAATTTTCGATGTTGGCAATTGTGGAGTTACCCCCGAATATGCATCTTTAGTCGAGACGTAGACGTCGGGCTTGATTAATAGTAAATATTTATCATTAAGTGATAGCTCGATAGACGAAAAAATATTACCTATGCCTGTGGCTAATACTGGTTTGTTGTAGATAAAAAATGGGCAGTCGGCTCCAATTGTAGATGCGATAGATGCAAGTTCACTATTGTCGATGTTGAGATTGAAAAGCTCATTTAAGATGATTAGAGTGAACGATGCGTCAGCCGATCCACCACCAAGACCTGCCCCGTCGGGAATGTTTTTGTGCAGATAAATATCAACAGCAGGAATAGGGTAATTACAAGCCAATTTGTTATAAGCCTTAATTACCAGATTGTCTTTTGGCTCGCATTCAATGGCATTTCCGCTTACATGCAGCGTGGCTCCATGATTTGAAGAAGGAACGATCTCTAAGGCATCACAAAGCGGTATAGGATAGAACACCGATTCTATATTATGGTATCCGTCGGCACGTTTTTCAACAATATCCAGCCCTAAATTTATTTTAGCATTTGGAAATTTAATCATTATCACTATATTTTACTGCAAAAGTAAGAAATATTTATTACACTTGATTAGAAAAATGATTTTTAGCAGTCATCTTTACACTGAGTGCAAAATCAAAAGAAATAGATTTACAAAATTAAGTAACATATCATTCTGTGGTTGTTTATAAATTGTTGATAATAGGCTTGTATTGTTAAATATTTTTTGAGCTAAAATGATTACATTTGTAACATAATAAATGAGCTATGGAATATAATAATAAATATCCAAAATATAATAAGAAAGAGGCTAATGCGCCACTAATTTCGGAGCTGGGTAAAATGCAACCACAAGACACGGAACTTGAAGAGGCTGTGCTGGGTGCGTTGATGCTTGAGAAAGATGCTTATACGGTGGTGTGTGATATTTTAAAGCCTGATAGTTTCTATGAGCCAAGTAATCAGAAGATATATGAGGCTATAGTAACTCTGGGAGCCAGTCAACGCCCTATTGATATGCTTACGGTTACTGAACAACTTAGGCATAATGAAACGCTTGAAGAAGTGGGTGGCGCTTTGCGTATATCAGAATTAACCGGTAGGGTGGCTTCGGCGGCACACGTTGAATACCATGCTAGAATTGTGGCGCAGAAATATCTTGCTCGTGAGCTGATTCGCTTTAGTTCAATGGTTCAATCGAAAGCTTTTGATGAATCGAATGATGTAGATGATTTACTACAAGAGGCTGAAGGAAAGCTGTTTGAAATATCTCAGCGCAATGTAAAGAAAGATATTACGCAGATCGATCCAATTATTGGTAATGCAATTGCTCAGATTGAGGCAGCCGCTAATAGAGAGAGTGGATTGAGCGGACTTCAAACCGGTTTCCATGAATTGGATAAACTCACATCGGGCTGGCAACAATCAGACTTAATAATTATTGCGGCACGTCCTGCCATGGGAAAGACTGCATTTGTGCTTTCTATGGCAAAGAACATGGCAGTGAATTATAATATACCTACGGCAGTATTCTCGCTTGAAATGTCGAATATACAGCTTGTTAATCGTCTTATCTGTAATGTCTGTGAGATAGAAGGAGAAAAAATTAAAAGTGGTCGATTGACACAGATGGAGTGGGAACAATTAAATTCTCGCTTAGGGCAATTATATGGTGCGCCACTCTATATTGATGATACTCCTAGTCTTTCGATATTTGAATTGAGAACAAAAGCACGTCGACTAGTTAGAGAACACGATGTGAAGATTCTAATAATTGACTACTTGCAGCTGATGAATGCCAGTGGTATGAAATTTGGTAGTCGTGAGCAAGAGGTAAGTATGATTTCGCGTTCGCTAAAACAGCTTGCCAAAGAGCTGAGTATTCCTATCATAGCGTTGTCGCAGCTTAATCGTAGTGTTGAAAATCGTACAGATGGCAAGCGACCGCAGCTTTCCGATTTGCGTGAATCGGGAGCAATTGAGCAAGATGCCGATATTGTATGTTTCATTCACCGTCCTGAATATTACAGCCGTTCGGGATTAGATGGTGAAGGAAATGACATTCGAGGCTTGGCAGAATTTATTGTGGCTAAGCATCGTAGTGGTAGTGTAGATGATGTGAAGTTAAGATTTAAAGCAAAATTTGCCCGGTTCCAGAATTGGGACGATGAATATGAGGTGATTCAGAACACTTATGAGTCGAAAATGAATCAAGGAGATAGTGGCGATTCGTTTCTTGAAAAAGAATCTAATGGTGCCCCTATAAGTCCAAACGCCGACTTTTTGATGGATAAGAACGACACTATGCCTCCATTCTAGTGAAATGAACAAAAGACTATATTATTTGTTCCACTATAAAATATGAATTATGAAAGGAATTAAAAAACGTTCAAATAAATGGTTGTTATTGTCGGTGATTGTCTTGGCAACTTTATTGATTTTATGGCTCACAGTAATTGAATATTTTGGAGCTGTAAAGCAGGGTGAAGTCGACAAAGATGCAATAGTGATAGAACAGACAAAATGATAAAAAAGCCACGATAAATAGTTTTTATTATCGTGGCTTTTTTATTTTATTGAATGTTGAGTGCTACTTATAGAGGGTATTCCTCGAATGCGTAAAGAGCAGTAGTGAGGTAACGTTCGCCGGTGTCGGGGAATAATGTAACTATACATTTGTCTTTATTTTCGGGACGAGATGCGATATCCATAGCACCTTTTACAGCTGCTCCCGATGATATTCCCACCATTAAACCTTCTGATGTTGCAAGAATACGGCTGTATCTTATGGCATCTTCCGTTTTTACGGTTATTACTTCATCGATTAGTGAAGCGTCGTAAATCTTGGGGATAAAGTTTGCGCCAATACCTTGAATATTATGTTGTCCGGCTTTGCCCCCCGATATAATAGGCGACTCGGCAGGCTCTATGGCTATTGCTTTAATGTTTGGGTTAAGTTCTTTTAGCCGCTTAGCTACACCACACACAGTGCCTCCTGTGCCGACCCCGGCGATGAAAAAGTCGACTTTACCGTCGGTATCTTTCCATATTTCATTTGCAGTTGAAGTGTGAGCTTCTAAATTAGCAGGATTTTCAAATTGTTGTGGAATAAATGAATTTTCTAAATTTTGATGTAACTCATTAGCTTTTTCGATAGCTCCCATCATTCCTTTTGTGCCGGTAGTCAGTACGACTTTGGCTCCTAAAGCTTTTAGTAATGTCCGGCGTTCCATGCTCATTGTGTCGGGCATTGTGAAAATCGACTTATATCCTCTACAAGCAGCGATAAGAGCAATTCCAACCCCTGTATTTCCACTAGTAGGCTCAATTATAGTTCCTCCCTGTTTCAAGATTCCTTTTTTCTCGGCATCGTTGATCATAGATAGAGCCGTACGGTCTTTTACGCTACCTGCAGGATTAAAAAGTTCTAGTTTTGCAATAATCGGAGTGCTGATATTCAGTTTTTTACCGAAATTCACTAGTTCGAGCAATGGTGTATTTCCAATGTATTCGATAAGACTTTTTGCAATTTTAGCCATATCTGTTTATTTAATTATGGGTTGTTGTATGGAGTCGGAGTCGCTATATTGAATGATAGGAGAAATTTCAGTATCAGTTTTAGTATTTGTTTTATTGCAGAAATTGCCGGTAATATTATCAATAATCCACGGCATCACTACAATAATAGTAACTAATAGAGCTAAACTTAATATAAAACGTCTCATTAATATATTATTAATTTAGGAGTGTTGATATAAATATCGTTTAATAGAGCGTTTCGGAGTCTTTTCAAATTCTTCATGAAATACTTTTACTCTTGAAATCTGAGCGTAAGTTGGTAATTCTTTATTAAGAGCCAAAATATTCTCGTTCATTATTTTTCCTAGGTCGTCAAATGATAGTCCTTGTTGATTTCCATTTTCGATGTCGGGATAGATGAGAGCCACTAGTTTTTCGTTTTCATCGATTATGATGCTTTCGTTTACATACGGCATATTGTTTAGTTTTTGTTCTATCTCTTCGGGATAAATATTTTGTCCCGATGGACCTAGAATCATATTTTTGCTTCGTCCGTGAATATATATATATCCGTCTTCGTCGATGGTACAAAGGTCGCCGGTGTTCATCCAGCCATCGTTCATAATTGCGTCGGTGGCTTCTTGATTTTTGTAATATCCAATCATTGTATTTTCGCCCTTTACCCACAATTCGCCCGGTATGCTTGTCGTGTCGTACGATTTCACTTGTACTTGCATACGGTCGACTACTTTACCACACGAAGATAGTCTGTTCTCTTGCCATGGTGCGTAAGATATAAGTGGCGCACATTCTGTCATGCCATAGCCTACTGTAGCCGGGAATCCGATTTTGCGCAGAAATATTTCTACATCTTTATTAAGGGCTGCTCCTCCAATAATCAGCTCGCAAAGGTTTCCGCCGAATGTCTCTTGCAGTTTTTCTTTTACTTTACTGAGAAGGCGTTCGTCGACAAGAGGTACCTTTAGGAGGATTTTCATTAACGGTTTATCTAGTAGCGGGAATACTTTTGTCTTTATGATCTTCTCGATGATCAGAGGCACTGTAACAATAAGCTTAGGCTTCACTGTTGCGAATGCGTCCATAATCACTTTGGGCGAAGGAATACGTGTCAAGAAGTATATGTGGCAACCTTTAACAAAAGGGTGTATTAGCTCGACAGCCATACCATACATGTGTGCCATTGGCAGCATGCATACTAAAGAATCTCCCTCGTTTATAAATTTAAGGTTGTCGAGGCAGAATCTAATGTTTGAAGTGATGGCGCGATATGGAATCATTACCCCTTTCGAGAATCCTGTTGAGCCTGAAGTGTAGTTTATCATCACAATTTCTTCTTGTTGAGGTTGATAATAAATCACATCTTCTTTGGTGAAGCGTTCGGGATAAGCTTTTCCAAACAATTCGTTTAGGGTTTTACGAGCGTGTGTAAGCTCGTCATTTTGAGAGAATAGTTGAGAAAAATCGCTAATAAGAAAAGCCCCGACGAGGTTTTTCATAGCCGAAGAGTCAAGATTTTCCCATATAGCTAAATCAATAAATAGCAATTTAGCATCGCTGTGATTTACTATATGGTGAATGTTGTCGCTTTTAAACTCGTGCAGAATAGGAACAGCAATTGCTCCATAAGTGATTGAAGCAAAGAAAGCTACTGCCCATTGAGCCGAGTTTTTTCCACAAATTGCGATTTTATCGCCCGGCTTAACTCCTCCATTTTTAAAAAGAATGTGAAGTTTTGCTATTTTACGAGCGATGTCGCGATATTGGAACGATACACCTTTAAAGTCGGTAAGGGAAAGTTCTTCCCAATTTTTACGTATAGAATCTTTAATATATTGATTTAAATTTTCTTCCATATTATAAGCATCTATGAATAAATAATGAAATTATTGCTCACTAAAATAGAAAGTGTGCATATATGGCAAATTTAGTAACTTAAATTCTAAATAGGAAAGATTAAGTTGATATTATTCTTTTTTTAATATAAATGATGCTCCTCCTTGCAATAACGAAAGTGATTTCTCTTGTGGTAGGAACGTTATTTTTATTCCGGCAACTTTAAATTCAAAAGTCTCGTTAGTAAGAGCCTCAAGCGGGAATGACGGTTGTCCCGAGCCTTGAGCGATTAGCATATTATCTTTGCGAGATATTATCATTTTTATAGGAAGTTGTGGGGTGCTATATGTGCCACAATATGAGTCTAAAATATCGGTAGTGAGTGAAGTGGCACTGAATGCCGGTATTTCGTAATTCACATTATTAGCCGCACAGAGAGCATTTATGCTTACATCATTGAGAATGCAATTAACTCCGTTAGATAAAAGAGAATATGAAATTTTGGTGGTTGGGAAATATATAGCTATACTTTGAAATCCATCTATTCCTCCTGTAAATCCATAACCAAGACTTTTCATGAATGGCAGCTGAATAATCCCCATGCCGAAGTTGTCTTTGATTGTTGTCATTATGACAAATGACTTACGTGATAAAATATCACCTTCAGCAATGGCTCTAAAAAACTTGTTGAGGTCGGTCGGGGTAGATTGTATTCCGGCTGCTCCAATAGTGATAAGCGGGTTTGTGAAGTCTTCAATGCGCCATTTGTCGAAGAATTTAAATGAGTGGCAAGTGTTATGACTTTCGAGAGGGGTAGCCGAGAAAAATGTGCTGTTAAGTTTTAGCGGGGTAGTAATTTTTTCTTTCAATAATATTGAATATGGCTTTTTGTATATAATCTCGAGAATGTTGGCAAGCAGGGTATAGTTTGAATTGCTATACTTGAATTTTATGCCGGGCTTAAAGTCGGGTGTATAAGATGCAATAGAGTCGAGAATGTTTTTTTGAGTTAATGGAGCTGTGTTCCATGACAAGTAATTATCGACAGCAGTGTAGCTTTTGACTCCGCTGCGATGACGAAGAAGTTGCTCAATCGTTATGCTGTCGGCATTTGCAATTTTCGGAAAATATTTAGACAGCTTTGTGTCGAGTGAAATTAGATTTTCTTCAATTGCTTTAAGGATGAGAGTAGCGGTAAAAGTTTTTGTAATAGAACCAATTTCGTATGTGTTTTCGATTGTTGCTTTTTTATTGACATTTGCTGTTCCGATGGCGCGAGAATAAATATTCACTCCACAGCTGTCGATGGCTAACGAACACATTATTTTATTGTGCTTCTCGAGAACGTTCATATACGAGTCGAGCTTTATTTTGTCGATTGCATTGGCAAACAATGTATTGAAACCGATAACTAGGAAAAGCGCAATTTTAAGATTCTTCATAATAAATGAATATTTTGATTAAGAAACAAATATACTAATAATTATAAATATGATGTATAAAAATGAGCAAAATATAACAATAACGGCGACAGTCAGATTAGTGATTGTCGCCGTTGCTATTTTTTTGGATCTTTATCTTGTCAATATTTTTGCCGAACGAGGCTCTATCGTTATTTTACCCCCTTTAGATTTTTTTGTTCCGTTGAGGTCTATCTTTCCGTCGCTTACTATTATATTCCATTTGGCTGATGGAATGTTTACTTTCATTGGCTTGTCGCTGCCATTGAATATTACCTTTATTTCTTTTGCAGTGTCGCCGTTAGCATTGTCGATAAGTGAGTATGATATTATAGATTCGGAGTCGATGACGTCGAAAACGAGGTGCTTTGCTACATCTTCGGCAGTGGTCATTCTAAATGCAGGGTGGGCTTTGCGAAGGGCTATTAGGTTTTTGTAATAGTCGAATTGGTCGCGATAAGTCTTTTTGTTGTTCCAATTGATTGCGTTTATTGAGTCGGGTGATTCAAAGGAGTTGTGAACGCCTTTCTTGTCGCGGAAAACTTCTTCGCCGGCAAACATAAATGGCATTCCCTGCGATGTGAATACGATTGTCTGTGCTAGCTTAGCAGCTTGCAGGCGTTCGTTTTCGGCCGATTCGGGCATCGAGAGCTTTAGCTTGTCGGTAAGGGTGGGGTCGTCGTGGCACGATACATAATTTACTACTTGAAGAGGCGAGAGGGTATAGGCTGCTTTAGAATTATTGCATTTAGAAAAATCGATCTGTGGGTGATTGGTGGCACCAACTATACCAAATTTTACAGTTTCTTTGTCTCCGGTTCTTCCTGTGGCAAATCCGCGTTCTTTCACGTT
This sequence comes from Muribaculaceae bacterium, assembly GCA_028689665.1. GTDB lineage: Bacteria > Bacteroidota > Bacteroidia > Bacteroidales > Muribaculaceae > JAQVCR01. Next base: position 105,044 of record JAQVCR010000002.1, read on the forward strand.
GCTGTAATGTCCTTTTATAGCATCTCGGATATCATCGCTGAATACTGCTACTCCCGGCATTTGCTTTGCATTGTCTTTGAGCGCACGTTTTGCGATTGGAAGTGGTGAATCGCCTGCTGTCCAGCCTTCGCCATATAGTATTGCGTCGGGATTAATTTTTCGTAATTCAGTAGCAACTTGGTTCATAGTTTCGATGTCGTGAATAGCCATAAGATCGAAACGGAATCCATCTATGTGATATTCTTTAGTCCAATATTTAACTGAATTAATAATGTATTGGCGCATCATTTCACGATCGCTGGCTGTTTCGTTTCCACAACCTGAGGCGTCGGAATAGGTGCCATCTTGTCTGTGTCGGTAGAAATATCCCGGAGCCGTGAGCGAAAAATTCGAGCCGTCTCCAATTGCAGTGTGGTTATACACCACGTCCATCACTACTCCTATTCCTGCTTTGTGAAGAGCCATAACCATTTGTTTCATCTCGCTGATACGAGAATATGGGTCGGCAGGATTGGTAGAGTATGAGCCTTCGGGTGTATTGTAATTTTGTGGATCGTATCCCCAATTATATTTATTTTTTTCGAGGTGTTTCTCGTCAATGCTATTGTAGTCGTATGAGGGTAGGATGTGTACGTGTGTTATTCCTAACTCTTTAAGATGGTCGATTCCTGTCTTTTCACCATTTAGAGACAGTGTGCCTTTTTCAATCATTGCAATAAATTTGCCTTTATTATTTATTCCCGAATTACTGTGCATCGAGAAGTCGCGATGGTGCATTTCATAAATAATTGCATCGGCTTGATTTTTTAGAGCGGGGCTGTTGTCGTTTTCCCATCCTTTAGGATTTGTTTTGTCGAAATCTATGATAGCCGCCCGTTTGCCATTAATGCTTACGGCTTTAGCCCAAATACCCGGAGTTTCTTCGAGCCATTTATTATCAAATTTAATTTTAAACGTATAATACTTGCCTAGCATTTTATTTTTCTCAAGATTGATTGTTGCGCTCCATGTACCGTTTGCCTCGTTTTTTGTCATATTAAGCGTCTCGACGGGTGATTCGCTATCGTAATTTTCATAGACAAGCACGACAGCCTCTTGAGCCATTGGTGACCAAAGGAAAAAATTGGTTTTGTCGTTGTTAACAACGATTTCGTTGTCAAAATTGTTGTTGACAGGATAGCTGTCATAATTATTAGTTACATTGGTGCTGCTCGATTCTTTTGCCATTGTATTAAAAGAAAAGGTTGTAGCTGCGAATATTGCAATTCCAGCCGAGATTAAAGATTTCTTGAAAGTGATACTCATAAATGAATCTATTAGGTTATTAATAAATAGGTTGATACGTGTTTATCTTTTGGTGCAAAGATAATTAGTAAAATTATAAAAATCAAATAAATAAGGAAAGTTTACTAAATCTGAATTTATTAAACATAGGTAGAATAAGCTTATATGTCTTTTATGTTTATGCTTTTGGCAACTTTAATATCTTTCAGAATAAGCTCGATATTATTAGTTATATAAATTATAGCCTTTTTTTTTATCTTTTTAGATCATCTAAATTTGTAATAACAAATGTGTCCTCATTTTCCTTTATTAATCTGGCAGTGAGAGGAAGCAATGTGTTTTTATCATCACTATATGGTTGCAAATCAAAGCTAACAGAATAATTTTTCCCGTCGGAAGACAAAATTCATCTTCGCTCATGCCATCGAACGGATAGTAGTAATCGCTATTTATCATCTATTGTATTATTTGAATGTTTAATTCTGTGTAATTAATTAGTCGAATATCCGCATTTGCACAATTAAGTAGATTAACTTTCATAAGGAGAGAAAACAAGCTCCCGAAATAGTTAGAATATCGGGAGCTTGTCTTAGTATAAAAAAGTTAAAGTTCTAATGTGTTTTGCTGTTAGCTGTTTTATGATGTTGAAGCATATTCTTAGAAAATTTTGTCTCGGCTCTTTTTAATAAGAAAAGTTGTTTTTTCGAGAGTATCGAAGTGAATTTTTGGAAGTATTCGCTTTCAATTTTGGCTTCTTTCGTTTTTACTTCCAGCATTGCTTCTGCTGTCTTTTCGTATTCTAATTCGGAAACGTCTTTAGCATTGCTAATTTTGCGTTCCATTTCGCGAGTGTCTTTGTTTATTTGATATATTTCTTTTTCCATCGCTGTGTAGAGAGGAAAGAATTCATCTTGTTGTGATTTTGTTAGCTCTACTTCTTTAGTAAGAAAATCTCTTTTATAGTCTCTCAGCTCGCTAAACCATTGAGTGCGTCTTGCTTAAGAGTCGGATTGAGAATTAGCAACGATAGGGCAGCATATAACTAAGATGAGAATGTATGTGAAAAGAAAACGCATTTTCATATCAATAGTAGTTTTAGTTTATTGAGTCGTTTGTAATGTCAACGCTGTCTTCATACATTTGTTGAATTAGGTCGTACTCATTAAAGTCGGTTGTAAGCACGAAGTCGTCGACAAATTTATCGTTTCTAAAAGCTTCGGCTATTGATGAATCGTTAGAGATAGTGTTGTCGCGCATAAGTGTGAATAGATTCATCATACACCAGATACCACCAAACATAGCAGCCATATATGCCCATGGGCGAATGTGGTGCCAAATATTAGTTTTAATCTCGGGCGTAAAATCTCGCTCGGGCAATGATTTTGTCATTTTATCGGCAAAGTCGGCAAAATAATTATCCGGGACCTTAAAACCGGGGTCCTTACTCATTTGGGATAATATTTCAGATTCTTCTTTTTTCATAATTCAGTAGTATGACTGAATAAATTAAGTAAGGTTTAATCTTTAACAGAAAAAAATTGTTCAATTTTTTTTACGGCGTGGTGAAACGATGCTTTTAAAGCTCCGACGGAGGTGCCTAATATTTCGGAAATGTCTTCATATTTCATCTCATCGAAGTATCTCATATTAAAAACCAAGCGTTGCTTTTCGGGTAATGTGCTTATGGCTTTTTGGAGGTCTAGTTGTAGCTTGTCGCCATCGAACCATTGATCCGATTCAAGATTGTCGGTCAAGAATGAATCGTCGTCGATAGAAATATTGTTTTTATTTTTCTCTTTTGTAATAAAAGTGATAGATTCGTTGATTGCAATCTTAAATAACCATGTGGATAATTTTGCATCTCCACGAAAAAACTCGATATTTGACCACGCTTTAAGAAATGTATTTTGGAGCACATCGTTTGCATCGTCGTGAGAGATAACAATTTTACGGATATGCCAATAAAGAGGCTCGGAGTATATAGTAATAACTTCGCCAAAGGCTTTTCGGCAAGTCTCAGGATTACGTAAGTTTTGAATTAATATCTCCTCGTTTTTATTGGGTTCTGTCATCTTTTATTTTTTACGATGTAAAATTAGAAGAAAGTTTTATATTTGCGAAGCGATAATAAATAAAATATCTTATAATTAATGAGTAAATAATAAATATAACAATGGATATAGATTTATCGACGGTGCTAATAGCACTGGGGTTGACAGCGATAGCTGGTCTTTCAACAGGAATTGGTAGCTTGATGGTTTTTCTAGCAAAGGCGTCGAATACTAAATTTCTTTCTTTAGCTTTAGGATTATCAGGTGGTGTGATGGTATATGTGTCGTTTATGGATTTGTTACCGGGTAGTGTAATTTCTTTATCCGATATTTTTAGTCCGAAGATGGCATCGCTAATTGCAATATTGGCTTTCTTTGCCGGTATTACTATGATTGCATTAATCGACTTTTTTATTCCCGAAGATGAAAACCCACACGAGACGCATGCTTTTGAAAATATTGAAAAGAAAGACGGCTCGATGAAACGAACGGGTGTGATGCTGGCTTTTGCAATTGGTATTCACAATTTTCCGGAGGGCTTAGCTACATTTGCTTCGGCTCTTGGTGGGCTGGATGTGGCATTGCCTATTGTGGTTGCTATTGCAATACACAATATTCCGGAGGGTATAGCAGTGTCGGTACCTATATATCATGCTACCGGAAGTAAGAAGAAAGCGTTTGCTTATTCTTTCCTTTCGGGACTTTCCGAGCCTGTGGGGGCAGCATTCGGTGCGTTATTTTTATTGCCATTTTGGAGCCCTGCGATAAGTGCGTTGCTACTTTCGTTTGTTGCGGGGATTATGGTATATATTTCTTTTGATGAGCTTCTCCCAAGCAGTGAGCGATATGGGCATCATCACTATGCCATAAGCGGTGTGATTACGGGTATGGCAATAATGGCTTTTGGCTTGTTGCTATTCTAGAAATATAAGTAACCGACATCTTTCTGATTATTTTTTCCGAGTTGCTTTAATTGCAATTGGTAATATGATGAACATCATAATTATTGCTCCGGCTAGAAAGACGGGGAATAATGTTTGTTCATCGTATTGGAATGCTTTACTCGTTATGAAATTTAAAGAATAATTTCCACACAAGGCTATGAATATTGTTGCTGAGAATGCAGAGCCTACTTTATCTTTAAATATTGCCCCTAAGCGCGATAGCATTATTGGGTAGGACGCTCCTGCGCCAAAGCCTATTAGCAACATGCTTATATATGGGATAAATATGCTGTATTCGCATATATTCATTAATAGTGAGCCAATTAAAGCGATAAGGAGGTAGGCAGATAGAAGATATAAGTCTTTTACTTTCGCCATCAATCCACTTAATGCCAAACGCCCGATTAGCATACCTAATGTAAACATAGTAAGTGCAACAGTTGCTATACTTTTAGCTATTCCATTATCGGTGAGGAATATTACTGTATAATTGCCTGATATAGCTTCTAGTCCACTTTGGAAGAATAAGAAAAAGGCAAAATATAATAATATTGGATATCTTAATAGTTTAATCGACTCGATATAAGAAATTTTTTCTTGAGGTTTCGCTTTTGGATAATCAATAAAAGCAGAATATATTATGAAAGCAACTATTAATAAAGATGCTATTGTCAAAGGAATAATATAATTACTAATAAATACACAAGAGAGAGTCCAAAGCAATGCTCCGATGCAATAGAAAGAGCTCATAATACTCATCATTCGTCCTCTTTTATTATCATCAAATATATCGGAAACTAATGCTGAAGTTTCTCCATTTAATATTCCTCCACCTATGCCGAATATAATTATACTTGCAATCAGGAGATGTATTTCTGTTAAACTTGCTAATCCCAACAATCCAATTAATACACACAACGATGCAGAAATCAGCAACCATTTATATCCGAATTTATCGACAATAGGGCCGAAAATAAGTGTGCCTATAATGATTCCTATCGACATATATTGAGGCAATGAAATAGCAGAGGGAAGTATTTCTGTTAATGGAGTCATCACTGCTCCCAATGATAACATTACTACTCCAAAAATGGCAATACCTATACATGCTGCAATAAATACCTTCTTCTTTGAATAATCAGTTTTCATATCATGTATTGTTTAGATTTAAGTTGTTTTTTTACTAGATAAGCTGCACCTAGCAGGGCGGCATTGTCTAAAATTTTGGTATTACAAAATTCGACTTGTTTCATCGATATAGGTTGTCCCCACTTACAAGCCTCTTTGTAAATAGCATTAATAAATTTCTGAGCCGGTCCGAATATTCCACCACCGAATATTATTTTCTCGGGATTAAATATGCTTACAAGATTTGCAGCTCCCATTCCCCACATTTGTATTGCATTATTTATTACTTTGGTAGCAATTACGTCTTTTTCTTCGTATGCTGAAAATACATCGTAAGAAGTAATATCAGAAAGTGGTTTCTTACTTAATATGCCACTGTAATTTTTTGCTTTAGCCAACTCGTTACGAGCTTGCAATCCTATTCCATTCCCCGATGCGTAATATTCAAAGCACCCGACTGGAATATATTCTTTTTTAAACGGAGCCTTTTGAGCCAGCCACCCGGTAGCTCCAATAATATCGCTATGACCATGCAGCACGTGGCCATCAATAAGTATTCCAGCCCCTATACCTGTTCCTACTGCTAAATAGATAGCATTATTGCAATTTTTTGCAAGACCTTTCCATACTTCGCCTAGTATATAGCATGTGCGGTCGCTTTCGATAAGAATTGTTATATCGTCATCAATATTTTCTTTAATTTTCTGCTTCAATGGATAATTTTCCCAGCCGGGAATATTTGGAGCCCAGACAGTTTCGGTTTTGCAATACACAATACCGGGTATACACACGCCGATTCCATCAATTTGACCGGCACAATTATTATAAACGAGATTTAAGGTTTTCATTAATATATTAAAAGCATTATCACCCGAGGCTCCGGATAGAAGGCTTACTTCTTTTTCTATAATATTTCCTAAATCGTCAAATAATGCAACCGAAACTTTCGTACCGCCTAAATCGACACTAATTATAGCCATATTTTTATTAATTTTTTAGGGTTAGAATTATCAATATTGATAAATGCTTATTTTAAATTTAGACCTATAGCTTCTTCTATCGACACAAATTGATAACCTTTTTTCTTGAGATTCTTAATTATGGTAGGGAGCAAATTATAAAATTTATCGGTGCGTTTATCATCAGTTCCAAAATGAATTAATAGTAAATGACCATTTAATCCGCTAGCTGATGACTTTTCGGCTTTCATTAGATTGTCATAGAGAGTTTTACTCGAATAGTAACGTTTTCCCATATCGGGCGTTGTGTAGTCTTGACTTGTCAATGTCCCCGGAGTGAAATCGATTACCTGTAATCCTAGTTTATTAGCCCAAGATGATATTTTGCTATTATAATACTCGAAAGGCGGAATAAAATAAGGGGCATCTTCTTTATTTATTCCAAATTTTCTCATTAAAGAATATATCTTAATAATATCATTATTAAATTCATCTTGCGAGATGAGCAAAGAATCGGGATTTTCCCAAGGCATATAAAGAAGGTGTCCGTAGCTATGACCTCCTACATAATGCCCGTCATTGATAAGTCGGGTGATTATCGAAGGAAAAGTCTCGAAAAACTCGCCGGTAAAGAAGAACCCACCTTTTATATTATTTTTCTTTAAAGTAGAAATTATTTTTTCTGCTCCGTCGGCTTTATCTGCGGCAGTGAAGACAAGGCAAATTCTCTTTTGAGTTGTATCGGTTCGTTCAATTCCGCCGTCTCGATATACGTTTTTATCATTATGAGATGCTACTGCATTCAATCCTTCGTTTTGATAAGCCGAAAGAGGAAATGCCAAACAAGCTGTGCCGTCCATAGTAGGCTCGTTTGTTGAATAATCATGAATATTATCGTGATAAACCATTATTCCCGGTTGAAACTCTTCGTAATTATTAGCTATATCGCCTTCTATATCTTTTACAATATTTACGCCTTTCAAGCTATTGAATATTGATGAATACACCGGTCCATCTACAAGTCCGCCGGTCGTGTTTCCTAACTTTTTAGACACAATGGCAGAATGAGGCTGATGTGGATAGGTTCCGCTTAATGGTAATTCAACTATCATACTTGTCCCCCAAGGATTACAACCGAAAAGCCAATCGCGTAAAGATCCTTCCATCTCTTCAAATTGCTTGTCGCCGGTTAATTGACGATATAGGATACATTGAGTCAACATAGCAGTAGTAAGGTTGTTAGAACACCAAATAGACGGTATGCCATACAAGAACGGAGATTCTTTGGCTTTGACAAAAGTTCGTTCGATACCGGTTTTAATGTTTCTTATAAATTCCTTTTTGATTCTATCGTTTCCTTCTTTTGCCAGAAGATAATGTCCCATATTCATAAACGGATACCATTGGTAGTGTCTTGCGCTGTCAGCTCCCATCCAAGGAGTTATCGGTTCTCGTCGCCCATATTCTATTGCTTGATTTAGATATTTGATGTCTTTAGTCTTGTTATATAGTTCCATTGCTCCAAGTTGCATATCATCTACCCAATTATCTTCTTCGTAAATATACGGGGCTAGGACAGAAGCAGTCTGGCAATTTCCCGGTTTATCTACGCCAATTTGATAGGCATCGGCAGCTTTAGCACCGATTATTTCGGCAAATTCGGGATAGAAAGGTTTTAGGATTTCAGCTCCTAGAGCAAAATCGGAAGCAAATTTGCCGGCAGTGCTTGCTACTCCCATTGTAGCATTAAGAAATTTACCGCGTTGTTGTGGCTCTCCGGTGCAGAAATACACCGGTCTTCCGTTATTTGACCCCCAACCATAATCGGCAGTGTCTTGAGATGGTATTTTCATACCGATGTGATCTCTGTCATCGGCAATTTGATTATATAGTTCTCCTTTTTCAGGATTCATTCTATTAAGCCAATCTAAGCCCCAATATATTTCATCGACAATATCAGGGATGCCGTTAGCCCCTTTATGACCATCGGCTTTATAATAATCACCAAAAGCGTTAGGATTTTGCTTATAAGCAAACATCATTTGATATATCGCATTAGCCGAAGTGGTAGTATATTGTAGGTAATCGGCAGCATCGTGCCAGCCACCTCTTACATCTAACATTTGCCCTGTTTTAGTAGGGTGATAAGCGATGTATCCATCATTTTGATGGCATAATTCTTTAAAGTATGGATTATATCCGCATCGTTGTTGACGCATATAGTTTAAAATGAAGTCGGCAGTTCCATTATATACCGAGCCATTTATTGGGAAAATCGCAGATTTACATTCGTTTGCTTTTATATAATAAGTTCCTGGCAGATTAAAGTCAGAAAAATTTAATCGAAAAGTAGATTTCATACCTCCGAGTTTTCCAGAAGCTGTTACATTCTCGGATGAGAAAACCACTTCAGACGTAAAAGCATTTATTATTTGGAATGAAGTTATATTTATTTGTTCTTTATTTAGAAGAACAGCAACCTTTGTAGAGTTAGGAATATATCCCAATTGATTTATTCTTATCCAACTCTCGGCATTAATTGTAAGATTAAATAATGATACTAATAATATTAAAAGAGCTCTTTTCATAGATATTAACTGTATATTTAAAAAATGGGAATATAAAGCGTTTGCCTTTTTGGTTAGGCACAATTATCTAATAACATCAAATAAATTAAAAATAAGAGGAGAGGACTTAATTTCCTCTCCTCTTAACCGGACAGGATTCTGTTTTTAACCCAAAAATATAAACTAATTACAATTGCTTATTATCTATGTTACAAATTAAAATTAATAATAATTTCGATAATAATATAATGACGTTTTTCTAATGAGTTAATAGGAAAGAAGAGGGAGAAATTAATTACTATTCTATGGAGTATAAACCTCCCTCTCTATCTAAATTGATTAGATTTAAATTCCTAATATTTCTTCATCACAGCATTCCAACAGGCATTACGTAGGGTTCCTTGTGCGTCATCGCCATCGTAATCCCAGAACATAAATCCTTTCATGCCTTTTGTCATTGCCCATTTACCTTTTATTGCGATGCTTTCTGTATTATCATATCCTGCATAGAAAACGCCATTTTTAGTAATATAAGGTACACTGCCTATTGCGTCCCAATTATCGATTTTGTAACCTTCAGATGCTTTAAGCTTTAATACATTCTTATAATCAATGGCACCGCCACTTTCAAAATGAGCTCTTGCATAGAATGGAATACCAAGTACTAATTTTTCTGCTTTAATACCTGCATTTAAATATTCTTTAACTGCACGATTACAATCGCTTAACTCGGCTGGACTATCAAGCGCAGATTGATGTCGAGGAGCTCCGGCTATATCATAAGTCATGATATTCACAAAGTCAACATACTGGTCGACGGCAGCTATATCAATGTAGCGCATTCCGCCGTCGCTTGTAGGTTTCATGTTGTTGATATATCCGGCATAAGTGAGCAGATACCTTGTACCAAGAGTTTCTCGTAATTGCTTCATTAGTAATACGTGATTAGCAACATCTACTTTTGTATCAAAAGCATCTTTATTTCCACTCCAAGAGAGTCCGGGAAATTCCCAATCCATGTCGATTCCATCAATTCCCCACTTTTGTATAAAGGCTTTGCAATCTTCGGCAAATGCTTTACGTGCATCGGCAGATTTAGCTAATGCAGAGAATCCGCCGTTAGCGCCATCGGTATTAAATGATAATAATATCTTTAATTGAGGATTTTTATCTTTCAGATCAACGATTTTCTTAAAACGAGATTCGTCGCCCTGAAGGGCAAAACCATTATATACTCCGCCTGCGCCCATTTTAGGCTGTGCAAAAGCGTAATTAATATGGGTAATATATTTCGTGTCGGGAATCAGCGTGCCATAATAAGTAACATAAGCAAGACTGACTTTGCCATTTTGATACTCTTCCATATTCTCTTCTGCGGGGTTCTCGGCAGGTAACCATACACCTCTCTCATAGTCGTCTTTGCTACATGAGGATATTGCAAGTGTAACACCTAATAATAAGGCAATGTTTTTTAATTTCATGTTTTCTGTTTTTATTTATCACATTGAAGGTAAACGTACCATCCATCGCCATCCCAGTCGGGTTTCTTGCTATAATTAGCATTCGATGAGTGGAAAAGAGTAATATAATCGTCGTTAAGGGTTAGAATCCAGAACACATTTGTGCCTTTCTTTTGTCCCACCGATTCATCAAATTCTCCACCTATAATAGGTACATTTGTTGTAAGAGATCCATACACACCATAGTCAAACCCTACAGGATCGAAACATTCGGGATTAGCGTGAGTGAAAGAGAAAGCTCCTTCATATTTTACTGTACCGTCGGGCTTATATACGGTCATTTTGTTGCCTTCTTGCTCAAATACCATATATTGATTACCTGCATCTTTTAATGTTATATTTTTCCACCACATAAAATTAGATTCAGGAGTGTAGCCGGCATCGCTAAAGCCATATTGAGCATATTTGTCGTTATACTTCCAGCCACCATAAGCGCCGCAGTTACATACAGAGGATTTCTCGGCAGTCCAACGAACTTCTCTAAATCGCCAAGTTCTTTTAGCTGTTTTGTCGGCTTTATCCTTAGCACTAGTCATAAATCCCGACCATGGGTCGAAAACATTAGTAACGGTTATTTCTATTGGATTAGATTTCACCGACTTATTACCCGAGATAGTCTGATAATATACTTGGTATTTACCATTGTTGGTAAGTACAATTGTACCATTATCGGTATTATATGTTTTCTCCGATTCGCCAAAGACGAAATGCCAAACACCACCTAAGTCGGGACGCGAATTTTTTACGATTACACATTGGTCCCCTTCAACTTTATCATCGCTATTTTCGAGTTGAGTGATACTTAGGGCTGCAGAAAGTTCATCTGCCGATATTGAAGTAGCATTCTTATCAAATTCAGAACTTACTTCTATTGGATTGCAACTTGAAAAAGCTAAAAGAGTAGCAATCGCAAATAATAAATAATTATAAGATGTTTTCATAATAGTTTATTTCATGTTATTCCAATCGGTAAATAATGCTGAAGCATCCCAACCTGGATTTTGAGTATATGCTCCATTAGATTTATCAATCTCATTTTGAGGTATTGGCCAATAGCCTTGAGTCTTTTGTAAGCGAGAAGCATAATCAAATTCTACCATAGGCACTACTACTGCTGCATTAATTACAGTAAATCCTTTCTGGTTATTTAATATAGTTCCGGCTTCGGTTAATGTAGGTCCTGCCCAACGTAGCATGTCCCACCAACGAATACTTTCAAAAGCTAATTCCCAACGTCTTTCGTTCTTAATGTTGTCTAAAGAATAGGGTAGAGGAGCAAGGTGAGAACGAGCTCTTACTCTATTCATTCCTTCAGGATCTTGTTTTAATTCTGATTGCATTAATAATACATCGGCAAAGCGTAAATGTATTAAATCGGCAATATTAAGAAGTGATTGCGATGTAATAGCCGGGTTATTAATATTAGGATACATTACGATTCCGAATGGTACGAAATTAGCTCCGTCAAAAGCAAGAATATTGATATATTTCTTTTGGAAATAACCGGTCTGTTCGTAATATCTTTGAGAAACAGTATATGCGGGCTCGTCTTTAGTTAAAGAGCGATCGAATAATACTGTACCTACATTGTTAGGATCATTAGCTTTATATGACCAGATAGAACCGGTTAAACGAGGATCTTCGGTGTAGCCGTCAATATAGGATTGTTTTTTCGACCACGCTTTCCATTCTTCAACCATTGCCGGTGAAACGGGACCAGCTCCCCATCCTTGACCGAATGGATAGCTTTCTTTTTTAACCATTTTATCGCCCGATGGTGAGTAGAATTGAGATACTGTATTGCTCCACCACGTATAAGTCCAGTTTCCTTTAAGATTATGCTTATTAGCAAACATTGTTTCAACTGCACTATTATTAGCCCAGTTTAATTTATTATTTACCACATAATTATATTTGTATCCTTCGGCATTATTGTTGGTGATAGCATTTGTATACGACCAAAGGTTGCGCTGATCGCTTACTAAATCGTGTCCTGAATTTTGTACACAATCGTCGATCCAATCAATAACTTGCGATTTAGTGATACCATTAGGAAGTGCATCTTTTGCATATCGTCCCGTATAGTATAAAAAGACGCGAGCCATATAACCTTCGGCTGCATATTTTGTGGCATGACCTGCCATACTATTGCCAAAAGTATATATTTGATTAGGCATAAGTTCAATTGCTTTCTGTAAGTCGTCGGCAACTAATTTATACACATCATCGATCTCGGATTGAGGGCGTGCTGTCGATTCAAATTCGGTGTGGATAGGGACACGTCCAAAGACTTGGGCTAATTCGTAATATGCAATAGCTCTTAGAAAATAAGCTTCGCCATACATACGATTCTTTTCTTTTTCACTCGACCAGCTCTTACAATTAGGGAATGAGCTGATTGCATTATTTGCGCGATTTATTAGACGAAAACAGCGACTCCATATTCCGGAATATCCGTTTAAAGTATTCTTATACATCAAAAAGTTAGTAGCACAGTTATTTGATGCCGAAAGGTTTCCACCAAGACAATCATCAGATGCAAGTTGGGCAATATAATATTCCGATGAAGTTTCGGGGTCTTCAAATAATAAATTTGCATATATCGATACAAGCATTTCAGACGCTTCTTTCTCCGTTGCTGGGAAATTTCCGGTAGTCTTTTGAGTCAGATTTTCCGTATCAAGAAAATCATCACAACTGCTAAAACATAAAACTACCGATAATATTAATAATATTCTTTTCATGTTGATTTAGTATTTAATGTTTACACCAAATAATATATTGCGTGAGCTTGGATAATATCCTAAGTCAATACCTTTCACATACGAGCCTGCTCCTTCTCCGCCAAACCCGATTTCAGGGTCCATTCCGGAGTATTTTGTAAATGTGTAAGGATTTTGAACTGTGGCATATATGCGTAATTGCTCAAAAGGAATTTTGTTAAATTGTTTCTTAAAGTCGAAACCTAAAGTGATATTTTGAATCTTTAAGAAATCGGCATTTTCAACATATATATCAGAAATTCTGTTCCAATTGCTATTATCTGAGCTTGAAAGTCGTGGAAGCTTATTTGAAGTTCCTTCTCCGTGCCAACGTCCGAGAATGTCGCTTGTGTAGTTGTTAAGAGGAGAGCTTACAAAGTCGCGATAGCATTTCATAACCTGATGTCCTAATGCTGCATAAGTAGTAACAGAAAGGTCGAGAGCTTTCCATTGTAGATTGAAAGCGAATCCCATTGTAAATTTAGGGTGAGGATTACCAATTTCTGTTCTGTCGTCGGAATCAATTACACCGTTGTTGTCATTGTCAACCCAGATTACATCGCCCGGGTGTGTATTTGATTTGCCATTTAAGAATGGACCGGGATATTCATCAATTTGTTTTTGATTTTGGAATATGCCAGCACTCTTGTATCCAAAGAAATATCCAACTGGTTTACCCACTTCGGCTGCGCGATAGCATTCGTCGGCACCTTCCCAGAATATGCTTGATGCGCCGTGAATTATACCATCTGCATTAGCAATTTTTGTTACTTCATTTTTATTGTAAGCTACATTATAGCTAATTCCGTAAGAGAAGTCTTTACCTATGTTGTCGTTCCATCTTAAAGCTAATTCAAAACCTTTATTAGTTATGTTTCCTCCGTTTATTGCTGGAGCGTCGGCACCTAAATCGGTCAAAACGGGAGCTGTAACTAACCAGTCTTTAGTGGTACGATTATACCAGTCAAATTCTACTGATAATCTATTCTGTAATAGTCGGGCATCAAAACCTAAGTCTAGCTGCTCTTGAGTCTCCCATTTTAAATTTGGATTAGTCAATTTATAGGCATAAGATGCTGTAGACAAAAGATCCATTGAGTCGCCAAAAGAATATCCTCCATATCCATTATTGCTTGATATTAATGATAGATATTGGAATGTAGATACTGCACAGTTACCATTTTGTCCCCAAGAACCACGAATCTTCAAGAAATTAAGCCATGAAGATGTAGATTCCATGAAGTCTTCGTTCGACATAACCCAACCTACCGACACTGAAGGAAAATATCCCCATCTATGTCCGGGAGCAAACACTGATGAACCATCGGCACGCATAATGACCGAAGCCATGTATTTCTCGTTGTAGTTATAATTGATACGTCCGAAGAACGATGATAATGCTCCTTGAGCGTTTGGATAGCCGGTTAGAGAAGATACGTTTGTGCCTAGTAGTGAGATGTTAGACAGATATCCGTGTTTGAAATCGTTGAAATTAGATCCCGACATAGATCCCGACATACTTCCACCAAATCCCCATTTTTCAATACTTTGTCCAATCAATGCATCGAAATGATGATCGTTCAAGATATCGAATGTATAGTTTAATGTATTTTCCCACGACCATCTGTGTGAGTTCGATTTAGATTGACTTACGCGGTCGGATGTAGCATTAATTGTAGATGTCAAATTATAGGTAGGAACATAACTTCTATAATCTGAATTACTCATAATATAACCGAACAATGATTTAAATCTTAAATTTTTGATTGGTTGAATCTGAACGAAGAAGCTTGATTGTAAATAGTGGCTTGATGATTCGTTCTGGTTAGCCATATAGTCCATATAGGCTATTGGGTTCTTGTTGTTTCCACTCGAAATATCCCATGTGTAATTATCAGCAACTCTATCGGCTTCTGTGTAATATTCTCCATTTGCATTATAAGCGTGCATAAGAGGGCTCATAACTAGCATATTGTGAACGCCATTCCAATAAAGTCCGCCTGTTCCGAAAGAGCCTCTCATTTGTTGATATTTATAATTTATTGTTTCGCCAATTTTTATAAAATCAAGACCGTTTAATCTTTTTACAACTTTCTCTGAATTTACGCGGAAGTTGTATCGATTAAGATTAGGAATTGCCGAAGGTACACCCATTGTTGCTTCTTGATTGGTATATGATAATCCAATTGAATAATTACCCATTGAGTTGCCTCCACTGAATCCTAAAGAATGGTTCTGAACAAGTGCATTCTTGTTTTGAATTTCCTTGAGCCAGTTTGTACCATTCCATGATCCATTAGCAATAGCTTTTAAGTCGCGCTGAGGAATATATGCACTCCAATTATTAGGTTGAAGTCCGTCCATCACACGAGCTTCGTCTTGCATCGACATATATTCTTGTGCATCGAGAATATGAGGTATTTTGTAAAGATTCTGGATTCCTACATAACCGTCGTAATTGATAACAGAATGCCCGTCTTTACCACGTTTTGTGGTTACAAGTATTACACCGTTAGCACCTCTGGCTCCATAGATTGCTGCTGAAGCAGCATCTTTAAGTATATCAATAGATTCGATGTCCGAAGGATTTAATCCGTCGATACTAGCATTTGCAACACCATCGATTACAAATAGTGGTGAAGAATTACCGATAGTACCGATACCACGAACATTAACAGTGAAGCCTTGTCCTAAAAAGCCGTTAACTTGTGTGATGTTCACACCCGGAGATTGGCTTTGAAGAGCTCCCATTACATCAACAGTGTTGAGCTTGGATATATCCTCACCCTTAACTTGTACAGTAGCGCCGGTTATAAGTTTCTTCTTTTGTGTTCCATAACCTACTACTATCACTTCGTCTAGCTCTGTCAATTCTGATTCAAGAACAATTTTAATGTCATTCTTTGCTTTTAGCTCTTGATGTTTAAATCCCACAGAAGAAACCTTTAATGTTGCGCCTTGTTTAACTTTGCAATTAAATTTTCCTTCAACATCTGTTGTAACTCCATTGTTAGTTCCTTTTTCCATAATGGTAGCTCCTACAACAGCTTCGCCCTTGTCGTCTAATACTTTACCCGATACATTTAATGTATTATCGCCGGCAGTAGTACTAACTGCCAATAATAACGGTCGATATTTACTTGCATTTAAGTCTATTGGTATTAATACAAGTAAAGAAACCATTAACAATAAAATTTTTTGTTTAGTTCTCATAGCTAATTCTTTGGTTAATAATTTTAGGATAAGGTTATACGCCTTTAACTCGCTCTTTATATTCTTTGATACATGCGTCGAGACGCTCGTGTGCAGTGGTGTCGCCCGGCACATTGTGCGATGGGTGGATATATAGTTTTACACCTCGGTCTTCCAAAATTTCGGCAACTGTGCATATTGTCATCCATACTGTTGTGATAAATGCCATTGTAGATAATGGACCTATCTTGTCTTGGTGTTTTTTCATTGGTACAGAAGCATCAACGAGCGGGCAACAAGAATCGACTACATAATCGGCTATTTGGAATAGGTTTTTCCCTCCTGAGTGGCGAGGTACTTTATCACCTGTTTGTGCGGCTGATCCATATACGATAACTTTCATACCACGTTTTTTTGCTTCTAGTGCCATATCAATATTTACGGCATTGATACCTGTGTGAGAGAAAATCCATAGGACATCGCGTTTATCGAAATTCCAGCTGTCCATTATAGCTTTTCCGTATCCTTCTGTACGTTCCAAGAATAGGAATTGACTTATTCCCATTTCTCCTACAATGTGAGTGAAAAATGTCAATGGAACTTCGCAAAGTGGGTGGAATCCAACAAAGCCACCAATACGTGGATACATTTCCTCGATTGGCAGATTTGCATGCCCACACCCGAATGTGTGAACCCAACGTCCTGCTTGGATTGTGTCGGCCATAACTTCAGCAACTTTCTTGATTTGCTCCATTTGAGTTTCCTCAATCTGATTCATAACGCCAAAGGCGTTTTTTTTCCATTCGTTTGCTAACATAATTTTTTTTAGTTTAGATATTAAGTGTATAAAAATGTGTTATAGTTGTTTGTCTGATATTTATTTACGTGGTACGATTTTATTTAAAGCTATATATCCGGCTCCTAGAAGTCCGGCTCTACCTGAAAGTTCGGAAGCTACAAATTGACAACGCTTAATATTAATTGGTTGCGCCCATTTTTTTGCTTCTTCGTAAATGTCTTTTATTAATTCTTTTGCCGGGCCAAAAACTCCGCCACCCCATATAATCATCTCAGGATTTAGAATACTTACAAGATTTGCACTTCCCATTCCCCACATTTGGACTGCTCGGTTAATTATAGCAATAGAAATTGGGTCGTTTTCGGCATATCCGTCGAATACATCGTTGGTGGTTATTCGCGTTATTGGCATCTGCCTTAATTTGCCTCGATATGATTTCTCTTTTCTTACGGTTTCTTGTGTCCTATTGCATATTCCTACTCCTGAGGCATAATATTCAAAGCACCCGGTAGAAGTATATTCTTCTCTATGTGGTGCATCCATTGCCATCCACCCGGTAGCACCTATTATATTACATGCTCCATATAGTGCATGACCATCTATTATAATGCCTGCTCCGATGCCTGTGCCTACGGCAATAAAAATAACATTTTGACAATTTTGTGCTACGCCTTTCCACATTTCGCCATAGACATAACAAATGCGATCGTTGTCTATGAATATATCTATTGGCTCATAGTTTAAGAAACTCCTAATCATATTTTTCAATGGAAAGTTTTTCCAACCGGGGATATTCGGAGCGTAGACTCTGCCTGTTATGGGGTCGGCATTTCCCGGGACGCAAATTCCTATGCTTTCAATCTTAATGTCGTGAGATTTTGCTCTGGAGATAAGGTGTGAGATATTGTGCAAAATCAGTTTACCTACATCTTCACCTGTTCTTCCTTTGATTAGATTTCGGTGTGTAAATAATAAATTACCAGTTGCTGACATAACTGCACCTGCTATCTTTGTCCCCCCTATATCGATTGCTATCACTGCCATAACTGTATATTTATGATTCAAGATTAATATTACACATGATAATTGTTAAGGATAATTGCACAAATGGATAAATTTCTATCCTTGTGTCATACAAATATAGGTTCATTAAGAAATAATTGGTCGATGATTTTAGTTAAAACAAATATAAAAAACATCAATTTACATAAAAAATTAATATATTCATTTAGCCGAGAGGTGTGGCTAGAATTAATTAGCTGACATATAGCATATTAGATGAATCAATCGGCTGGATATGTTAAGAAATTAACGTATTTTTATGTTTTTGCAGTGTAATAAATATTAATCAATGCAAATAATATATATTTCAATGGAAATAAATCTATAGAGATGAATAGGAATGCTTGAAAATTTAGATGATTGTAGAAATAATTAGTAATAAAAAAAGGTGTGTCGAATTCTCGGCACACCTTGTCTTTATAGATAGTTTTTTATTATTCTGTTACACTATTCATAGTTGCTGTAACGTCAACTTTAAACGTGCCTGCACAAACGAAAGAGAAATTTACTTTGTCGTTTTCGAGAGTTCCATTAAAATCGGTAATAATGTATTTTTGATAAGGTATATTATTAGATGTTGGGATAACGTCGGTACCTGTAATTTTATAGCCGGTAGCGGTAGGCTCAAGAGTAAGTCCGCTGAAAGTCATAGCAATTTCGGGCATCAAAGTTGCAAATTTTGCGTTTGCAATGAATAGGGAAGCAGTCTTTTTAGAAGGGTCTAAAGAGAATACGTATGCTATATCTTCACGTTTAAAGGGGTCGGCATTCACGTCTCTGAGATTAGTAATTACAGTGTTTCCAAAGCTGTAAATAGCATCAGATTCTGAAGCAAATACTTTGAATGTTCCTGAAGGAGATGAAATTTCGAGATTTAGTTTTAGCTCATTATTGAATATTATGCCGCTTAGGCTTGTTACTGAATATTTTGAATCTTCTTTTCCGTTAATAACAGGAGTGAAAGGAGCCGATGCTTTGTAAGTTAAGCCTGTCTTTGACGAAGACGATAGTTTTAAGCCGGTAACAGCAAAGCTTACCGATTCGTCAGTCTCAGCAAGTTTTAGGCTGGGAATCGTAATGTCGATTGTTGCAGTAATATAGTCAACACGATAAGCATATTGACAATTAGTCATACGAATTGAATTGTCGGCTGTGTTTATAATACGATTAACTTGAAATGCATTTACTGTTACTTCGTTTTTTGGATCGCTTGATTCGCAAGAAGTAAGGAATAAAAGCACTAAGGGAAGGAAAAATAATAATTTTTTCATAATTGAGTTTAATAAAATGTTATTTAATTTATATTGTTATTCTTAATGTTGCGCCAAAACGAGCTTTGTTTCCGCGTTGAAGAAAGGCATTGCTCATCGATACGAAATAGAATGTATTATATTTTGTACCGGTGATATTCTCGCCCCATAGTTGCAAAGAAAATTTTTTGTGGGCAAATTTTACTGATATGCCAAGCAGGGCATAGAATGGTTGAGCGATTGTATTAGCCTCGTCCCAGTATATTCTGCCAACACCTCGCACGTTTGCGTCGAATATGATATTCTCAAGCCAGTCGGCATTAATGTCAAGGGTGTAGACAGTGCCTACAAAAAGAGTATTCTGCGGAGCGTAAGGTACATAATTACCTGAGAAGTCGGATTTGCCGTTATTAAATTCGTTGAATTTGGCATTTGTATAACCGTAGCTGGCATTTAATTCGCAGTGTTTCGTAGGGAGCATCTTAATAGCTATTTCGGCACCAAGGCTTCTAGATTTTCCTGCATTAGTCATAATGCGTCCTGTGGTTGTGCCATCGGGAAAGACAGTAAGCTGTTGGTTGGTACAGTCGATATAAAAAAGCGAAATGTCGGTTTGGATTTTACGGTCGAGGCATTCGATGTGTGTTCCCACTTCGTAAGTCCAACTTATTTCGGGCTTATATCCTACAATATCGTCGACATTGTATTTAGCCGACAGTCCCATAATGCTCATTATCTTCTGTTGCAATACGTCGGAGAACATCTGTGTATTGAATCCACCAGCTTTGTATCCTTTAGAAATCGACATAAAAATATTTGAAGGCGATTGCATTGGCAGGTTATATAATACCGAAAATTTAGGCAATATCTGAAGGAATGATTTTGAAAGAGAGCCACTGTCGTCGATTATTACGGGGTCGTTGCGGAATACTTCGGCAGACTTGTCGTCGTCGACTTTATATATAGTGTATCCGCTGTCGCAATTGCTATTATATTTAAGGATAGATTTTTCGTAATCAAATCTTATTCCTGCCGAGAATTTCCAGCGACCTATTTTATAATCAGATTGATGATATGCTGCTATTCCGAAAGACGTATTATTAAAAATGCTATTAAGAAGCAACTCGCGCTCGTCCCATCTAATAGGGTAGTTTGGATTTATGTCGTTGCGATTATGCTCGATTAGTTTTTCTATTCCGGCATCAAGAAAAGTAACAGGCGCATTCATATCAGTGTCTTTATAGAAACCGAATAAGCCACCTAGCCACTTATATTTATTCCCCACTTTTCCTTTAGCAATTAGGTCTTGAGTCAGCGCATATTCTTTCCGGCTTTGAGTAAGCGTGAAGTAAGGGATAGGAAGGAAGTCTTGGTCGAGAGTCATATTGTCGTCGAGATATTGAAAGCTAGATATGCTCGACATCTCAATATCTTTAATATTCCAGCGAATTGTCAATCCATCGTTAAAATTATTACGGCGGTAGAAACAAGTGTCGTTATAATTAATTTCTTTTGTTTCGACATATTCGTATGGGTATCCCCCTTGGCGTGAAATGGAAAATGAGAATGTGTTTTCTACCTTTACTTTTCCCGGATTCCATGAAAGTTTAATTCTTCCATTGCCGCTATGTTCCCAGTCGCAATTCTCATTATTATATATGTTCTTAAAAAAGCCGTCGGTAGAGTAGTAGGAGCCAAGTATGGAAAATCCCAGATTGTCATTAATCTTTGTATAGTAAGACACAGCGGCTTGGTAAGTATTACCGCTAGAGTATTGAGCCAAAATTCGTAGTCCTTGATAATTAAGTGGCGACAGGGTGTAGATATTTATCAGCCCACCCATAGTGTTGCGCCCAAATAGTGTGCTTTGCGAGCCTCGCAACATCTCAATGCGTGAAATGTCAAGCAAATTGAAGTCGTAGTTGTCCTTATTTAATATAGGTATATTATCGACATTAAGTCCTACTACCGGCTGGTCTATTCTGGCACCCAGTCCTCTTACATATATCGAAGAAGTCATACGCGAGCCATATTCGGGGATATAGAAATTAGGCACGATTTCGCTTATTCCGTTTGTTGAATTTATATTCAGCCGTTCAATATTTTTTGAAGATAGGGTGGTAGATGAGATAGCTTCGTTTTGAAGATTAGATCCTTGCTTTATTGCAGTGATAGAAACTTCCTTTAGGCTCAATATCGAATCAATTCTATTGAATTGATTGTCGGTAACCGGAGAAGCAAAAGCGTGGATATTTACTATTGTTGAAAGCACCAAACAGCAATATAATTTCTTCATTGTTGACTATCTAAAATTAAAACGATGCAAAGTTACGATGAATAAATAAAAAAGTCAATCACTATATGTTGTGATTTTATACCAATAAAAATGGTAAACAGACGTCGTTATCATAGGTTTTAGTAATCCGATTTCTATATTGGTAGTGATTATGCACTTTCTATTTTGCAACCTAAATACTATAAGGTGGATTTGCGAAGCAGTAGATGAATGGTATTTGTCGCAACGGCAACGCAATTCGTGCGCCGGGAATAAATAGAACAGAAATATAGGAATTATGGCTAAAAAATTGAAAATATATACTATATCAAATTTGTTAAGTAAGCAAAAGATTTACTATATTTGCAATGCAAAAAAAAATCGGGGGACCATTGTTTATTTATTTGAATAATGGTTTTCGGTGGTAATTGCTTTATTATTAATTGATTAATGGCCTTAATCGGCTGTAAAATGCAATTAACGGAAAAAGATTTTATTAGATAAAAGTGCAAAAGAAAATCGAATAATATCAGCACTAAAGAAATTAATGAGTCGCTAAAAATATAAAAAATATTAATAATATTAATAAATGGCTCATTACTATCGCAGTAGAAATTAATATAGAGTAAATAATATATGGATTTATCAATTTTTGGAATTCAGAGCGTAACTTTGATTGTAGTGGCATTGATCACGGGCGCATTCTTAGTGTTAGCAGCGCTTGTAATAGCAAAGCTTATTTCGCCTCGCTCATTTACAGTAAAGAAAGCCGAGCCATACGAGTGCGGTATTCCGACACGCGGCGAGTCGATGTTACAATTTAAAGTGGGTTACTACTTGTTTGCATTGTTATTCTTAATTTTCGATGTAGAAACAGTATTTTTATTCCCATGGGCTACGATTTGTAGAAGTCTTGGAGAGAATGGACTTACTGCAGTGCTAGTATTTTTATCAATTTTAGTATTAGGTCTGGCTTATGCTTGGAGGAAAGGAGCATTACAATGGAAGTAAAGATTAAAAGCATGAAGTATGACGACTTCAACGATAACGAATATATCGAGAAGTTAGTAGCCGAATTAAAGGACGCCGGTACAAATGTAATAGTAGGTAAATTTGATGAACTTATAAATTGGGGACGCTCTAATTCGCTATGGCCACTTTGTTTTGGAACAAGTTGTTGCGCCATCGAGTTTATGAGTCTTGGAGCCGCAAGATATGATATGGCACGCTTTGGATTTGAGGTGGCAAGAAATTCGCCACGTCAAGCCGACTATATAATGGTACAAGGCACAATTGTACATCGTATGGCACCCGTTCTACGTCGCTTATATGAGCAATTGGCAGAGCCAAAATATGTAATAGCATGTGGCGGTTGCGCAGTCTCAGGTGGTCCATTTAAGAATTCATATTGTGTATTGCCGGGAGTAGATAAGATATTACCTGTCGATGTGTATATCCCGGGTTGTCCTCCACGCCCCGAAGCTATGTTCTATGGCTTGATGCAATTGCAACGCAAAATCAAAGTAGAAAAATTCTTTGGCGGAGCGAATCGACAAGAAAAGACAAAAGAATTTTTTGCCGAACATCCCGAAATGGAAAATCAGATATAATGTAGTGCTAATTTAAACAGATATTAGAAATAATGACAAATATACAAGACAAAATTGGCAAAATATGCCCTTCAGCACAATTTGAAGAGGGTGATATATTGCTTGTGATTGTACCCGATACAGATTGGCATTCATTAGCATTGGCTTTAAGAGATGACGCTGATTTACATTTCGACTATTTGAGTGCTTTGATAGGAATGGACTGGAAAGACTCAATGGGCTGTATCTATTATTTAAATAATACAGCAACGCAAGAGATGATTTCGGTTAAAGTAATCACAACCGATCGAGAAAATCCTATGCTTCACAGTGTTAGCGATATATGGAAAGTAGCCATATTCCAAGAACGCGAAGTATTTGATATGTATGGCATTAAATTTATTAACCACCCAGATATGCGTAGAATGTTTTTACGCAACGATTGGGTAGGCTATCCATTACGCAAAGATTATGATGCTAATCCTGAACTTAATCCAATACGTCTTACCGATGAGGAGAATGAAGACGATACATTCTCGATAGTAGAAGATGAGAAAGGCAATATAAAAGAGGTTAAAAGTAAGGTATTCGGCGACGAAGAATATATAGTGAATATCGGGCCACAACACCCATCAACTCACGGTGTGATGCGGTTCCGTACATCTGTAGATGGTGAAACTGTTAAAAAAGTAGACGTAGTATCGGGCTATATACACAGAGGAATAGAAAAAATGTGTGAAAGCATGAGCTATCCGCAGACATTGATGTTCCCCGATCGTATGGACTATATGAGCGCACATCAAAATCGCCACTGCTTGTGTATGTGTATCGAGAAAGCACTAGGAATAGAAGTACCTCGCCGTGCGCAAGTAATTCGTGTAATGATGGATGAATTGATGCGTATATCTTCGCACTTGCTTTCTTATGGCTGTACTACAATGGATATGGGAGCAACAACAGCATTCTTCTATGGCTTCCGTGAACGAGAGAAAGTGCTTGATATATTCGACAAGACTTGTGGCGCACGTATGTCGTTACATTATAATGTAATAGGTGGAGTGTGTGCCGATCTACATCCCGATTTTGCCAAAGACGTTAAAGAGCTTTGCAAAATATTACCAAGCCGCCTAAAAGAATATCACAAATTATATACAGGTAATGTCATTGCACAGAACCGTATGAAGAAAGTAGGTGTACTCAGCCATGAAGATGCAGTAAATTATGCAATCACAGGGCCCTCGGGACGTGCATCGGGCTTCTCATGCGACTGTCGAAAGAAACACCCATACTCGATATATAACGAATTAGACTTTGAAGAAGTAATAGACAACGAAGCTCATGGAGATTCATTTACACGCTACTTACTACGTCTAAAGGAAATAGAGCAAAGTGTGAAAATATTAGAGCAACTAGTAGATAATATTCCAGAAGGAGAAATATGTGCAAAAGTGCCTAAATTGATAAAATTGCCGGCAGGACATTGGTATCAACAAGTAGAGGCAAGCCGTGGAACATTTGGAGTATATATTGAGAGTATCGGCGAGAAGACACCATTCAGAATGCACTTCCAAAGCCCATGTTTCAATCTAGTAGGTGTGATGGATTTGTGTTGTCGAAATCACATGATAGCCGATTTGATAACTATCGGTGCAACATTAGACTTTGTAATCCCTGATATTGACCGATAATAATATAGTAATTAGATAAATAATCAAGAAATATGTTTGACTTTGGAATAGTTACGAATTGGATTGACAGCTGGCTTGAGAGCGTTATGCCACAATGGGCTGCAACTACAATAGAATGTGTTTTAGTAGGTGTAGCGTTACTTTTGGTGTATGCTTTGTTGGCTTTGTTCTATATATTATATGAGCGTAAACTTTGTGCATGGTTTCAGTGCCGTTTAGGTCCCAACCGTGTAGGCCCGTGGGGCTTGTTGCAAGTGTTTGCCGATATGTTCAAGATATTAATTAAAGAGCTAATTGCAATAAAGGGAACCGATAAATTCCTATTTGCTCTTGCTCCTTATCTAGTGATAATAGCATCAATGCTAGTCTTTGTTAACTTGCCGTGGGGTAATGGACTACAACTAGCCGACTTAAACATTGGTGTGTTCTTTATGATAGCGGCATCGTCTATCGGGGTGTTAGGAATCTTACTAGCCGGCTGGGCTAGCAATAGCAAATACACATTAATCGGAGCAATGCGTAGTGGCGCACAAATGATAAGCTATGAGCTATCAATAGGCTTGTCAATATTGACAATTGTGCTATTATCAGGCACAATGAGCGTGAGCGAAATTGTAGCATTACAAGCAAATGGAGGTTGGTTTCTTTTCCGAGGCCATATACCTGCAGTAATAGCATTTGTGATATATCTAATAGCAGCAACCGCTGAGACAAACCGTGGTCCATTCGACTTGCCTGAGGCAGAGCATGAATTGACCGCAGGATACCATACCGAATATTCGGGAATTCATTTCGGATTTTTCTATTTAGCTGAATATCTTAATTTGTTTATCGTTTCGGGAATCGCTTCATTGCTATTCTTAGGCGGTTGGCAACCATTTAATATTGCAGGCTTAGATATGTTTAATGAAGTAATGAATTATATACCATCTATTGTATGGTTTTTACTGAAAGCATTCTTTATTTCATTTGTTATTATTTGGTTCAAATGGTCGTTTCCACGTGTACGTATCGACCAAATGCTAGCTTTGGAATGGAAATATCTTATGCCAATAGGATTATTTAATTTAGTCTTAATGGCATTGGTGGTAGTTTTAGGATGGCACTTCTAATGAAGAGAAAACAAAAAATATAACCATTATAATTCGTCAAACATGAGCGATAATTTTGGAAAAATAACGCAGGTAATAGGTCCGGTAGTGGACGTAACCTTTGAAGGGGAGGGCAATGCCGTTCCTGCCATCTACACAGCTTTAAAAGTTGTGAGAGAAGATGGTGCAGAGCTAATGCTCGAAGTAGAGCAACACATTGGTGAAGACACCGTGAGATGCGTTGCTATGGAAAGTACAGATGGATTGCAACGAGGCGTGAAAGTCATAAACCTCGGGACACCAATTTCTGTGCCAACCGGTGATCAAGTAAAAGGTAGGTTGTTGAATGTGATAGGACAACCAATCGACCACTTATCTAAACTGGAAGACAAAGAGATGCGTCCGATTCACCAGCCTGCCCCTGCATTTGCCGATCTATCTATTAGTTCAGAAATTCTTTTTACCGGTATTAAGGTAATCGACTTGCTAGAGCCGTATCTAAAAGGAGGTAAAATTGGATTATTCGGTGGAGCCGGTGTAGGAAAGACAGTGCTAATCATGGAAATGATTCACAATATCGCGCATGGACATAATGGCTTCTCTGTGTTTACCGGAGTAGGTGAGCGTACTCGTGAGGGTAACGATTTACTACGAGAAATGATAGAAAGTGGCGTAATTCGCTATGGAGAGAAGTTTAAACAAGGAATGGCTAATGGCGAGTGGAACCTTGAAGATGTAGATATGAACGAATTAAATCAATCTCAAGGTACACTAGTGTTTGGACAGATGAATGAGCCACCGGGAGCACGTCTACGAGTTGCCCTTTCAGGACTAACTGTTGCCGAACAATTCCGCGACCAAGATGGTGGAGGAAAAGAAATACTATTATTTATTGATAATATATTCCGTTTCACACAAGCCGGTAGTGAGGTATCAGCACTATTAGGACGTATGCCTTCGGCAGTAGGTTATCAGCCTACTCTGGCATCAGAAATGGGAACACTGCAAGAGCGTATCACCTCGACTAAGCAAGGTAGTATCACATCAATTCAAGCAATTTATGTTCCAGCCGACGACTTAACCGACCCTGCTCCTGCAACGACATTTAGCTTCCTAGATGCTACGACCGTATTAAGTCGTAAAATTGCTGAGCTAGGTATTTATCCGGCTGTTGACCCATTAGATTCAACTTCAAGAATACTCGATCCTCACATTATAGGCGAAGACCACTATGCGACAGCTCAAGCAGTAAAACAATTATTACAGAAATACAACGAGCTACAAGATATTATAGCAATTCTTGGTGTAGATGAGTTGAGCGATAGCGATAAGCTGGTAGTAGCACGCGCACGTCGCGCACAGCGATTCTTGTCTCAACCATTCTTTGTGGCAGAGCAATTTACAGGTCTGCCCGGAGTTATGGTTCCACTAAACGAAACTATAAGAGGCTTCAAGATGATTCTAAATGGTGAAGTTGATGAGTATCCCGAGCAAGCATTCCTTAATGTAGGAACAATCGACGAAGCAATTGAAAAAGGTAAGAAGTTACTTGCAGAAGTAAGTAAATAATTATAAATGTGAGTATTATGACACTAAAAATAATATCGGCTGCAAAAGTAGAGTTTTCAGGTAAGGTGGAATTAGTAATGCTACCCGGAGTAGAAGGACTATTTACAATATTAGAAAACCACGCCTCTTTAATTTCGGCATTAACAGCCGGAAATATAGAATATGTAGAGAATGGCAAGCGCAACACAATAGCAATAGCCGGCGGAATCGTAGATGTTGATAATAATGTAGTGTCGGTGTGCTTATATTAATCAAGAGAAAAAATGAAAAAGTTACTCACCATATTATCTATCCTTTTAGTAATTCTTATTGCACCTGCCACGGTAAGTGCAAATGAAGGCAATGAAGGAGGGAAAATAAATCCTAAGGAGATAATTTTCGATCACCTTGGCGACCACTATGGTTGGGAAGTGCCATTTATGCACTCTGTGCGTATTCCGTTGCCGGTAATTGTGAAAGACAAAGAAGGAAGCTGGCACATATTTAGCTCATCAAGATTGATGCACGATGCCGAATATGAAGGCTTTGCCATAGCAAAAGACGGACAATATGCAAAAAAGATTGTACAGATAAGCACGCAACCCGATGGCACAAAGACAGAGTATCGGCCGTTGGATTTATCAATCACCAAGAACGTAATGGCGTTGATAATCTCGGCGTTAGTAGTAATGCTATGTGCATTCAGTGTCTTGAGATGGTATAAAAAGCACAATATGAAAGCTCCACATAAGGCTACAGCAATGCTCGAAGTAGTAGTGGAATTTGTATATTATGGAGTTATACGTCCCACATTAGGAGCTAAAGCACATCGCTTTGCACCATATCTACTCACCGTGTTTTTCTTTATATTGGTTATGAACCTACTAGGATTGATAGTAATCTTTCCGGGAGGAGCAAATCTTACAGGAAACATTGCAGTAACGATGGTTCTCGCAGTGTGTACGTTTATAGTAACCAATTTATTCGGGACAAAGCATTATTGGAAAGACATATTCTGGCCTGATGTTCCATTATGGTTAAAATTTCCAATTCCAATTATGCCCGTAATAGAGATATTCGGAATGTTCACCAAGCCGGCGGCATTGATGGTACGTCTATTTGCAAATATGATGGGAGGGCATATGATTGTGATAACATTGACCCTTTTGATCTTTATCTTTGCAGCATTCGGAGTAGCAGTAACAGGAATTTCAACAGTATTATCGGTAGCGTTCTCATTATTTATGTTATTGCTTGATACACTGGTAAGTTTTATTCAAGCATACGTGTTTACAATGCTGTCAACGCTATTTATATCACTAGCCCAAGAAGAAGGGCATCATGAAGAGAAAACAGAAAAATTAGAAACTAAATAAACAAAATATTAACATTTAAAACTAAAAAGACTATGTTAGGAATGATTTTGGCAGAAGTATCAGCACTTACAGCAGTAGGAGCTTGTATAGGAGCAGCAATTGCAGCAATCGCAGCCGGTATCGGCATTGGTAAGATTGGCTCATCGGCAATGGAAGCCATTGCACGTCAACCTGAATCAACAGGCGATATACGTAGTAATATGATTGTAATTGCCGCCTTAGTAGAAGGTGTGGCTTTGTTTGCGGTAATCGTGTGCATATTATCATTATTCCTCTAATTTTATAAATTAAGGATATGGAATTGTTCACGCCCGATTTTGGCTTGATATTTTGGATGTTTGTTGTCTTTGCATTACTCCTCTTTCTATTAGGGAAGTTTGCATGGCCTGTAATTGTGAAGAGTCTCGAAGAACGTGCCGATTTTATCGACAAGGGTGTAGAGTATGCTCAGAACGCAAAAGAGCAACTTGACAATGCAAAGTCAGAGGCAGCCAAATATATCCAAGAAGCCCAAAAACAGCAAGCAGAAATATTGCGTGACGCAGCAAAGATGAAGACTCAGCTAATTGAAGAGGCAAAAGATGCCGCTTCAAAAGAAGCAAAGAAAGTAATGGATGCTGCAAAATTGTCGATAGAACAATCGCGCAAAGAAGCAGAATTGCAATTCCGTAACGAAGTAAGTAATTTTGCTCTAAATATCGCAGAGAAAGTAATGCGACAGAATATGAAGAGCGAAAGTGCACAATCGGAATTAGTCAATAAACTTATTGACGAGGTAGAAGCTAATAATTAAAAATTATGAACGAAGGACTAATCCCCAACCGATATGCAAAGGCACTATATAAATATGCCGAAGGATCGGGAGCTACCAAGCAGGTGTATGAGCAGATGAAACAACTATCTGAGAGCTTTGTAAACGCCAAAGCATTGCAGACAGCTGTCGAAAATCCTTATTTGCACGTAGCCGATAAGGAAACAGTGCTACTCACTGCTTCAGGCGCACAGAAAGGAAGTTGCGTGGATAAGTTCATACTAATGATTATCAAGAACAATCGCGTCAACTATGTAAGAAGTATGGCTATCGCTTATCAAGATATTTATAGGAAAAACAACTTAATCTCCAAGGTAGAAATTTCTACCTCTGGAGAGCTAAGTGAGCTAGAAATATCGAAGATAAAGCAATTAGTAGAGAAATATGAGAGTGGCAAAACGTTAGAATTCAGCCACAACGTAGATACGAATTTAATAGGTGGCTTCACCGTTAAAATCGACTCTAAGATGCTTGATGCTTCTATAAAGAATGAATTAAAGAAATTGCGTTTAAAACTCCTAAGTTAGAATAGAGAGATGGTAAACCCAAGTGAGATATCAGATATACTAAAACAACAGCTCGACGATGTAAACTCTAAGCTATCGTTCGAGGAAGTAGGAACCGTGCTTGAAGTAGGCGACGGTGTGGCTCATGTCTATGGATTAGAGAACGTAAAAGCAAATGAACTCGTAGAGTTTGAAAATGGAGTTAAGGGCGTAGCACTTAACCTCGAAGAGAGTAACGTCGGAGTCATTCTGCTTAATAATGTAAATAAAGTATCCGAAAATATGTCGGTTCGCCGGACAGGTGAAATCGCTTCTATACCGGTAGGTGAAGGCTTGCTTGGACGTGTTATCAACGTCTTAGGAGAACCAGTAGACGGCAATGGCCCGATAGATGGAAAATTATTACACTTGCCACTAGAGAGAAAGGCACCGGGAGTAATATTCCGTCAGCCGGTAACACAGCCATTACAGACAGGTATAAAGGCAGTCGATTCTATGGTGCCAATAGGTCGCGGACAGCGCGAGCTAATCATTGGCGACCGTCAAATAGGAAAGACGGCAATAGCAATTGATACAATAATCAATCAACGCTCGGAATACGAAGCAGGGAAGCCTGTATATTGTATTTATGTTGCGATAGGACAGAAGGCATCTTCGGTAGCTTCAACAGTGAATGAATTGAAGGCTCATGGAGCATTCGACTATACTGTAGTAGTAGCAGCAACAGCCGCCGACTCGGCAGCAATGAGATATTATGCACCATTTGCCGGAGTAGCGATAGGTGAATATTTCAGAGATACCGGTCGCGATGCGCTTATTATCTACGATGATCTGTCGAAACAAGCAGTAGCATATCGTGAAATATCGCTTGTACTAAAACGCCCATCGGGACGTGAAGCATATCCGGGTGATATCTTCTATCTACACTCGCGTCTGCTCGAGCGTGCCGCAAAGATTATCAACAATCAAGAAGTGGCATCGAGTATGAACGACTTGCCGGAAGCTCTAAAGCCAATAGTAAAAGGAGGCGGTTCGTTAACAGCCCTACCAATTATTGAAACTCAGGCAGGCGACGTGTCGGCATATATTCCGACAAACGTGATTTCAATCACCGATGGTCAGATATTCCTAGAGACAGCACTGTTTAATCAAGGAGTACGACCAGCAATCAACGTAGGTATTTCGGTATCACGTGTAGGTGGTAATGCCCAGATCAAGGCGATGAAAAAGGTAGCAGGAACGTTGAAAATCGACCAAGCACAATTCCGTGAATTGGAATCGTTTACAAAGTTTGGTGGCGATATAGACCCAGTAACAGCCAAAGTAATCGACAAAGGAAGAAAGAACGAGCGTCTATTAATACAGCCACAATATGAGCCGGTAGCCGTAGAAGAAGAAGTAGCTGTTATATATTGTGGAACAAAAGGATTGCTCGAAAGCGTACCACGAGATAAAGTGGCAGAATTTGAAAAATTATTTATTCAATTATTGAAAGCAAAATATCAAAAAGAAGTGCTTGATGTATTAAGAAGCGGTAAATTAACCGATGAAGTAATAGAAATCTTGACAAAGAGCGCAAAAGAGATAGCAAGTAAATATAACGAATAAAAATAAATAAAGTAGAATTGTATAATTATGGCAACTTTACGCGAGTTAAAAGGTAGGATAAGCTCGGTAGGTTCTTCAGAGAAGATAACCGGAGCAATGAAGATGATATCATCGGCAAAGATGCACAAAGCCGAAGGATTATTGCGACAGTTGGTACCATATAGAAGTCAGGTTCAATCAATAATCGGACATCTATTAAGTGCTGACGCCGAGTACACATCGCCTTTAACAGAGAGTCGCGATGTAAAGATAGCCACCGTGGTTGTTTTTGGCAGCGATGACGGACTTTGCGGAGCATATAACATACAGATATTCAAATTTTTCATTGAGCATATTTTGCAAATGCGAAAAAAATATGGTCAAGAGATAAAGATTAAAGTATATCCGGTAGGAAAGAAAATATCGAAGGCGATAAGCAAGATAAAAGATTCAAATATAGAGATAGCACCCGACTGCATGCTACACACACGAAGCACTCTAAGTGATATAAAAGAATTTACCGATACATTAAAGTCAGAATATATTTCGGGGACCACCGATCTTGTAGAGGTAGTCTATTCACACTTTAAGAGTGTAAGTCGCCAAGAATTGACAAGCGAAGCGATAATGCCGGTAGCGCAAGACGCCTTGTTTGATAACAGCCAAAAGCAAGAGTCGAACAAGCCATATCTCTTTGAGCCGGATGCCAATATAATATTTAACACAGTTCTACCACTATTTGTATTATCGAGTATGCAAGAAGTTGCCGCCGAGAATAATGCGTCGGAGCAAGCAGCAAGAGTGATGGCAATGCAGAGTGCAAACGACAACGCCAAGAAATTGCTAGATGAGCTTCAAATCGTCTATAACAAGCTACGACAACAAAGTATAACGACAGAGTTGCTAGATATTTTGGGCGGGCAGACCGAGAGATAACGTACTCTCAATAGTTAAGTGTAAATTAGTAATAACAAAATAATATACAGATTTAGTAATATCTATGAGCATTAAAGATTATTTCGCTTCACTTTTTAAGGGAGTATGGAGTCTTATAAATGGATTGCAAGTTACCGGGAAGGAATTTGTAACTCCGAAAATCACCGAGAGGTATCCCGAGAATCGAGATACCTTGAAAATTGCAGATCGATTTAGAGGTACACTGACCTTAAAATATGATGCAGAAGGTAATCACAAGTGTATAGCATGTGGTATATGTCAGATGAATTGTCCCAATGGCAGCATTCATCTAGAGACAAAGATGGTAGAATTGCCCGATGGCAAGAAGAAAAAGAAATTGGCAAAGTACATTTACGATTTAGGAAGTTGTACTTTCTGTCAATTGTGTGTACAGACTTGTCCACAGAATGCGCTCGATTTTTCAAATGAATTTGAGCATGCAGTATTTACTCGCGAGAAATTAATCAAACAGCTTAATTATCTACCCGAGAAAGAGATAATAGCGCCAGCTCCCAAGCCGGCAGAAGTAACCTCGCCAGAGGCAAAAGAAGAAAATAAAGAAAATAAATAAATATGGAATCAGTAGGAAACATTGTGATCTATTTTATAATTGCCATTGCAATTATAGTGTTTTCGGTGCTGACGGTAACTTCACGCAGAATATTGCGTTCGGCAACCTATTTGCTTTTCGTGTTATTTGCTACTGCTGGACTTTATTTCCAATTAGGATATGAGTTTTTAGGGGCAGTTCAAATCGCCGTTTATGCAGGAGGTATATTAGTGCTGTTCGTCTTTGCGATATTGTTGACAAGTAAGCCCGCCGCCGAAGCCGAACGACTAACCACCAAGAAGCGATGGTTAGGATTGACCGCAGCAATTTTGGGCGCATTGGTGTGTGGATATGCCTTATTGTCGTCATCAATATTTTGTGGAAAGACAATCGATAGTGTGCTAAATGTAGATATGCAGACAATCGGACACGCATTAATGGGAACCGAGAAGTATCAATACTTATTACCTTTCGAGGCAGTTAGTATTTTGTTATTGGCATGTATAATTGGCGGCGTTGTAGTTGCCCGTAAAAGATAATAGAAAGCGATATGGAAATTACAATGTATATGTATTTAATCCCCAGCTTGATAATGTTCTGCTGTGGAGTTTACGGATTCATCACTCGTAAAAACATGATTGCAATCTTAATATCTTTAGAGCTTATGCTTAATGCCGTAGATATAAATTTTGTAGTATTCAACCGGTTCTTATTTCCCGGACAAATGGAAGGAATGATATTCACTCTGTTTGCCATAGCCATAGCCGCTGCCGAGACAGCGTTAGCGATAGCGATTATTATTAATATTTTTAGAGTTGTGAAAAATCTAGACATTCGCGACATCACTAAAATGAAATTTTAAAATTTATGGAGTTTTCATATACTTTAGCAGTCTTGATAATCCCCATACTGATGTTCTTATTTCTAGGACTCGTGGGAATGAAGCTGAGCAATAAAGTCGCAGGAGTCATAGGAACGACAGCGATGGGAATTGTAACAGCTATAGCTTATGCTATCGCATTTACTTATTTCTTTGGTGATAGTCAAGGACAAGTGATAGATGGTGTACGCCAGCAATTAGAAGTAGTTAATTTTACATGGTTACAATTTACAGATAACTTAATAATCAAGTTGGGAGTACTTCTAGATCCGATAGCCGCAATGATGCTTATTGTCATTACAACGGTATCATTTATGGTTCATCTATATAGTTTAGGCTATATGAAAGGAGAGAAGGGATTCCAACGTTATTATGCTTTCCTATCATTGTTTACATTCTCAATGTTAGGATTAGTAGTTGCAACTAATATCTTCCAGATGTATATATTCTGGGAATTAGTAGGAGTTTCATCTTATCTTTTAATTGGATTTTATTATACTAAACCGGCAGCCGTGGCAGCTTCAAAGAAAGCATTTATTGTAACACGTTTTGCTGATTTAGGATTCTTGATAGGTATCTTGATATTATCATTCTATACACAGACATTTGATTTCTTAACATTGACATCAAATCCAAGTTCAATGATAAGCACCGCCTCGGGAGCTACATTTATGGGCTGTTCGGTAATGGCGTGGGCTTTGACATTGATATTTATGGGCGGTGCCGGTAAATCGGCAATGTTCCCACTACATATTTGGTTGCCCGATGCAATGGAAGGTCCTACCCCCGTGTCAGCATTAATCCATGCTGCTACAATGGTAGTTGCCGGTGTCTATCTAGTAGCAAGATTATTTCCACTCTATGCTTGCGAAGTAGGGGTGCTGGAAATAATAACAGTAATAGGAGCAGTAACAGCACTGTATGCTGCAATGGTAGCATGCGTTCAAAGTGATATAAAGAGAGTATTAGCATTCTCAACAATATCACAAATAGCATTTATGATAACCTCGCTAGGTGTAGCCCGTCCTGAGATACACGAAGGAGTAGGCTATATGGCTTCAATGTTCCACTTATTCACACATGCAATGTTTAAAGCATTGTTATTCTTGGGAGCCGGAGCAATAATTCACGCCGTACATTCTAATGAAGTGAAAGATATGGGAGGGTTGCGCAAATATATGCCAATATGCCATATCACATTCTTGATAGGCTGTTTAGCAATAGCAGGAATTCCTCCATTCTCAGGATTTTTCAGTAAAGATGAAATATTAGTTGCCGCATATTCAAATAGCCCATTATGGGGAATTTGGTTGACCGTAGTTGCAGGAATGACAGCATTCTATATGTTCCGTGTGTATTATTTAATATTCTGGTGGAACAACCCTGATTATGGACATCACACACCACATGAATCGCCGGCAACAATGACAATACCGTTAATATTCTTGGCAACAGTATCGATATTTGCAGGCTTTATACCTTTTGGCGAATTTGTATCGTGGAATCGCGAAACATACACAATTCATCTAAATTGGACAGTAGCAACAACCAGTGTACTTGTGGCTTTAGCCGGAATAGCATTGGCAACAAAGCTGTATATGAAAGAAAATAAAGCCCCTGCAGCAATGGCAGATAAAGTGAGAGGTCTATGGACAGCCGCTTATCATCGTTTCTACATGGACGAGCTTTACCAATTTATTACACACAGAATAATCTTTGGTTGTGTAAGTAAACCAATTGCATGGTTCGACCGCCATATCATTGATGGTACAATGGATATGCTTGCAACAGTAACTAATTCGGCATCTTATGCAATAAGGAAACTTCAATCGGGAAGCATACAAGGCTATGTAATGGTTTATTTTGTCGGAGTTATACTGTTAGCAGTAATCACATATATATGTTTAATCTAATCGTGCATAGCGATAAAAATCTTATTTAATATGATTTGGGACAATATATTAATTTATTTCGTAGTCATTCCCGTACTAATGTTAGCGGGACTTGCAATAAGCAAGAGTATGGCTCAGATACGCACGATTTGTGTAATTGGGGCATCAGCCTTATTGGCACTTGCCGCTTATGTAACAATAGCATATTTAGGCGAGCGAGCTACAGGAAATACAGCTGCAATGCTATTCACCGGCTCATGGATGTGGTTTGAACCATTAAATATACATTTAGCACTAGGAGTCGACGGAATCTCGGTGGTAATGTTAATACTATCATCAGTGATCGTCTTTGCAGGTATATTTGCATCATGGAAAATAGATCCACTACCAAAAGAATATTTTATGTGGTTCTGTTTACTCTCAACCGGAGTGTTTGGATTCTTCATTTCAATAGATATGTTCACAATGTTCATGTTCTATGAAGTTGCGCTTATACCAATGTATTTATTAATCGGAGTATGGGGCAGTGGAAATAAGAACTATTCGGCAATGAAATTGACACTAATGTTGATGGGAGGTTCAGCATTCTTAATGCTTGGTATTCTAGGAATCTATTATCACTCGTCAATCGATGGAAACTTTACAATGAATATTTTGGAAATATCTCAAAATAATGCAATACCACAAGACTGGCAGATGTATTTATTTCCAATGACATTTGTGGGATTCGGAGTGCTAGGAGCTATGTTCCCATTCCATACATGGTCGCCCGATGGTCATGCTTCGGCGCCAACCGCAGTATCTATGCTCCATGCCGGAGTATTAATGAAACTAGGAGGTTATGGCTGTTTCCGTATAGCAATCTATTTAATGCCTTATGCAGCAACCGAGCTGGCATGGATATTCTTAATATTGACAGGTATAAGTGTAGTATATGGTGCATTCAGTGCATGTGTACAGACCGACTTGAAATATATCAACGCATATTCATCAGTTAGCCACTGTGGACTAGTGCTATTTGCAATATTGATGCTTAACACCACAGCAATGACAGGAGCTGTGATGCAAATGCTATCGCACGGATTAATGACAGCATTATTCTTTGCATTGATTGGTATGATATATGGACGTACACACACCCGCGATATTCGCCAATTAGGAGGCTTAATGCAGATTATGCCATTCCTTTCAGTGTGTTATGTTATAGCCGGTTTGGCATCGTTAGGTCTCCCGGGATTAAGCGGATTCGTAGCCGAGATGACAATCTTTGTAGGTTCATTTGAACACACCGATATGTTCCACCGCGTATTTACGATAGTAGCATGTTGCTCAATCGTAATAACTGCAGTTTATATTTTACGAGTAGTCGGCAAGATACTCTTCGGAGCAGTTCAAGACGAGCATCACAGAACATTAACCGATGCACAGTGGCATGAAAGATTATCAACAATAACATTGATAGTATGTGTAGCGGCAATTGGTTGCTTCCCAAGTTTCTTCAGTGAAATTATAAGAAACAGCTTCTTGACAATCATTAAAGTGTTGCCTCTATAAAAATAAGAAACATTGAAATAATAAAATAAATAAAAAATGGATTATTCTCAATTTTTAATGATGCGTCAAGAGTTAGGCTTGTTAGTAGTATTTCTACTAGTATTCCTTTACGACTTGTTTATGCCAAAGAAAGCGCAAACGCATCTGCCTGTATTTACAACAGTATTATTTGCTGTATTTACATTGTTAGGATTAAACTTATTCTGGGCAGAGGGAACTGCATTTGGTGGAATGTATGAATCGACCATGTCAACCGAAGCTATAAAAAGGATACTAAATATCGGCGCATTAATAGTATTAATACAATCGATAAAATGGGCAAACAGTGAATTTGTAGCCGTTCGTCGAGGTGAATTCTACTCATTATTGCTAATTACTTTGCTAGGAATGTACTTAATGATTTCGGCACGTCATTTCTTATTATTTGTGATAGGACTTGAGACTGCATCATTGCCATTGGCAGCACTAGCAGCATTTAACAAGAACCACTACGAAAGCCACGAAGCAGCAATAAAATATTTATTGACAGCTGTGTTCTCATCAGCAATTTTTATGATGGGATTATCGTTTGTTTATGCTTTAGGCGGATCGTTATATTTTGCCGACCTATCAACAGCTATAATTGGAAGTGAAAGCGCACTTTTAATAGTTGCCTTAGCTTTCGTTATATCAGGTGTAGGTTTCAAATTATCGTTAGTCCCTTTCCATTTGTGGACAGCCGACGTGTATCAAGGCGCTCCGACATCGGTAACTTCATACCTTTCGGTGATTTCAAAAGGTGCCGCAGCTTTTGCTTTCATGATAATCTTAGCACAAGTGTTTGGCTCGGTATATAGCCAAGTGTGGGAATGGATGCTATATGCACTAATCATATTGACTATCACAGTAGGTAACCTATTTGCAATACGCCAGAAGAATCTAAAACGATTCCTTGCATTCTCGTCGATTTCACAAGCCGGTTACATTATGCTAGGAGTGGTAGCAAATAGTACATTAGGGCTGGCATCGGTAATGTATTATGTCTTAATTTATATTTTCTCAAACTTAGCGGCATTTGGAGTTATTCAAGCTGTCGAGAACAACACAGGAAAAGTTTCGATGGACGAGTATAACGGACTTTATAAGACAAACCCAAAATTGTCGGCTGCAATGATGATAGCAATGTTCTCATTGGCAGGTATTCCTCCGTTTGCAGGATTTTTCAGTAAATTCTTTATCTTCAGTGCGACACTGCAAACCGAGAGTGTAGCTTTATATGTACTTGTATTAATAGCATTGATAAATACAATCATTTCATTGTACTATTATCTATTAGTAGTGAAAGCAATGTTTATTAATCCTAACGACAACCCAATTGCTACATTTAAGAGCGCAATTTCAGAGAGAATTGCACTTGTAATTTGTGTAGTAGGCATTATGTTGCTTGGAGTTGCAAGTTGCGTATATACATTCTTAACAAATGTTTCAACATTCTAGGAATATTGACAAAACATAAAATATAAGCGGGTGGTACAAAACAAAAGTATCACCCGTTTTTATTCTTTTAATAAAGCGAATTTTTAGCGAAAATTTACGAGATAAAAAAAAGCTGAAAAATAGTTTTTATCCTATAAAATAGTACACAAAGATAGATTTTATTCTATCTTTGTGTACTATTTTATTATTAACCTCAAGCAATTACTTTAGGTAAAACCAGAAATATCATATAAACGATGAAAAAGTCAATACTTACTCTGATAGTATCATTAACGACTATTTCCTCTATGTGGGGAGATATTATGATTAATGATAAGTCGTATCAGGCCGATACCCTCATTTGTAAAGAGATAGGTCCGGGAGTTATATATACACGAATTAGAATCCCCGACTACCCACTGAATGTAAACACACTAAAGGTAGACTTGAATAATAAATACAACAGACTAGAAACGACTGTAGGACAAGACAAACTAGGAAGTACCGAGTCTTTAGTGTCGGCAGCAAAGCGACAAACGACAGAAGGTCATAGAGCGTTAGCGGCGGCAAATGCAAATTTTTGGTGTACTGTAGAGAAACCGTTTGCCGATTATATAAAAGGAACAACATTTGGAGCAAATCTACGAAACGGCAAGATCCTAACCGAGACAAATATGTTCTCCGACCAATGGGACGGAGGAGCCGAGCGTACAGGTATTGTCTCAATTGATACTAATAAAAAATTATGGATAGAGTCGATGTCGTGGGAAGGGCTTGCGACATCAGAAAAATGGAATGGAAATAAATTGACTATTGCACAAGTGAATAAAATGTGTAACGATAATGAATTAGTAATGTATAATTCATATTATGGCACATCACGAGCATTTACAACAGTAGGCGAAGGTGTTGCCCGCACCGATGTATTTCTAAAGATGAAAGAAGGTCAAGAATGGAGCGTTAATAAAGACATGATCTTTGATGTAAAAGAAATCAAGCCAAACACCGGAGCAAATACGTTGGGCGATTACGATTTATGTATATCAGGCACAGGCAGTTATAAAACGAGTGTCGAATTATTGGCAATTGGTGATGAAGTGAAGATAAACCATGCATGGAAATCATTTGCGACAGGTGATACTCCAAATTTAGAGCAAGTAGTTGCAGGAAATGCAATAGTAATGAAAGACGGAGTACTCACCGGGCGTAATACCGACGAAGGATATAATTCGCAAGTATATTCGCGCACAGGCTATGGAATGGATAAAGAAGGCAAAACCCTATATGTGATAGTTATAGATAAATCGACCGATCCCGTTTATGGATATTCGGCAGGCTGTGGAACAAGTGTGATGTGCGAAATAATGAAGCAAGCCGGGTGTTGGAATCTATGCACAATGGATGCCGGAGGATCGGCACAGATGATGGTTCAAGATGCAATAATAAATAAGACCACAGAAGGAAGCCCTCGAGCAGTAGCCAATGGAATGATGATTTATTCTATAGCCGAGCCACAGACACAAATAGCACGTTTAGAATATGCCGATTATAAATTGTTAGCACCAATATATTCATCTTATCAACCAATCATTTATGGCTACGATAAATATGGTAATTTAATCGACGAGGATGTAAAAGGCTTTACCTTGAGTTGCGATGCCAGTCTAGGCAGCACCGAAGGCACTACTTTCACAGCA
The DNA here is from genome assembly GCA_028689665.1 of Muribaculaceae bacterium. Lineage (GTDB taxonomy): Bacteria > Bacteroidota > Bacteroidia > Bacteroidales > Muribaculaceae > JAQVCR01. Next base: position 146,018 of record JAQVCR010000002.1, read on the forward strand.
GTAGGTCAACCGGTTAAAGGAAAGTTGACAGCAACATTGAATGGCATCAGCGTTTCAAAAGAAATGACAGTGATGAATGCCAGTATGTCATTGCGCATCAAGAATCTATTGATTGATGCATCGCGTGAATATCCGGTAGAAGTTGTAGCCCAAATTAATGCTAATGAATATAAATATAATCCAGCCTCTCTAACATGGACTGTTGCAGATCCCAGTATTGTATCAATAAATGAGCAAGGAATATTGAAAGGACTAAAAGAAGGCGAAACGACAATTTCATGTAAATTAGGCGACTTCAGCGATCAAGGCACCGTAAAAGTAGAGATAGCCAATAATGAAAAGATTAATTTGAGTTATGAAGATTGGACATTTACCTCTTCGGTAGCAAATACCTTTGTTTTAGGAGCCGATGGCGTGCTAACAATGAACTATAAAGGAGGTCGAGCAGCAAGTTTTAAAATGGCAAAAGAGCAATATTTCTATTCACTTCCCGATAAAGTATTATTGTCGTTTACCTCGACACTTCCAATATCTTCGATACAAGCCGACTTTAGAAATGCAACACAGACGTCGACTAATATTCTTAAATTGAGTGAAGAAGCAGGCTATGCCGCAGGAGTAAGGTACGATATAGAATTGCCATTATCGCATATTGGAGGTGGCGACGATTTGCTAAACTTCCCACTAAGTCTAAGAAGCTTAAACTTCTATGTAGGCACAGGCGCCACAGTAGGCACTAACACAGTTACATTTCATGGAATTTATGGACAATATAATCATCATAGTGGGGTAGAAACGATAAAAGGTGAAAGAGCGAGCGAATTTACAATTTATCCCAATCCCGTATCTGAAGGAATGATAACAATAACCAGCGAGTTACAAGAAGCAAAGGTTGAAATTTTCAATAATGCCGGGGTATTGATGCACTCACAAGTAGTTAATCTAAATGGCACAAGTGCAACTCTAGATGTAACAATGCTTTCGCAAGGACTTTATTTTATAAGATTACAAGGGGAAAACAGTATAAACGTAGAAAAATTAATAATAAAATAATATATTAAACATGAAAAATGTAATATTATCACTTTTTGCTTTAAGCGCAATGTATGTTAATGCGCAAGAAGTAACCGTGAGTAAACCAGTAAGGCTGCTTGCCGGAGTCGAGACTGAAGCGTATAATCCGGTACTCAGTGCCGATGGAAGCCAAATGCTCTTTACCGGGCAACGTTGTAAAGGGCTAAAAGTGTTAACCTTTGCCGATGGTGCAACCGAAACAATTTCGACAGCTGAGAATGCAGGCTATCAAGCCATCTTCTCAAACGATGGTAAAGTCTATTTCTCTATCAAGGAATATGAAGGAGCAGTAGGAAGAAGCAGCTTGTTAAGCTACGATGTAAATACTAAAGAGTCATCTACAATAGTAGAAGGGCAGAAAAAGCTTTCAGCTCCGATGGCATTAAGAAACGGAGTGGCAGTGAAAACCTCAAAGGGCTTGCAAAAGACTACAAAGGATAAAGGCATATATGTATACACCGAAGGCTCAAAGGTAGTAGTAGGAAATAATGGCAAAGAGAACGAATATAGCCCGGTAGAATCATTTGCCGGCTATTTATGGGCAACACTATCGCCTGACAACTCAAAAATAGCATTTTTTGCGGCAGGCAAAGGAATTGTAGTGATGAGCCTCGACGGCAAAGTAATAAGTCTGCTGGGCAATTATGAGAAACCGGTGTGGTATGGTAACAATTATATAGTTGCACAGAATGCCACCGATGATGGTCATCAATATTCATCATCGCAGATATTGCTACTTAAGGCAGATGGAAGTTTTAAGAAAGAATTAACGACACCAACATCAATGACAATGCACCCATCGGCATCGGCACAATCAGGCAAGATAGTCTACGACACAGTTGATGGCAGAATATATATGATGGAAATCACAATTAAAGAATAATCGAGGAGGGCTAGAAATGAAAAAGATATTTATGACAATAATGGCTTCTTGCTCGATATTATCGGCAGTGGCTACAACACCCCAAGAGCTAGTAATCTATATAAATCCGGGACACGGGGGCTATGACAGTGATGACAGAAATGTAGTTATCGATCCATATAAACAAGGCGACCCCGAAGGCTATTGGGAATCGAAATCAAACTTAGTAAAAGGTATGCACCTTCGTGATTTATTAAACGAACGAGGATATACAACCGGAATTTCGCGTGTTACTAATACTACCGCCGATGATTTAGGACTCGAAACTATTGGTGGACTTGCAAATGCTGCAGGAGCCGATATATTTCTATCAATTCATAGTAATGCAACCGGAACAGCCAACCGCCGGAATGCCCCGCTAATGCTCTTTAGAGGCTATGACACAGAGGCAGTGTATCCTGAATCGCCAAAAGTGGCAACAATAATGAATGAGCAATTGCTTAAAAATGAGGCAACAGTGTGGACTTCAACCTCAATAAATATACGCGGCGATTGGAGCTTTTATAGCTGGGGAACACAAGGACTAGGAGTATTAAGAAAATTACAAATGACAGGAGTACTCTCCGAAGGCTCTTTCCACGATTATGTACCCGAAGCCTATCGACTTATGAACAGCGATTTCTGCTGGATGGAAGCATGGCATTTTCTTAAATCTTATGAACAATATTATGGGATAGAATCGAAAGAGACAAAAGGCTATGTGGCAGGAGTAGTTTACGACTCACGTCTAAAGCGCGACGTCGACTATAAGATGTATGACCGCGATGAATATATTCCAATAAATGGCGCAAAAGTTGAGCTTTGTAAAGAAGATGGAACAAAACTTCAAGAATATGTTACCGATAATATAAACAATGGATTCTATCTATTAAAAGACGTAGAACCGGGAACTTATAAATTAAAGATAACAAAAGATACGCATATCTCGGCAGAAACTTCAGTTGTAGTAACCGCAAATAATATTTCTTATAGCAATATTGCGTTACAGAAAATCCGTGATACAGCCCCCGAAGTAGTGTCATATACTCCGATGTGGACAGCCGGCGAAGAAGGATTATTATGCAATACACCTATCGTATTTAATTTTAACTGGGATATGGACGCTACTTCTACCGAAGCAGCTTTCAAAATCACACCAGCCGTGGAAGGAACATTGACATGGTCGGACGCAAATTATAAAATGACCTTTACTCCCACTACTCCGTATCTGCCAAATACCGAATATACAGTAACACTAGGCAAATCGGCGCAGCATGCAGGAGGTATGAGTATGGTTGCCGATAAGACCTTTACATTTAAGAGCGACAATAGAGATTATCTAACTATTTTAAATTACTTTCCACGAGCAGGAGCCGAAGTCAACGTTAAGAGTCCGGTCGTAGCATTCTTAGCCGATCAATATCTCGATGCCCCCACAGCATATAATAATATCAAGATAAAAGATGCATCGGGTAATGAATTGGCTTATTCAAGCCGCAGCATCACTTATGGTAAATACACCGAGCCTTATGGCTGGGCAAAGATGCCGTTATCAAAGGCATTAGTAGCCGGCGAAGATTATACAATTACAATACCTGTTACAGTTGCCGATAAGACAGGAATCCATGTGAAAGATGAAATTGTAGAACATTTCAAGGCAGTAGATATGTCGGTAGCCAAGACTGATGCAGTTAATGTTAATGAATTTGATGATGTTACTACATTGGTCGGAAATAGCGATCAATCAAAAGCCAGTACATTAACCATTACTAAAGACAGCTCATCAAAATTATTTGGGACAGCTTGCGCTTCAATGAAATATACATTTACCGAGCAAGAAGGAGGTAAAATAGTTATAGATGTAGCACCAACGACAGAGACAGTTTCGGGAATAGATGCAATTGAAATGAGTATTTTTGGCGATATATCAAGCAATACTATGAATCTTATTTTTGTTTCAGACGCAGAAGAAGTAATTGTTCCAATGGGAGCAATAGATTATCTAGGCTGGCAGACAAAAAGAGTAAACTTAGGATTATATCTAAAAGCCGATAAAAACTATACGTTGAAAGGCATCGAAGTAAATCAAGATAATGCAAAGCAGGGCGCAGCAGGCATTATAAAGATAGATAATCTAGTGAAATTTGTATCTCAAGGAAGTGTAGAAAATATAGAAACATCTACAATTAGAATTTATCCAAATCCGGCAAGCGAGTATATTATAGTAAATGGAGAATCTTATATTGAAGGTCTTCAATTATTTGATTTGAATGGCAAGTTAATTGCTAAGCAATCGGGTAATGTGATAAATGTAAGTGAAATAGTTTCGGGAACATATATCATAAAAGTATATGTATCGGGAAGCGAAATAACACAAAAAGTGGTTGTTAAACATGACTAGAAAATAATATATCGTGGCAATAATATAATTCATCTTATGTTATTGCCACGATTTTTTTATAAAGTAAAAAACGAATAATGAAAAAAATATTGATATTTATATGCCTTTTATCGGCGGGTTATATTTATGCCGGCGGACTAAAAGTAGTATCTCATTATCAAGTCGATGCTGTCGCCGACGTGTATCACCCGGTAACCGACGCTAATGGTGAGAAAATACTATACACAAAAGACAATTATGAAGGTTTAAAATTGATTGACCTTACGACAAAAGAAATTAGAACGATAAGCGATAATTTTACTGCAGGTTTTTGTCCGGTAATTAATGGCGATGGAAGTGTATACTTTCGCAGTAGTGCAACCATAGACAGATTGAGAAACACGAACTTAATGGAGTGGAATAGTGCAACAAAAGAAGTAACCGAGATACTGCCAATGAGCCGAGAGCAAGTGCGCTTACAGGTAAAAGACAATAATATGCTGATAAAATCGGGAAATAAGAAAATCGGTTTTCGACAAGGTTCAATTTTAGTCTACGATGACTATAATGCAATTGTCGTAGAGCAGAATGGAAAAGCAATGCGATTAATGCCGGTTGAAAATGGGCATACATATCAATATGCAACATTATCGCCGAATGGCAAAAAAATACTTTTTGTTGAGCCACACACAGGAATTTACACTTGTAATATAGACGGAAGTGAATTAAAACAATATATGCGAGGAGATAATCCAAAATGGATTGACAATGAGACAATTGCTATGATTATGAGCAAAGATGATGGATATATTGTAGAAGAATCGCGAATCTATTCGCTAAATCTTTCAACAGGAACGGCTATCGCTTTGACCGACAATAGCATAAAGGTTGACGATTACACAGTAGCACAGCTGGGTGAAAAGATTATTTACAGCACTCAAAAAGGAGAGCTTCACATTATTGAATATAATACCGAGAAATAAGCCATGAGAAAATTAATAATTATAATATCCGCAATTCTGCTGGCTTCGGTAACCGCACAAGCTGTAAAAGTGAAAGATTTAAAAATCTATATAAATCCCGGACATGGAGGATATGAAAGCGACGACCGTAATATCCGTATTTATCCATTCGCAGGAGGTGATACACTGGGCTATTGGGAATCTAAGAGTAATTTATATAAAGGTCTGCACATGTATCACATTCTTGATTCTATTGGCGCAAAGGCATATCTTTCAAGAATTAAAAATGGACCTGATGATGACAGAAGTCTTTCGGGCATATCTAGAGAAGCAAACGATTTAGGATGTGATTTGTTTTTTTCGATTCATACAAATGCCGGCGAAACAGTGAATTATCCACTGATGCTGTATAGGGAAAATGCAGTGGGAACTCCACGTTATCCCGAAGCCATAACACTAAGTAATATATTGTGGGATAACCTGCATTCGAGTAAATTATCGTTGTGGACACGCGATAATAGATATGTCTCGGGCGATTTGACATTTTATCCTCAATGGGGCAGCTCCGGTCTTGGTGTGCTTAGAAATCTTTACGTAGTAGGATTGCTGTCCGAAGGTGGAATGCACGAACATCGTCCTGAAGCACACAGGCTTATGAGTGATGACTTTTTATGGCTCGAGGCATGGCATTTCGTAAAGACCATAATGGACTTTTATAACACAGAGGATAGATTTGTAACCGGAAATGTGGCAGGCGTGATATACGACGACAATAATACACGTGAAGATACCTTAGAGCCACAATATTCAGCTTATGGCAGAGATAAAAACAAGCCAATAAACGGTGCTTATATAGAATTGCGCAATAAAGCAGGTGAAGTAGTTCAAAAACGCACCACAGACAATATGAACAATGGGGTGTTTGTATTCCGAAATGTAGCCCCCGGGACATACGATATTGTCGTTAATAAAGAAGGCTATTATGAACATCGAGATGAGGTGGTAGTAAAAGCCGACGAGGTAACATATAACGATGTGGCTTTCTCGATGAAGAGAGATACCCCGCTAGTTGTAGAAACTTACTCGCCAAATGTAGCAGATGGGGAGCTGGTGAGTTGTGTAGAACCGATTATATTCCGTTTTAATTATGATATATCGGCAGAGAGTTTTAAACAAGCGCTGAAAATAGAGCCGGCAGTTGAGGGAGAAATAACATTCTCCGAGTCTTACCATGTGGCACAGTTTAAGCCTCTTTACGCATTTGACTTAAGTACTCACTACAATATAACGCTTGGAACAGAGCTTAAAACTCCCGACCCATATTATGAAGGTTCACATTTAAGCAAAGCCTTAAATTTCGACTTCACCACAAAAGGACGAAACAAACTAGAGATGATAAAATCATTTCCCGATGAAGGCGGACAAGTGCATTATTCAAACGCAAATCTAGAATTTAGATTTGACAAGAAATTAGCCGCTGCAGGTATTTTTAATTTGATTACCGTAAAGGATAATAATGGAAATAAAGTGCCAATTAACACCCGCCAATCACAATATAATAAGTTGAGTGGCGATTTCGGAAATGTAATAATATCACTTAACAGCGATTTGACCATAGGCGAGAAATATACAGTAGAGTTAAGTGCCGATATAAAAGATAATGAAGGAATTCCATTGTCAGAAAAAACGATAATTAATTTTACTGCCAATAATCAAGGATTAGCCAAAGAAGGTAATATAATAGAAGACTTTCAGAGTGCCGAAGTATTAAAATATAATGCAGAAGAATCAAAAAAACTGACTAAAGATGCAACTATATATCTTATGACATCGAAATACCTTTTTGATGGCGCTTCGGTGAAATTTAATTATTCATTCAGCGATATGAAAGGTGGCGAGCTTGTTGCCGATTATGTTGGTGATATGAAAATTGTACATAATGGAGATAAAATAGGTCTACACGTATTCGGCGACTTAAACGACCATGAGCTTTATCTTGGATTTGCAGCCGGAACAGATACAAAATATACAAAAATATGCAATCTAAATTTTGTAGGCTGGCACTATTATGAAGTAACTTTAGATAATCTTGAAAAGGATGTTGACTATCTATTCTCGAATGTGAAATTAATTCAAAGTGAGGGGCTATATGCGCAACAAGGTGGTTTCCAACTTGATAATATGTTGCAAACTAGTGGCGCGGGTATAGGAATTGTCGAATTTGAAAATGTGAAAGTAGATTATAATTTAAATACAAGATTACTTACAGTCGGTGGAGCAGACGACATCGCAAAAGTTGAAATCTATAATATTCAAGGCAGTATGATGATTTCTAAGTCGGAAAGAATAATCGACTGTACATCGCTGGTAAGAGGAATATATCTAGTTAAGGTATATCTTAACGATTCATATATAGTTAAAACTATAGCAGTTAATTAATTATACCTTACTTTATTACGGTAGATTGAACCTAGAGGTATGCTTTTGATAGTATATATCTAGGTTCAATCTATTTTGTGCTATGCTAACCGGTGTATTTATATGTTAAATATGATTTAAATGACCTTGTATAAAGCGATTTCCAATAAGATATTGAAATCAATGAGCAATGGTTATGAAATAATATGTATTTTTGTAGTATAATAGATGCAGTAATTTAAATTTAATAACCATATATGAAAATAATTGCAGAAAGTAGCTCTACTCGTACAGAATGGGTGTTAGCTGATGGAAATGAAATACAAGAACACGCGTTTACCGAAGGGTTAAATCCTTATTTTCAAACGCGAAGAGAAATAAGTCATAGTATAAGATTAGAATTGCCCGAAGCTTTCTTTAAGCGTCGTTGGGATCATGTCTATTTTTATGGCGCAGGCTGTGCTAATACCGAAAAGAAAAAAATCGTTGAAGCATCGCTAATAGCACAGTTTAAAACTCCGGCAACCGTTGAAAGTGATTTGCTCGGAGCCGCACGAGGATTATTGGTAAATAATCCCGGTATTGCATGTATTCTTGGAACAGGATCAAATTCATGCCTTTATGATGGCACAATAGTAAAAAAGAATGTTCGCCCAGCCGGGTTTATACTAGGAGATGAAGGCAGTGGTGCTGCCTTAGGGAAACTATTTATAAGTGATTGCTTGAAAAGCATAGCTCCGGAAGATCTAATGAATGAATTCTATGAGAAATTTCAAGTTTCTCCCGATTCGATTATGGATACTGTATATTCCAAGCCATTTCCCAATCGCTCATTAAGTACTTATTCTTTTTTCCTATCCGAACATCTTGATAATGAATATGTAAGTAACTTAGTAACATTCAATATCCGTAAATTTTTCGAGCGAAATATTGCTCAATACGATTATAAGAATGTGAAAGTATGCTTTGTTGGCTCTTTAGCTTGTATCTATTCAGCAATATTAAAGAGTGTAGCCAAAGAATATGATATAGAAATTTCTAAAATAGTGAGATGTTCAATGCCCGGATTGATTGAATATCATTCTGATATGTAGATAGCTTTTAAAATACCATATAAGTCTATATCTTGATAAAAATCTTGGTATAGACTTTTTTTATGTCGATACATTTTATTAAGGTAAATATAAAAAAGTGTAGTTAAAGTATAAATTACATTTATTGATGAAAATAGCTTAGATATTTGCTTTTTATTTAAAAATGTTTATATTAACTTTGTCAGATAGAGTATCCTATGAAATAAGTTTTATTATTGTAGAGCTCTGAGAATTAACGCATTTGCAGTTATAGATTATTATAATCATGAATAAAAAAATTATTGCTATCATCTCGACTTTTGGCTTGTTTACAATAAGTCCGGTTTTGAGCTTCTCACAAACGACGCAGAAAGTGCAGTCGGTAGTAGAGGCATCTGTGCCTGTAGATATGTCGATAGGAAAAGTCGGAGTAAAGAAAGTAGATATTAATAAAAAGCACAAGCAAATACTTGTAACTCTAAAGGATAACTATTCAGATGTGCCATTTACAAAGGAGAGCATATCGCAACTAAAAGATCAAATAAAAGCAGAGTTAGGAGAAAAATATTCGTCATACAAAGTACGATTAAAGATAGGAAGTACTGATATCGAAAAATATTTTACACCTATTACTCACAAGAAAGATAATAATGAAAGATTTGTAACAGAGCTAAGCAACGACAAAGAAATAGAAAAAGGTCTTGATGGCAACATAATTGCACTATGGCAAAGTCATGGTTGGTATTTTGAGCCAAAATTAAATCGTTGGGAGTGGCAACGAGCCAGAATATTCCAGACAGTAGAAGATCTATTTACACAGAGCTTTGTGATGCCATACTTAATGCCGATGCTTGAAAATGCAGGCGCTTATGTAATGAGTCCGCGCGAGAGAGATACCAATTCAACCGAAATAATCATAGACAATGACGGAGGAAATGCAGTAAATGGATATGTCGAAAAAAATGGAGAAGAGAAATGGGAGAAAAGCGACAAACCCGGATTTGCATATTTAAGAAGTCAATATGAAAATAATCAAAATCCATTTAGTGAGGGAACTATAAGAGAAGTAAAAGCAGAGACCGAAAAAAATAAGGTAGCAAGAGCATCATGGAATGCCGAGATACCAAAGCGAGGAGAATATGCAGTGTATATATCCTACGCAACACTTCCACATAGTGCGCCCGATGCAGAGTATACAATCAATTATTTAGGCGGAAGTAAAAAATTCGTTGTAAATCAAAATATGGGAGGAAACACATGGATTTACCTAGGACACTTCCAACTAGAAAAAGGGACATCAAAAGCCCCAATAGTAGAGCTGTCGAATTATTCAAAACATAAGCACGCCGTCGTGAGTGCCGATGCAATTAAAATAGGCGGCGGCTATGGAAACATAGCACGAAAAGTGATAGGAGAATCCGACAATATAAAAAGCTCTGAAAACACAGGCAAAGAAACGACGAAAAATAATAAGAAAAACGACAAAGCAACAGAAAATATACCCACAATCGACTATCAATATCAATTGAGCGGCTATCCACGCTATACCGAAGGCGCTCGCTATTGGTTGCAATGGGCAGGAGTTCCGGATAGTATCTATTCACCATCACAGAATGTGAACGATTACACCGACGATTATCGTTGTCGAGGTACATGGGTAAACTATCTAGCAGGTGGCTCTCGACGCCTCCCCAAGTATGGCGGACTTAATATCCCGGTCGATTTAGCAATGGCTTTTCACTCCGATGCCGGGACAACAATGAACGATTCGATTATCGGAACGTTAGGAATATATTACAGCGATAACTTTGGAAAATATGTAGATGGAACATCACGAACCGACTCTAGAATATTAACCAACAATATAATGACTAATATCGTGAACGATATTAGAGCACAATATGAGCCTAATTGGAAGCGTCGTGGAATGTGGGATAAATCTTACTATGAAGCTCGCGTGCCGGAAGTCCCAACAATGTTGTTAGAGTTGCTATCGCATCAGAACTTTGCCGATATGAAATACGGCTTAGATCCGACATTTAGATTTACCGTAAGTAGAGCTATCTATAAAGGAATGTTACAATTCTTAGCCGAACGCGAGAAGCGCGAATATGTAGTGCAACCATTGCCCGTAAATTCATTTATGATAACAAAAAGTGATGCAGGCAAATTCTTGTTATCGTGGAAAGCGACACAAGATACACTATGCGACAATGCCGATGCAAAAGAATACTATCTATATGAGCGAATAAATGATGGCGCCTTTGTAGAAATAGCAAAGACCACCGAGCCATATTATGTAGTGAAAGTAAATGATAACAAAATACATAGCTATCAAGTAATAGCAGCAAACGAAGGCGGACACAGTTTCCCCTCAGAGATATTATCGTTAGGGCTAGCAAAGAATGCAAAAGGTACTGTAATGGTAGTGAATGGATTCACACGCATCAGTGCGCCCGATTGGTTTGATGCCGGAGAAATTGCAGGATTTTATGACGCGCGCGATCATGGAGTTCCATACATTAAAGATATAAACTTCATAGGCTCACAATTTGAGTATAGAAGAAACATACCATGGATGGACGATGATGCAGCCGGTTTTGGAGCAAGCCGAGCAAACTATGAGACTAAAGTCGTAGCCGGAAACACATTTGATTATCCATATATACATGGCGAATCAATAATGCAAGCAGGATATTCCTTTATATCCAGCAGTCTGCAAGCAGTAGAAGAAGGAAACATAAATCTAAATGAATTCAAGGCATTAGATTTGATATTAGGAAAACAAAAAGAAACGATAATAGGACGTGGAGCAGTAGCAAATAAATTTAAAATATTCAGTCCCGCCATACAGACAGCACTAACAACATATACATCAAATGGTGGAAATGTTTTCGTCTCAGGAGCATTTGTTGCAACCGACTTATGGGATAAGAAAGAACCGGTAAAAGAAGATATAAAATTTGCCGAAAATGTGTTAGGTTACAAGTGGAGAGTAGGACAAGCATCGGTAACCGGTGAAGCATACAGTGTGCCAACAATATTTAAAGATTTAGCGACAGGCGAATATAAATTCTATAATGAGCTCAATGAAGATTGCTATGCAGTAGAGTCGCCCGATTCGCTATATCCATCGGATAGCAAAACCGGATATACCTTTATGCGCTACAAAGAGAATAATCTTGTAGCCGGAATAGTAACATCAAAGAAAGGCTACAAAACATGTGTACTTGGTTTCCCATTTGAGACAATAAAAGATGGGAATTCTCGAGGACAATTAATGACACAGATACTAAACTTTTTTGAGAATAATAACGTAAATTACATAACTAAATAAACAAACGAATTGCATGAAAAAGACTATTAATTGCTTTATTCCATTCGCAAGTGTCGAACAAGCAAAAGAAACTGTCATAGGATTGAAACAGAACGACTATACAGGTAAAATATACTTATTGAAAAACTGTGATTCTGAAGGATCAATCGAAGGTTGTGAAGAAATAATGATTAAAGGACTTAACAGCAGCGATACTATGAAGAAAATTGCAGCTGCATCCGATTCCGACTATATATTGATATATACAAAATACAATACGTTGAAAATGGGCTTGTTTGCACAAGAGCGTATGGTGAAATTAGCCGAAGATTCAAAAGCCGGATTAATCTATGCCGACCACTATCAAGAAGTAGGAGGCGTACGTACAAATGCACCCGTAATCGACTATCAATTTGGTAGCTTGAGAGATGATTTCAACTTTGGAAGCATACTAATGTTTAAATCTTCTAATTTCAGAAAAGCCGCATATAGAATATGTAAAGATTTTGAATTTGCAGGACTTTATGATATTCGCTTAAAGGTATCACAAGATGCCGACATAATGCACATCAATGAATATCTATATAGCGATGTAGAAATAGACAATCGCAAAAGTGGCGAGAAGATTTTTGATTATGTAGATCCAAAAAATCGAGGATTACAAATCGAAATGGAAGAAGCATGCACCGACCATTTAAAAGCAATTGGTGGATACTTAAAGCCGGAATTTACTACAATAGAATTTGATAAAGGCAACTTTGAATACGAAGCATCAGTTATTATACCTGTGCGTAATCGTATTCGTACAATACGAGATGCAATTAAGTCGGTGTTGGCACAAAAGACCAGCTTCAAATTCAATCTTATCATCATCGACAATATGTCGACCGATGGAACAAGCGAAGCTATTGAAGAATTTACAAGCGATCCACGTGTAATACATTTAATTCCTGAACGCAACGACTTAGGTATCGGTGGTTGTTGGAACTTAGGCGTTCATCACCACGATTGTGGAAAATTTGCTGTGCAATTAGATAGCGACGACGTGTATAGCGATGAGAACACACTTACAACAATGGTAAATGCTTTCTATGAACAGAATTGTGGAATGGTAGTAGGCACATATATGATGACCGACTTTGATATGAATATGATTGCTCCGGGAGTGATCGACCACAAAGAATGGACACCAGAGAACGGACGTAATAATGCGCTACGCATAAACGGTCTTGGAGCTCCACGCGCATTCTACACACCACTTCTACGAGAGGTAAAAGTTCCAAACACAAGCTATGGTGAAGATTATGCCTTAGGATTAAACATATCACGTAACTACCAGATCGGCCGTGTATATAGCGTAGTTTATAATTGCCGTCGTTGGGACGACAACTCAGATGCCTCGCTAGATATAGTTAAGATGAATGCCCACAATCTATATAAAGATCGTATTCGTACATGGGAGCTTCAAGCCCGTGTAGCAATGAACAAATAATACAAACAACTATACACAAATACACCTATTAGAGAGATAAAAATTATGGGAAGAGTAAATTCAGCAGATATTGCAACATTATTCGAGTCGCAGCTAGCGATTTGGGATACTGCTCGCAATAATTTTGAAGCACTTAGTGGCGTAAAAGTAAAAGAAATGAAAATTGGGAATTCAACAATGAAAGTCCAGTTTAATCCGGCTCGTATTACTTCATCGGCAGCTAAAGTAGATCCAAAATCGTTGAAAGAACGCAAATGTTTTCTTTGTGCCGCCAATCGACCGGCAGTACAAGAGGGCATTGCTTGGGGTGAAAATTATACTATATTAATTAATCCATTTCCAATCTTCCCAAAACATCTCACAATACCATGCAACAGCCATGTCGACCAATTAATAAAAAATAGAATTGGTGATATGATGGAGCTGGCAAAAGATTTAGACGATTATACCTTGTTTTATAATGGCCCTAAATGTGGAGCATCGGCTCCCGACCACATGCACTTTCAAGCGGGTAACAAAGGCTTTTTGTCGTGCGAGAGCGATATAGATAAAGCAATAAAGAAAGAAATAATTAGCAATGAAGGCGCCAGATTAAGTCATCTTGGAGGCTTGTCGCATAATATGTTTCTAATTGAAAGTAAAACTATTAATGATGGCGAGACATTATTTAATAAGTTATATGATACCCTAGAAATACCTGCCGGAGAGCCTGAGCCAATGCTCAACATCTTGTGTTGGTATGTATCCGATAAGTGGAATATATTAGTCGTTCCACGTAAAAAGCATAGACCATCTTGTTATTTTGCCGAAGGTGATGACAATATATTATTGAGTCCTGCATCGGTAGATATGGGAGGCGTATTTATTACTCCGGTCGAGAAAGATTTTAATAAAATCAAAGTTAGTGATATTCAGACGATATTAGATGAAGTGTGTCTAAATAGAGAAGAGACACAAGCTATAATAAACCGAATATTGAAATAATACCAATGGAAGTACCCAAAATTAAGGTAGGTATAATGAATGAGGCAAAAGTCGAATTCATTTTAAATAACGATTATTGCTTTAATGGCACCATAGTCAAAGGTCGTCATTCGGCTACCGTAAGCAACGGTAAAGTGTTGTGGAATGGTGCAGAATATAGTGAAATAGACTTTCTTCCAACAAATGAAGAAAGAGATTCCTTCGACCTGATTGATGTAACGATAGGTGTTAATTTTCATTGGGAGCGAAAAGAGAATCAACGATTTCGCGGAGCGTTAAGATTAATAGTTGAGAATAACAAAGTAACAACGATTAATATACTCTCGGTAGAAGAATACCTGTTAAGCGTAATATCTTCGGAGATGAGTGCCACTGCGTCAATAAATTTATTGAAGGCACATTCAGTAATCTCTCGAAGCTGGTTGTTAGCACAGATAGAAAAAAATAAAGAAATAACATCGACAAATACACATTATTGTTCGTGTACACACACCGACGATGAATTGGTAAAATGGTATGATAGAGAAGATCATATTAATTTTGATGTGTGTGCCGATGACCATTGTCAGCGTTATCAAGGAATAACTCGTGCCTCAACATCTACCGTTAGAGATGCTATTGCAGCAACACGTGGCGAGGTGGTAATGTATGAAGGCAAATTATGCGATGCACGATTCTCCAAGTGTTGTGGCGGAGTGTATGAGGAATTTGAAAATTGTTGGGAGCCGGTACACTTCAGCTATTTAGAAGCACGAAGAGATGGCGACAATATGATGGATTTCCCCAATTTGACACAAGAAGATGCTGCACGAGAATGGATAATGACCGAGCCCGAAGCATATTGTAACACAAAAGATGCAAAAATCTTGTCGCAAGTATTAAACAACTACGATCAAGAGACAGCCGATTTCTATCGTTGGAAAGTAGAATATACACAAGAAGAGCTGTCAAAACTAATATTAGAACGTTCGGGGATAGATTATGGAAAGATAATAGATTTAGTTCCAATAGAGAGAGGTAAATCGGGACGTCTAGTAAAACTAAAGATAGTAGGCGAAAAAAAGACTTTGACAATAGGAAAAGAGCTTGAAATACGTCGCACACTATCTAGCTCACACCTTTATAGCTCGGCATTCATAGTCGAGAAAAAGGGAGAAAAAGATGGGATACCAGAGAAATTTATTCTACGTGGCGCAGGCTGGGGGCATGGTGTAGGACTATGCCAGATTGGTGCTGCCGTGATGGGGGATAAAGGAATTGATTATAAAGAAATTTTACTGCATTATTTTATCAATGCAAACATAAGTAACCTATATTAAACACAATGAATAACGTAAAGAAAAAATCACCATGGGCGTGGATTCCCACCCTTTATTTTGCACAAGGATTGCCCTATGTCGCAGTAATGACAATTTCGGTCATTATGTACAAAAGATTAGGTATTTCAAATACTGATATAGCATTATATACCAGCTGGTTGTATCTGCCATGGGTAATTAAACCATTTTGGAGCCCATTCGTCGATTTGATACGCACAAAGCGTTGGTGGGTGCTTACAATGCAGTTAATTATAGGTTTGGGGTTAGCAGGAATTGCATTCTCGATTCCAACGCCATTTTTCTTTCAGCTCACGCTGGCAGTATTCTGGCTTGTTGCATTCACATCGGCTACGCACGATATAGCCGCCGATGGATTCTATATGTTAGCACTTACCGAACACGACCAATCGCTGTATGTAGGTATTAGAAGTACATTCTATAGAGTAGCAACAATTGCCGGTCAAGGACTGCTTGTAGTACTAGCCGGTGTAATGGAAGCAAATTCGGGACTAGAGCCGATACAGCTCAAAGTAGTAGCCGACCCCAGTGTAAAGAATGAGATAGTATTGCCGGCAATGCCCTCGGCAGTGGCTGATAATAACACAGAGTTACACTTTGTATATTCATCACCCGAATTAACTGTTGGAACAGAAATAGCTCCCGGTGTAACAAGAGAGAGCATAGATTCAATCAAGGCATTAGTAAAAGCTCAAAATATAGCAAATGGATTTGTGGCCGATGAGACAGTTGCAAAATCCAGCAACGGAGCAGCACAGAAGAGCGAAATAGGAGCATTTGGCGAGTGGATTAAAAATACATTTGGCGAAGAAAGAGAACCTGCTAATACAGAATATATTAATAATATAGGAGTAGTAGCAGTGAGATTGTCGGCAGCACCAAAAGATGGTGAGACAGTAATACTTAATACTACACACAACAAGGGCGATGTAAGTATAGCATTAGCCGATGGCGAAAGGTTTGAATTTAGTAAAGACAATTGGGATAAACCCGCATATATGGTAGTGCAAGTAGACCATAAATTGAAGGCCGTAGCCGACTCTTCATTTGAAAGCACATCGGGAAATATACCATTTGCATGGTTAGTAGTGTTCTGCGTTCTTTCAGGATTCTTCTTGCTAGTGTGTCTATATCACACATGGGCATTACCGGTACCGGCGAGCGACCATGGAACGAAAAATGTAACTGCAAAGAATATATTCAAAGAATTTTTTGAAACATTCCGCACATTCTTCCAGAAGAAACAAATATGGATTGCAATAGCATTTATGTTGCTGTATCGTCTTCCCGAAGCACAATTAGTGAAATTAATCAATCCATTCTTGCTCGACCCACGTGATATCGGAGGACTAGGATTGACAACAGGTCAAGTAGGACTTGTGTATGGAACAATTGGTATAATCGGACTTACATTGGGCGGTATCATTGGTGGTATTGTAGCTGCAAAAGGTGGATTAAAGAAATGGTTATGGCCAATGGCATGGAGTATATCATTAACCTGCGCTACATTTGTATATCTAAGTGTAGTACAGCCCGAAGATTTACTTTCAATCAATATCTGTGTGTTTATTGAACAATTTGGATATGGATTTGGATTTACGGCATATATGCTATATATGATTTATTTTGCCGAAGGCGAACACAAGACAGCTCATTACGCAATGTGTACAGCATTTATGGCATTAGGAATGATGTTGCCGGGAATGGCTGCCGGTTGGCTCGAAGAGCTAATAGGTTATCGCCACTTCTTCTATTGGGTGATGATATGTTGTGTAGCCACAATAGCAGTGTGCGCATTTATAAAAGTAGATCCAACATTCGGATTGAAGAAAGCAGAGAAAGAAGAAAAAGAATAAATATACTATATAAAATAGCATAATAAATGAATAAATACATCTTATCTATAGCAATTTTTGGGCTGGTGGCACTATTTTCGAGTGCCACCACAAAGCCTGGAGTCGAAGTACTTAGAGATGGTAATTTTAAAGAATTACAAGGCAAAAGAGTGGGATTAATTACAAATCCAACAGGAGTAGATAATAATTTAAAATCGACAGTAGATATTTTGCACGAGGCAAAGGGCGTGAAATTAGTTGCCCTTTATGGACCAGAACATGGCGTTCGCGGCGATGTTCATGCAGGCGACCATGTAGGCAACAGTGTTGACCCAGCCACAGGCGTAAAAGTGTATTCACTCTATGGCAAGACACGCAAGCCCACCAAAGAAATGCTAGAAGGAATAGATGTACTAGTATATGACATTCAAGATAATGGATGTCGCTCCTTTACATTTATCAGTACTATGGGCGTTGCAATGGAAGCCTGTGCCGAATATGGGAAAGAATTTATGGTACTCGACCGTCCCAATCCGGTAGGCGGAACCAAAGTAGAAGGTAATTTAGCCGAGCCTAAATATATATCATTTGTGAGTCAATTTGCAATACCATATCTTTATGGATTGACACCGGGAGAATTAGCAATGATGCTAAATGAAGAAAAAATGCTTACCGGAGGCAAACAAGTAAAACTCACAGTAATCCCAATGCAAGGGTGGACACGAGAAATGACATTTGCCCAGACAGGAATGCCATGGGTATTGCCCTCACCACATATTCCACAAGCCGAATCTTCGCTTTATTATCCGGTATCGGGTATTCTTGGCGAGCTAGGTTATGTGTCGATAGGAGTGGGCTATACATTGCCCTTTCAACTATTTTGCACAAAGTGGATTAACGCAGAAGAGCTATCAACAGCAATGAATAAATTAGAATTACCCGGAATGCTATTCCGCCCAATTCATATTAAACCATTTTATTCGGTAGGAAAAGGTGAGAATCTACAAGGAATACAAGCTTATGTAACCGATAAAGAAGTAGCAAATCTTTCGCTCACACAATTCTATGTAATGCAAGAGATGGCTCGACTATATCCAACGCATAAAACATTTGAACATGCCGACACTACAAGATATAATATGTTTGACAAAGTGTGTGGCAGCGACCAGATAAGGAAAAGATTTTCAAAGAATCATAGTGTAGCCGATATTAAAGACTATTGGAACAAAGATGCCGAAGCATTCAAAGCGAAATCAACAAAATATTATATTTATAAATAATACAAATAAGTATTATCTCAATTCATATGAATCAGCGATATAAATCATATTTAAACGATATCAGTTCTTTTGTCAGCAAAGACAGAATTTATACTGATGATTTAAGACTACTTGCATGGGGTACCGATGCCGGGTTTTATCGAATGATACCCAAAATCGTTATTCGCTCGAAAGACGAATCTGAGGTTGCAAAGTTATTGCGACTAGCTAATAGTTATTCACTGCCGGTAACATTCAGGGCGGCAGGGACAAGTCTGTCGGGACAAGCAATTAGTGATTCCATTTTGATTGTCGCTGGCAAAAATTGGGAAAAATATGAAGTTGCATCAGATGGCGAATCAATAAAGATGCAACCCGGAATAATAGGAGAGAAAGTAAACGAGATATTAAAGCCTTACGGAAAAATATTTGCACCCGACCCAGCATCGAAGAAATCAGCAATGGTGGGAGGTATTATTATAAATAATGCGTCGGGTATGAATTGTGGTACCCATGCCAATAGCGACAGAGTGCTTAAATCAGTAAGAATAGTATTTGCCGACGGGCAAGTTCTCGATACAGGTGATTCTGTTTCACGCGATGCTTTTAAGCAAGCTAATCCACAATTTGTATCAAAGATTGAAGAAATCAGAGATAGAATAATGGCAGACAGCGAGCTGGTGAAGCGTATAAAATATAAATATGCCATTAAGAATGTAACAGGGCTTAATATATATCCATTTGTATTATTCAACGATCCATTTGATATAATAGCCCACTTAATGGTCGGCTCGGAAGGAACACTAGGATTTATCTCCGAAGTAACGATGGCTACAAGCCATGCTTATCCATGTTCGGCAAGCGCAATGCTATATTTCAGTGATATGAAAGAGGCATGTAAAGCAGTCGTGGCAATGAAAAAGGGTCCGGTACACGGAGCTGAATTACTAGATAAAAAATCGCTTTCGTCGGTAAATGATACCACCGGAGAAGGTCTTACAGCAGTGCTGACCGAGACAAAGGCCGACTCAAAAGCCGAATTAGCCAAGAATATAGAAGATATTAAAGCTATATTAGAGCCATTTAATTTATATATTCCTGCTTATTTCACCGATAAGCCTGAAGAATATTCAAAATATTGGGCAATACGCTCCGGCATATTCCCATCTGTCGGCGGTACACGTGAACCCGGAACTACGGTATTAATAGAAGATATAGCATTCCATATAGAAGATTTGCCCGACGCAACCGTCGACTTGCAGCAAATGCTCGAAAAGCATGGTTATCCCGATGCTTGCATCTATGGTCATGCACTAGAAGGAAATTATCACTTCATAATAGCTCAATCGTTTGATGACAAAGACGAGGTAGAAAAATATCGTCGCTTAATGGAAGAGGTAGAGCATCTTGTGATAGATAAATACGATGGTTCATTAAAGGCAGAGCATGGAACAGGACGTAATATGGCACCATTTGTATCAAAAGAGTGGGGCGATAAAGCGTTTGGAATAATGAAAGAGATAAAAGCCCTATTCGATCCAAAGAATTTATTAAATCCGGGAGTAATATTTAATGACGACCCCGAATGCTATATAAAAGGCTTCAAACCCATGCCATTGGCTAATCCATTAATAGATAAATGTATCGAGTGTGGTTTCTGTGAAGTGAATTGTGTTACATGTGGTTTCTCGATGTCGTCGCGTCAACGAATAATATTGACACGCGAGATGGCACGGCTACGCAACACCGGCGAAGATAATGATCGATTACATCGACTTGAGGCACAATTTAAATATTTAGGAAATACTACTTGTGCCGGCGATGGGTTGTGCAGCACCTCATGCCCGATGAATATTAATACGGGTGAATTAATTCACGATTATCGTGCAATATCTTTAGCGCAAGGAACCGTTGGATATTCGTTGGGGAAAGCTGTGGCAAATAATTTCTCATTAGCAAAATCGGCACTTCGCCCTGTACTATCTGTTGCATCTTTAGCACAGAGTGTAATAGGAAATAAAGGAGTAGAAGTAGTGGGAGACGCATTACATAAATTAGGAATACCACAATGGACTCCGGCAATGCCGAAAGCTTATTATCCTCATACGATAGAACAAGAACAACATAAAGATAAAGTAGTGTATTTCCCAAGTTGTATAAACCAAACTATGGGAGTGTCTAAGAACTCTCCAATAAAAGACAGCTTGGTAGACAAGATGGTCAAATTCCTTGACAAATGTGGATACGAGGTAATATTCCCGCACAATATGAAAAATTTATGTTGTGGGACGATTTGGGAGAGTAAAGGAATGCTCGATATTGCCAATCAGAAATCGAGTGAACTAGAAGCCGAGCTATTGAAAGCAACAGAAAACGGACGCTATCCTGTATTGTGCGATCAGAGTCCATGTTTGCATCGAATGCGAGAGGTAATGAAAGGATTAAATCTATATGAGCCAGCCGAATTTATTCACGACTTCTTGCTCGACAGGTTAAGTTTTATTCCGACAGACGAGCCGGTAGCAATACATGTAACATGCTCGACACGCAAAATGGGGCTAGCCGACAAAATTATAAAGATAGCAAAATTATGCTCTCGCAACGTGCTTATTCCTGAAGGTGTGGGCTGTTGTGGATTTGCCGGAGATAAAGGATTTACTCACCCCGAAGTAAATGAATACGCATTAAGAAAGCTACGCCCGCAAATCGAGGCATCGCATATAAAACGAGGATTTTCAAACAGCAGAACATGTGAAATTGGATTATCAACAAATTCAGGAGTGCCATATCAATCGATAGTGTATCTTGTAGACGAATGTACAACACCTAAAAAATAATAATAAATAATGACATTAAAACAACCTTCGAATCGACTTCTTGCATTAGATATATTGCGAGGTATCACAATAGCAGGAATGATCTTAGTTAACAATCCGGGATCATGGGGGCATATTTATGCACCACTTGAGCATGCTAGTTGGAATGGATTGACACCTACCGACTTAGTCTTTCCATTTTTTATGTTTATTATGGGTATATCCACGTATATCTCGTTGCGTAAATTTGAATTTAAGCTATCGGGAGATTTATTGTGGAAAATAGTGCGCCGTACGATAATAATCTTTGCCATCGGACTAGGAATTGCCTGGTTCAGTAAGTTCTGCTACGGCTTAGCATCGGGATTGACAAGTGCCGATAACACCTTGCCATTCTGGACTGTGGCATTAAATGCAGCTAATAGCTTCGATACAATAAGAATATTAGGTGTAATGCCACGATTAGCAATATGTTATGGTGTGGCTTCGCTAATAGCAGTAACAGTAAAACATAATTTTTTACCTTTGCTAATAGGAGCAATACTATTTATATATGCAATATTATTAATCTTTGGTAATGGCTATGAATTTTCGGATACAAATATAATTTCGATAGTTGACCATTCGGTGCTTGGAGCAAACCATATGTATTCAGATACAATAGATGGATTGACATTAAAATTTGATCCTGAAGGTTTCGTGAGCACACTGCCATCAATAGCACATGTACTGATAGGATTCTGGGCAGGAATAAAATTAATGGGGACAAAAGATAATTATCAACGTATAACAGATTTGTTTATTGCCGGAGCAATTCTTACCTTTGCAGGATTTTTGTTAAGTTATTGCTTACCAATAAATAAAAAAATATGGTCGCCAACATTTGTATTAACAACATGTGGCTTGGCATCGACTTTATTAGGCTTGTTGATATGGATAATAGATATTAAAGGATATAAAACATGGTGTCGCTTCTTTGAAGCATTTGGTATAAATCCACTATTTATGTATGTTCTAGGTGGAGTGCTAGGAATCTTATCGGGAAGTATAAGATTTCCAAATGCCGAAGGCGGATTCACTAGTTTGAAAGGCTTGGTATATAACGATTTTCTAGGCTCTTTCATATCCGATGAGACATTTGCCTCACTAATTTATGCGTTATTATTTATCGCCCTTAATTGGTCGATAGGCTATATATTGTACAAAAAGAAAATTTATATAAAGATATGATACTAATTGCAGATTGTGGCTCAACCAAGATCGATTGGTGTGTGCTAGACGGAAACGAAGTAGTTACTCAGATTTTCACATGCGGAATGAACGCACTATTGATGACTGAGGATCAGATGTATGAGAACATAAAAAACGAATTAATGCCCAATATAAAAGATCTTTCGATAGATGAGGTCTATTATTATGGCGCAGGTTGTCTGTTTCAAGAGATTTGTAGCAATGTAAGAAATGCTATTTATCGTAACATACCGGCAAAGAATATTCACGTTGACACCGACCTATTAGCTTCGGCTCGCGCTCTATGTGGCAATGAACCGGGAATAGCCTGTATCTTAGGAACAGGTTCAAATTCTTGCTATTATAATGGAGAGGAAATTGTAGATAATGTATCTCCATTAGGCTATATATTAGGCGATGAAGGCAGTGGTGCAGTGCTGGGGAAATTGCTGGTAGGTGATGTGTTAAAGAAACAATTACCCGAACATCTATGTCGCAAATTTCTAGAAGAGTATGAGCTTGACCGTATGAAAATTATAAACAGAGTGTATAAAGAGCCTTTTGCAAATCGCTTTTTAGCTTCAGTTTCACCCTTCTTGATAAAAAATATTGAGGAGCCGGCTATTCATAGACTAGTTCTAAATGCTTTCAAGGCATTCTTTGTAAGAAATATTACACACTATGCAAACTACAAGACATTCCCGGTAAATTTTGTAGGCTCGATAGCAATTTACTATCGTGCAGTTCTACAAGAAGCCGCAACATCTATTGGAGTAACAATAGGAACAGTAATAAAAAGTCCAATGGACGGCTTAATTAAATATCATTCTAAATAATATAATTATGGCATTTGAAAAGATAAGTGAACAAGCATCATTATATAATGATTTGGAAAAAAAATCGGTTCACGAATTATTAGTCGATATTAATCACGAAGATCATAAAGTTGCCGATGCAGTAGAGAAGGCAATACCACAAATAGAAGAGTTAGTAACAAAGATTGTTGCTAGAATGAAAAAAGGTGGTCGTATATTCTATATGGGAGCAGGCACATCAGGTCGTCTCGGAGTACTTGATGCATCAGAGATTCCTCCTACATTTGGAATGGACCCATCGTGGGTAATTGGTCTTATAGCCGGTGGAGATGTTGCCTTACGCAACCCGGTAGAGAACGCCGAAGATAATACAAATCAAGGCTGGAAAGACCTAGAGGAACATAAAATCAACGAAAAAGATACAGTAGTAGGTATTGCCGCATCAGGGACTACCCCTTATGTAATAGGTGCCTTAAGAGAAGCTCGCGCACATGGCTGTCTCACTGCATCAATTTCAAGTAATCCCGATTCACCAATAGCACAAGAAGCCGAAGTAGCAATAGAAATGATAGTCGGTCCAGAATATGTAACAGGCAGCTCACGAATGAAGTCGGGAACAGGGCAAAAGATGATATGCAATATGATAACCACAGCCACCATGATTCAGATGGGAAGAGTAAAAGGCAACAAGATGGTGAATATGCAATTGTCGAATGCCAAGCTAGTAGATCGAGGGACTCGAATGATTGTAGAAGAATTAGCTTTGCCTTATGAAGAGGCAAAACGCCTATTATTACTTCACGGCTCGGTGAAGAATGCAGTAGATGCTTATAATAAAGATAATCAATAATAATTATTGAGATGAAACGTTGTGTTTTAGCTTCAATATTAGCTTTAAGCGCGTTTTCAGTAATGGCAGCTGATACATATAGCTATAATGAATATTACTATCAAAGGAAGTCGCTATTCGAGCAACTTCCAGTTGATAGCAATGATATAGTGTTTGTTGGGAATAGCTTGACCAATGGAGGCGATTGGCACGAAATTTTCAATAGCGAAAAAGTAAAGAATCGTGGAATCTCTTCAGATGTGATACAAGGAATTTCTGATAGAATAGATTTAGTAGTTAGCGGGAAGCCAAAGAAAATATTTTTATTAGCCGGAGTAAACGATATCTCGCATAAGATTGATGCCGACAGTATTGCTACAGCTATCGAAAAATTAGTGATAAAGATAAAAGAATCGACCCCCGAAACTACACTTTATCTCCAGAGCTTATTACCAATTAATAATGATTTTAAACGCTATCGTAATCTTATTGGGACAGAGGCAGTATTTCCGAAAGCAAATATCTTGTTGGAGAAAATAGCCCAAAAACATGGTATAATTTGGATTGATTTATTTCCGGCATTTAGCGATGCTGAAGGCAAAATGAATTCAAAATTTACAAGCGACGGACTTCATCTTAATGCTGATGGCTATAAAGTGTGGCGACAAAATGTAGCTAAATATGTAGAGCAACCTTATAGCGAAACAGGAGATTTATACAGCGTAACAAATGAAGATATTGTGATGGTAGGCAACAGCCTTATATATGGTTGCGAATGGCATGAGTTGTTACGAAATAAAAATATAAAAAAGAGAGTTACAGGCTCCGATTTAGTAACATATCTGCCACAGCTAGCAAGCACAGTATCGAAGAATAATCCCAAAAAGATATTTCTATTGTCGACTTACGATGACTTAACGGGCAAAATGAATGCCGACAGTATAGTTAAGCGAATAGAGAAAAGTATTAAAATCATAAAAGCGACATCTCCATCGACACAGATTTATCTGCAAGGACTGATCCCACTAAATTCAAACTATGAGAAATATTCATGGTTTAAAGGGAGAAGTGGAGAAGTAGTGCTAATAAACGAACGACTACGAAATCTAGCAAAAAAGAATGGTGCAAAATGGATAAACTTATATCCGATTTTTGTCGACGATAATGGCGAATTATCAGAGAAGTTGACAAACGATGGTTTTCACTTAATGGGAAGTGCATATAATAAATGGAAAGAAGAAATATTAAAATATTTCAAATAGATAGTAAAATTAAGATGACTGAAAAAGCAACAATTATTCAAAATTGTTGCTTTTTTGTTCTATTCTTCTTAAAAAATGTTGAAGTCGGTGATAAAAAAACACGATAGTTTGTAAAGGCAATATAAATGCAGTATTTTTACCTTGTAATAACTATCAATGAAAAAAATGAAAAGAAATATACTATTAATATTTGTTGCAACTTTCGTATTAAGTGCTTTTTCTCAAAATGCCCAAGAAAAGAAACCGAACTTATTTGCTTATCCGGTAGTTCCTGATACAATAAGTACATTAGAGAATAGGTCTAATTATTTTATTTCTCACTTTTGGGAAAATTGTAACCTGTCAAAGCCAATAAAAGATGAAGCCGCACTTATATCGGCATTTGGCGACTATGTAGTTTTCTTTCAATATGCACATAGAAATGTTGTGAAAGCTTCGGTAAACGAGCTTATGAATAAAGCTCAATCGAATATGAAAAACTTTTGGCTGATAGCAGATGCGGCAGAAAAAAATCTCTATTCAGTAGGAGCGACATTGCCAAGCGATGAGGCATATATGCTATTTGTCAATAATATTTTGAGATCGAGCAAGGTAAAGAAAGGCGAGAAAGAACGCTATCAATTACAAGTAAATAAGATCAATAAGAATCAAGTAGGCTCTTACGCCTCGGCTCTTGAGTATGTCGATATAAAAGGTAATAAAAAAACGTTAGAGGATATCAAAGCTAAGAATGTAATAATATTTTTTAACGACACCGAATGTGAAGATTGCTCGATAGCAAGGCTACGATTATCGACTAATGTAGCACTTAATAAACTCATTGATATTGGCGAGGTAGTGCTTGTAAGTATTTATCCATCAGGGTATTCAAAAGATTGGGCAGAACAAGCCAAAGGCTATTCAGACAAATGGATAATCGGAGCGAGTGAAAACGCCGATGAAGATTACGACTTGCGGGTAACCCCCAATATATATTTGCTAGATGCAGAAAAGAAAATAATCGCAAAGAATCTAAATGTAGCCGACATTTTGAATGCATTGAGTCGATAAGACTAGATATTTATTTACCTATTAAAAAGTAGCAAAATGATGAAGAATTTTATAAAATATCTATTTATGTATAGTGCCAGCTATACATATAGCAATTTATCTCGATTATTTATACGATTATTTGTAGGAATAATGTTTATTCAATTCGGGATAAGACAGATGCTGAATTATGATGCAATGGTATCCTATTTCCCGGCATCACTCGGAATGGAATCAGAAACCACACTGATATTAATGATATTGATAGAGCTAGTGTGTTCAACAATGATAATGTTAGGATTTCTCACACGATTGGCAATTGTTCCGGCGCTATTCTCAATGATAATAGCCGAGGATTATTTGCTTAGCGATGTAGTGAGCCAATATCCATTTACTTTAGGCTATATGCAACCCGGATATTTACCAATAATGTTTATCGGTATATTTGTGTATCTTTTACTTTCGGGCCCCGGGAAAATATCACTCGACTATCTTATATCCCTCTTTATAATCAATAGAAATCAAGAATTTCACGAAGATAATAAGTTAAGCGAGGCATAATTAAAAACGATAATGAAAATAGCAGTATTAATCTCAGGAGGTGTAGATAGTGCCGTCGTAGTGCATAAGCTGAAAGAAGAAGGGCATGATTTGCATTTATTTTATATACGCATAGGTATGGACAACGGCGAAGGCGATTGTTCAGCCGAAGAAGATATAGAAATGTGCAGCCTGATAGCGCATAAATATGGCTTGCCACTAGAAATAGTATCTTTACACGAAGAATATTGGGAAAATGTAATGCAATATGCACTAACAACAGTGAAAGCAGGCTTAACACCCAATCCTGATATGATGTGCAATAAAATGATTAAGTTTGGCTATTTTGAACAACGATGGGGAAAAGATTTTGATAT
This sequence comes from Muribaculaceae bacterium, assembly GCA_028689665.1. Classification (GTDB taxonomy): domain Bacteria; phylum Bacteroidota; class Bacteroidia; order Bacteroidales; family Muribaculaceae; genus JAQVCR01. The sequence goes on from JAQVCR010000002.1 coordinate 173,947, forward strand.
TACAGCAACCGGACATTATGCTTCAACGAGAATAATAGACGGAACAAAATATCTTGCAACAGCAATCGACCCGGTAAAAGACCAAACAGATTTTCTTGCGCAGATAAGTTATGAGCAATTAAAGCACTTGACCTTTCCACTAGGAGATATGCCCAAAAGCCAAGTCAGAGAGCTAGCCATCGAAGCAGCATTGCCAAATGCTTATCGAAAGGACAGCCAAGGCATATGTTTCTTAGGGAAGATAAATTATAATGATTTTATACGTCGTCATCTAGGCGAAAAGAAAGGTAATATAATAGAGCTGGAGACGGGGAAGAAAATAGGTGAGCATAAAGGCTTTTGGTTTCACACAATAGGTCAACGCAAAGGTTTAGGCTTGAGCGGAGGTCCATGGTATGTAGTGAAAAAGAATGTACAAGATAATGTAATCTATGTAAGCAATGGTTACGATACCGACAAACAATATGGCAAGATAATCCATCTTGACGAGATGCACTTTATTTCGGGAAATCCATGGGAAGGCACAACCGCCCCCGTTGATATAACATTTAAGAATCGCCATATGCCTGAATTTATGAAAGCCAAGCTCATACATTTAGGCGAACGAGAATACTATATTGAGTCGGAACGAAAAGTACAAGGAATTGCACCCGGTCAATTTGCAGTAATTTATGATGCTGCTTCACAATTATGCTATGGAAGCGGATTAATAACAGGGCAGAAAATAGAGTTATAAAATTATAAATCTATGAAAAGAGTAAAACTTACCGTTTTTGGAATCACATACAGCCAAGTACAAGAAGGAGCTTATGCGCTAGTCTTATCGCAAGAAGATGGCGACTATCGAATTCCTATTGTAGTAGGAGCCGCCGAGGCACAGAGCATTGCAATATGCTTAGAGCGAATCACTCCGCCACGACCAATGACACACGATTTGTTTGTAAGTATGGGGCATGCTTTTGGTGTAGAGCTAAAAGAAGTCTTTATTTATAAATTTGAAGATGGTGTGTTTTATTCCGAGCTAACATTTGAATGCGATAATACACAAGTAACGATAGATTCGCGTACATCAGATGCCATTGCATTATCGCTACGCACTAATGCCCCCATATATACCACCGAAGAGATATTAAAGCGTACAGGGTTTCTGTTCGATGAGCGAATAAGTGTAATTCCTTCATCGCCATCAAAAAAACAGACAGAAAAGAAAGAAGTACGTATAGACCAATATGCTGTAGAAGAATTGGAAAAGATGCTTCAGCAATATGTAGCCGATGAGGAATATGAGAAAGCGGCAGAGATAAAAGTGATTATCAATAACAAACGCGACAAGAAAAACAAAAGCAATTAAATATAAATAATTACATTTGTAGGACAAACGAAAAATTAAATCTAAAATCAAGAATAAATTATGTCAGAGTTAAATTTAAAAGTACGACTTGTTTTAATGAATTTTCTCCAATTTGCAATTTGGGGATCGTATTTAACATCAATGGGAACATACCTATTCGGCGCAGGATTGGCAAATGAAATAGGTCTTTTTTATGCTGTTCAAGGTGTCGTGTCATTATTTATGCCCGCCTTAATAGGAATAATAGCCGATCGATGGATTCCGGCGCAACGACTTTTGGGATTATGTCAAATCTTAGCTGCAATATTTATGGCAGCCTCAGGATTATTCGCAATGAGTATTCCTGGTGGAGTGGTTCCATTTACTCCATTCTTTACATTATATACATTAAGTGTAGCATTCTATATGCCCACAATAGCATTATCAAATTCGGTAGCATATACTTCGCTTGAAAAATCTAATCTAGATACAATAACACATTTTCCACCAATAAGAATATTTGGTACGATAGGATTTATATGTGCTATGTTATCTGTTGATTTCTTGGGTTTCCAGAAGACTTACGACCAATTTTTTGTATCGGCTGTAATTGGTGCGATTCTTGGATTGTATTCATTTTCATTGCCTATGTGTCCTACATGTAAAGGCACAACAAAGACAAGTATTGTAGATGCTCTAGGTCTTAAAGCATTCTTGCTCTTTAAGCAACCACGAATGGCAATCTTCTTTATATTCTCGATGCTTTTGGGTGTATCTTTACAGATAACAAATGGCTTTGCTAATCCATTTTTAACCACATTTGAGAGCATTCCAGAGTTTGCCAACACCTTTGCTGCGCAACACGCAAATGCAATTATATCAATATCGCAAGTCTCGGAGACAATATGTATTCTGTTGATACCATTTGCGTTAAAACGATTTGGAATAAAGAATGTCATGCTTATAGCAATGTTTGCATGGGTATTCCGTTTTGGATTGTTTGGACTAGGAAATCCAGGTTCAGGAGTGTGGATGTTTATCCTTTCGATGATTGTATATGGAGTAGCATTCGACTTCTTTAATATCTCAGGCTCATTGTTTGTAGATAAAGAGACCCCAAAAGAAATACGTTCAAGCGCACAAGGATTGTTTATGATAATGACAAACGGAATAGGAGCAACAGTGGGAACACTTGGAGCTCAATTAATAGTCAATCATTATGTATATTCACAGCCAACACCGACAGCTCAAATATCAGGCTGGAGTACTACGTGGTTGATTTTTGCTTCGTATGCGCTAGTAGTAGGAATACTTTTTGCTTTGATATTCCGAGATAAAGCGAAAGCAGTTAAAACAGAAACCAAATAGCCAAAGTCATATCTTTGGACTTTTAAATATAAATAAATGCATCAATTTTTTGCCCCTGAAATAGCGACAACATTGACATTACCACAAGAAGAGTCTCAGCATGCAATACGTGTGTTGAGACTTGTTGCAGGTAATGAGATAGAGGTAGTCGACGGCTGTGGCACACGTTATCGGTGTCGCATTACATTGGCACATCAGAAACATTGCGGAGTAGAAATAATAGAAACTATCAGTCAGCCGAATCATTGGAAGTGCAATATAATATTAGGTATTGCCCCGACTAAAAACAACGACAGGATAGAATGGAGCTCCGAGAAATGTACAGAGGCAGGAATTGACCGAATAATTCCGTTGAAATGTAGATATTCGGAGCGCAAAGAGTTGAAGACCGATAGAATTAATAAAATTCTTATTTCGGCAATGAAGCAATCTCTAAAATCCACATTGCCACAGCTTGATGAGATGACTCCAATTAAAGACGTGCTTGACATGGAATTTTCGGGACAAAAATTTATTGCATATTGTGATAAAAATATTGAGCGAAAAGTATTATCGAAGGAGTATAAACCCGGAAGCGATGTGGTGGTATTGATAGGTCCGGAAGGCGATTTCAGCCCCGAGGAAGTAGACTATGCAATATCGCGAGGCTTTATTCCCATCACACTCGGAGATAGCAGATTCAGAACAGAAACAGCGGCAGTATTTGCGTGCTTCTCAATACATGCCATTAACCAGTTAACAAAGTAATTATGATAGAATATTTAAAATCTTCGGCAACCGATAACTTTTTCCTTCTAGCAGGCCCGTGTGTAATAGAAGGAGAAGAAATGGCACTAGAAATAGCAGAGAAGGTGGCAGGGATAACTAAAAGGCTGAATATCCCTTATGTTTTTAAGGGTAGTTATCGCAAAGCTAATCGCTCGCGACTCGATTCATTTACCGGTATTGGTGATATTGCCGCATTAGAGATATTGCGAAAAGTAAGAAATACGTTTAATATTCCGGTAGTTACAGATATTCACACACCCGAAGAGGCAGCGTTGGCCGCCGAATATGTAGATGTTCTTCAGATTCCTGCATTCTTGTGTCGTCAGACCGATTTATTGTTAGCGGCGGCGAAAACCGGAAAGCTAGTAAATATAAAGAAAGGACAGTTTCTATCACCCGGAGCCATGCAATATGCAGTTCAGAAGGTGAGAGATGCAGGTAATAATCAAGTAGCAATAACCGAACGAGGAACGACATTTGGCTATCAAGATTTAATAGTAGATTATCGAGGAATACCTACGATGAAAGAATTTAATTGTCCTGTAATATTGGATATAACACACTCATTGCAACAGCCCAACCAAGAGAAGGGCGTTACGGGAGGATTACCACACCTAATAGAAACGGTAGCTCGCACCGGAATAGCATCGGGCGTTGACGGACTATTTATTGAAACTCATAAAAATCCCTCGGTAGCAAAGTCAGATGGAGCCAATATGTTACCATTAGATCGACTAGAAGGTCTTTTAGAAAGGTTGTCAATATTGAGAGAAACTATTAATATTATTGATAAACAAAACACCAATATATAATGAAAATCAAGAATTTGTTATTGCTAGGGATCTGTGCTGCTACAATTGTAGGATCTAATGCACAGACGAGTCAAAATAAGGTACTCGATGCCGTAATGAGAGCTTATGAAGAAGAACTTCAAAAGACTCCAAACGATTTCAATCTGCTATATTCGCGTGCAAATCAGTATTTTCTTAATGGGAATTATGAAAAAGCACTTAAAGATATAAACAATGCATTAAAATATACGACACGAGACGATTCTGAGATTTTACATGATGAATATATTCTTAGAGCGACAATATATGAGATGAAAAAAGAATATTCTAATGCCGCCAATGATGCAACCGAGGCACTTCGACTTATTCCATCTTCGGCTACAGCACGCTATATAAATGCTCGATGCAATTATGAGCTAGGCAATTATACAGTGGCAAAAGCTGATTATCAAGCCTTGTTAAGACTTAACAGCCTTGATTATGATGCTTATTTCGGACAAGCAAAAATTGCAGTCAAAGAACAGAACAAGGGACAGGCAAAAGAGCTTGTAAATAAATGTGTAGATTTGTATCCTGCACAAGCAGCCGTATATGTTAATCGAGCAGAGATTATGTCGATGCTGGGGGAGGATAATGCTGCCGCACACGATTTACTTAATGCTATTTCGTTAGATTATGAGAAGTCGGGAGCTTTGCAGAAACTTGTAGATATGAGCAAAAGTAATTATTCGGTTGTAATAGATGCCTTAAATGATGCGATAGGTAAAGCTCCAAATAGTGGAACAATGATTTACATCAGGTCGTTGATAGCTTTGAATAATGGTAATTTTGCATTAGCCGAGATAGATCTTAATACGATGATAGCTAATAAGCTGTATATGAATGCCGGCATATATTTCGACCATGCTACAGCATTGTATAATTTAGGGCGTTATCAGCAAGCATTAGGCGAGATTATAGAAGCTATAACGATTGATCCAAATGTGGGAATGTACTATGTGCTACGCTCACAGATACTTATGGCACTAAATAAGAAAGGAGAAGCATTGCAGACTATTAATTCGACATTGTTGGTAGAGCCTGACGATATAGAAGCGTTAATTCAAAAGGCAGAAATACTGTTAGCCGATAATAAATATAAAGATGCGCTAACGGTATTAAATAATGTGATAATGGTTAATCCGGAGTACTATTATGCTTATTTAGTAAGGGCAAATATCAAGACAAATCTAAAAGATAAAAAGGGCGCACAGAATGATTATCGCCAATTGTTAACTATCGGTGATGATAATATAAAATCGTATAAAGGTTTTGCTTTGTGCGGGCTGGGGCGCAATGTAGAAGCGAAACAATGGCTTGACAATCTATTTATGAAGAGCCAAAATGGTGGGGGCGAAATGTTTTACTTAGCTGCGTCGCTATATGGACAATGCGGAGATTTACAGAAGGCTCTCGATTATTTTGAAGGAGCTCTGGCTAATGGATATGGAAGTTATCATAGAATAATGAATTCTGATATAGCTAAAGTAGATTTATCATTAATAAAGAATAATCCGAGATTCAAAGCTCTAATGACTCAGTATAAATCTAATTTTTAATCTATAGACAGCCCTTGCAATAACTCATTTCGGATAACTCACGCCAGCCGGCATCTCTTATTTCTCGAAGAAACAGCCGAGCGCACATTTCGGCATCATCACCTGCGCGGTGGTGCTTGCCTTGATGAATTTCAAAAATGTTACAAAGAGCATCGAGCTTGTTGCATTCAAAATTATAGATATGTCGTGCCGCACGAAGTGAACAATAATATGTGATTTCGGGCTTGTCGATTTTGTAATATTCTAGAGAGCGCTTAATGCACCCAATATCGAAGGCGGCATTGTGGGCTACAAGAGTAGGGCAATCAAGCAGATATTTTTCAATCTCTTTCCACACCGTAGGAAAGTCGGGGGCATTTTCGGTGTCTTTTTCGGTTATCCCATGTATTTTAGTATTCCAATAATAATATAAATTATTTTCGGGGCGAACGAGCCACGATTTAGTTTCAATAATTTTGCCTCCTTTCACAACACATATTCCGGCTTCACATATCGATACCCGGCTGCTTGTTGCCGTCTCGAAATCGATGGCAATAAAATCCACATCAACCATATATCTTATTTAAGAAATTTCTGAGCCGGGATAAGAAATCCAAAACTAATACCAAAGTTCCAATTTCGAGCCGGATAGCTGAGATAATTACCATATATGCTAAGAGAAGCAAAAGGCAGAGAATATACAAGCGATGCCTCTGCAATGAAATTAATACTGTGGAACCACTGGCTGTATTCTACATTGCTAGCGGCATTTTCTTCAAGTTTCTGAAATGGCACGAAAGCATAAAACTCGGTGCGCAAATGGAAATTATCAATGAATCTCCAGATCGGAAGTATACCTGCGGCGACGAATGAATTAGCTCGAAATGCGGGATTAAAATAATTCTTAGTAGCAGGTGTTGGCTGAAAAGCCGGAGCCTGAATGACTGTAGCCGTATAATTGTCGTATAATTTCTTTGTCGATGCTATAATGTCCCATTTAGTTCCGAGTGTGAAATGGTTAGACAGAGTCCAGTATTTGCTGCCTTCAAATTCAGCTTGTCCCCAATAGCATTTTTTGCTTTCGCTACCATTGAAGATACCTTGTTTCATAAATCTATTGCTACCATACACACCCATTATAGATGCTTTTATATGTCTGCCCGAAACGGGATAATTAAATGTATTTAGCGAGTTTGTTTCGATTGAAGCATACACTTGTCCTAGTTTATATCTAGCTTCGTCTTGATTGATTTTATTATAATCAACAGTATTTGAAGGGTAGAATTTATCTTTAAGATAGCCATAGCCTATACCTATTTCAAATCTAGATTTACTCTTAACCGCCAGCCCATATTTCAATCTGATAAAATTGTCATAGTTTAGTATGAATGACGGTATGTTGTCGCTGTAGAAAAGTACTTCGCTCTCATAATATCTTTGGCGCGACATCACCCCCTGTATGTGTAAATCGGAAGGGTTATCAGTAAGAAGCGAAATCTTAGCGTTAAATTCGCCAGCCATATATGATTGTCCAATCCAGCCACTTACTGCGGCATCGAATGAATTGAAACTAAGAGTCTGATACCTTGCCGATAGAAATATCATACTATTAGTCGACGATGTGATGTATCCACCTACGCCAATTCCAAAATTATCTGCCGACTTAGTCTCCATATTAAGGTTAAATAAGCCATTCTTTTTGTTGAATTTACTTTGAGGCAATAATTCTTTTACTTTTCCCGACGAGATTACTCGGTAAAAAGAGATTTTGGCATCGTTCATTGATATTGAATCTTTTCCCTCGTCGTGGTTAAATATGTATTCAAGGTAGCTGTCTTGTCGTCGTCCTCCGCCGGTTACAGAAATAGAGTCAAAAATTACTTTAGGAGTATGGCTCTTAAAAACATTACGACGCAAAGCTACAGTCTCAGCCGGAATGCGACGAGATACTCTAGCCTTAATAGAATCCATATATTCCATAGCTTTATCATATCCTATTTGATATATGGCTTGTGCTTTTGGAAAGTCGAGAAGCCCGAATTGGTGAAGGTTGATATTAATTTTTATTCCTTTGTCGGATGCAATTGAATCGTTTTGAGGTTGCATTATCATAGCCTCAATCTGGTCGATTAAATTATCTTTTTCAAGCGAGCTAGTTCCTGAAGATACATCAATGCCAATAGTCATTGCCGGGGCAAAGTCTTTTTCCATTACGTCGACAGGAAAATTGTCATAAATGCCACCATCGAAAGCGTATACTCCATTGAGCTTGATAGGCTTGAATACGATAGGAAAACTCATCGATGCTCTAATCGCATTTCCTAAGTCGCCCGACGAACACACAATTTTGTGTTTATGATACACATCAGAGGCAACGCAACGAAACGGAATAAATAGATTGTTGAAGTTTCCACCACATTGAGCGGTATAGGCTGCGAAAAGCTCCATAAAAGCGAAATTCATCGGTAGTGGATTTATTAGGCTTTTAGGTAAAAAGTTTGTTGTGATTTTTGCTGAATCAGAAAAATTAAGGTTCAGATTAGCAATAGCCGGAGTGGGTGAGGGCTTAGAAAAATAATAAACAAGACTCTCATCTATTTGTCCGGTCGACCAATGACTAAAATCTTTAGATAATAGCAGTGTCATCATTTCGGCAGGCGTGAAGCCGGCAGAATATAGTCCGCCTACTATTGATCCCATCGATGTACCAGTGATGTAATCGATAGGAATGTCATTGTCTTCTAATGCTTGAATTACTCCAATATGAGCAATACCTTTAGCTCCGCCTCCACTCAACACGAGTCCTACCGACTGTGCAAATAGAGACGCCGAGAAGCAACAAATACAAATAGATGAGAGAATTGTTCTTGTTTTCATTTATAATTATAATTATATCAAGTTCTGGTTTCTGTCGGAAATAAACGAATCTTTAAAGCCGATGAAATATAAAACTCCATCGATACCTATTGTCGAAATACTCTGTCGTGCCGTTGCTTTAACTTTAGGCTTAGCATGGAACGCTATTCCAAGACCGGCAGTAGAAAGCATAGGCAAGTCGTTTGCTCCGTCGCCTACAGCTATGGTTTGAGCTATGTTAACATTTTCTACTTGAGCAATAAGTTTTAATAGCTCAGCTTTACGATTTCCATTTACTATCTCTCCGATATAGTTACCGGTTAATTTACCGTCAACTATTTCAAGCTCGTTAGCATATACATAATCAAATCCGAATTTTTCTTTTAGATGCTTTCCGAAATAAGTAAAACCACCCGATAGTATAGCAGTCTTGTAGCCGGCACGTTTTAATACTTTCATCATACGGTCGACGCCTTCGGTTATAGGCAGATTCTCGGCTATGTCTTTTAGAACCGATTCGTCTAGCCCTTTAAGCAAGGCGATACGCTCTTTGAAACTTTCGTTAAAATCAATTTCGCCGCGCATGGCCGATTCAGTGATGGCTTTTACCTTTGCGCCTACTCCGGCTCGTTCGGCTAACTCATCGATTACTTCGGTCTCGATAAGAGTAGAGTCCATATCGAAGCATACAAGCCGACGACAACGACGATACATAGTATCTTCTTGCAACGAAATGTCAAATTCAAGCTCACTGGCTAAGTCCATAAATTGACGTTGCATTTCATTTTTGTCTCTAGGATTACCTCTAACAGAAAATTCTACGCACGATTTTGAACGAGGCTGTTCTTGATCAGTAATAGGCATACGCCCTGTAAGTCGTTGAATACCATCAATGTTAAGCCCTTGTTCGGCGGCAATTTTAGTAACCGAAGCCATCTGTCGTGCAGTAAGTTTGCGCCCAAGGATAGTGATGATGTATCTGTTTTTACCTTGCAAGCTCACCCATTCAGTGTATTCGTCGACTGCAACAGGAGAGAATCTAATTTTAACACCAAGCTCATACGACTTGAAAAGCAGCTCTTTAAGTATTTCGCCTGATTTATTGCTGTCGGTTTTAAATAAGATACCGAGAGCTAATGTGTGGTGAATGTCGGCTTGACCGATGTCGAGTATAGAGGCTTCATATTTAGCTAAAATTTCGGCGAGCGCAGAAGTTACGCCGGGACGGTCTTGCCCCGAAATATTAATTAAAATGAGCTCTAATTCTCCTTCTTTTTGTTCCATAAGATTGTTTAGTATGTATTTCAATATTCAAATATACAAATAATTTTTTATTCTGTATGTATTTAGTGGTTACATTTAGTAAAAAACAACTTTCAAAGCGAAATTGCTTATAATCTGAATGTTAATGGATTTAGTTAAAATCACGCAGAGAATTAACATATAGCGTTAAAAATGCTAGTGCCTTTAAAGCATATAAAGCAGTATACCAGTTGTTTATGTATTTTATGTTTCGTTAGGTTGTTGCATAACATAATTTTCGGTTGTATATTTGCAACGTTTTTAAGGTATCAAAAAGAGTTAGATATCGTAAAGCCGAAAATCGGCGCGGTTGAAATAAAGTCTGATAGAGATGAAATTTCAGCCTTAGTATGAACTAGAAAACAACCGAATGAAGAAATCACTATTATTAATTGTGAGTGTTTTTCTGATGTTATTTTTCACATCGTCTTATTCAACGAAAGTAGTCAGAGCGACTACCGGAAACATTGCTCCAAATTTTGAGGTAAAGAATAATGATACCACCATATCATTAAATAAGATGCGCGGGAAATATGTTTTATTGACTTTCTGGTCGTCGGCAGATGCTGAATCAAGAATCAGCAATATAAAGAATGAAGTCGAGGCACAGAAGTTTAGTAAACAGCTAGCAGTTGTAGGCGTTAATTACGACCGAAACGAGATTATTTTTAATGAGATAATCAAGCGCGACAAGTTGCAGAATGGCACACAATTTTATGATCAAGACGGCGACCAGTCGAGAATTTATGGCGACTATCACCTTGATCACGGGTATAAAAGTTATCTTATCGATCCTGCGGGAGAGATAATTGCCGAAAACCCGAGTACTTCTCAATTGGCAACAATGATTAGTCAATAGAAAATTAAATTATGCACATGCGATGAGTGAAATCATCGCATGTTTTTTATTTTCAGCCTGAAATTTGTAATTTGATAATTGATATTATTATAAATTTATCAACTTTATGAAAGATAAACCAAGTAGGGCAAATATTAAAATGTAAACATATTTTAGATATCACACTTTTGCTTTATCTTTGCGTGTGAATACTAACTTAATACAAACGATATGCGCAAATTAATTTTATGCCTTTCTTTAGGGCTTTTTCTTGCATCATGTAACACCGAGAGCGATGCGCCAAAAGTGAGCATTGACATTGCAAAAATTGAATACAATGGTAGCAATGATGGAACTATGCTGGTAGGAGAATATACTTATAATACCGAAGGAATAGTATCATCATTTTACACGAGTTATGGTTCGACTCAAAAATATAATAACGAAATTAAATACGAACCGGGAATAGCATTAACTATCAAGTCGGAAACAATTCCAACATTAGGACAAATCTGGACATCGAAATATACGGTAGCAAAAGACCGAGTAAATCAAGCCGACCGTAGTATCTTATCGGATAATCAAGTAACCGAAAGCCATAATGATGTATATACCTATGAGTCGGGGTTCCTTTCAAAGATAGTAACCGATAAGCAAAAAGGCTATGAATATAGGTGGCTTAACAATTATGTAATTGATCAGATTTCGACATGCGACCTCGATGAAAAAGGCAACAAAAGCAATGTACGCACTCTTAAAATCAGATATTCAAATGTGATTAATTTCTATTCAATTGATATATTTGATGTGTTGATGAGCAATAAAAATATTATGCCGGGCTATGTAGGCGGAGTGATAACAAGATATGGATATCGTTGTTCTTTCCTTCCCGATATGATTGAAGATGGGACAGGCGCAAGCACGACAAAATACTCTTATAATTATATCTTAGATTCAAATAATAGAATATCTTCAATTCAAGAGCTGGTTACTCCCGAAGATGATTCACCAAAGACAAATGTGTATAAGATAACATATACAGAATTATAAAAAATGTTGGCAGGGATAAATATTTCCTTATTCGGCTAATTGATAATACCTATATCACAAGATATATAAAAATGCTCCTTATTTATTGATATTCAATAGCTAAGGAGCGTTTTTTATTATGGTTGGTTTATCTCTGTTGCAATTAATTAATTGCAATATCTATAAAATAAGCGCCATAATATAATATAAGTTACAATTAATTTTAACAAAAAAATCACAGCAGAATAAGAGTTTGTTTATTATAATGTTATATCTTTGTAAGAATTAATTAATACATTCACATATCATAACTAACACTTATAAACATGAGTAAACCGTACGTAGTGGGTATTGACATAGGTGGAACAAATACCGTTTTTGGTATTGTCGATGCTCGCGGAAATGTTCTTGCAAGTAATTCAATAAAAACCGCTAAACACAGTGCCATAGAAGACTACATAGATGAATTATATGTAGAGCTAACACGATTAATTCAAACGAATGGCGTAGTAGATAAAATTCATGGTATCGGAATAGGTGCACCAAATGCCAATTATTTCACCGGAATGATTGATGATTGTGTAAATCTACCTTGGCCAACACCAATACCACTAGCCGACTTGGTTAGCGAAAAATTTGGTATCCCGGTAACTATTACAAATGATGCAAATGCCGCAGCAATAGGAGAGATGACTTATGGTGTAGCGCGCGGACTAAGAGATTTCATTATGATTACACTAGGCACAGGCGTGGGTAGTGGTATTGTAATAAATGGTCAATTAGTATATGGACATGATGGATTTGCAGGCGAGTTGGGACACGTAATAATGAAGCGTAATAACGGAAGAATGTGTGGATGCGGCCGTACAGGTTGTCTTGAAGCATATTGCTCGGCAACAGGTGTAGCACGCACAGCACGAGAATTTTTGGAAATCCGTACAGAGCCTTCATTACTTCGCAACATACCATTAGCCGAGATCACATCGAAAGATGTATATGATGCGGCAGTAGGTGGCGATAAATTAGCAAAAGATATATTCGACTATACCGGAAACATTCTAGGCGAAGCCTTTGCCGATTTCATAACCTTCTCAAGTCCAGAAGCAATTATATTATTTGGAGGATTGGCAAAATCGGGTGAATTATTGCTTAATCCAATAAAGAATTCTTTAGATAAGAATATCCTTTCTGTATTCAAAGGTAAGACAAAGATTTTACTATCAGAATTAAAAGAGAGCGATGCAGCAGTACTAGGAGCAAGCGCACTAGGCTGGGAAGCTAAAATCTAAATTCAACTTTCCATAATAAAGAACATCTCGGTTACTTATAGCAATAGAGATGTTCTTTTATTTTAGTCGTCTTAGAAATTTAGTGATAATCTCACGTTTATCTGTCGGCGAGTAAGGTAATTTGGTACAGCATATTGTAGATTATTTACATCGGTTACCCAGTAATAACTACTAACATTTGAAATATCGAATAAATTAAATACGTCTACCCCCAGCCAAATACTCTTAAAGTGTCGCCAGAAATTGTAAGGTCTGACTCCATTCTTCGGAGCGCCTACTAGTTGATATGATATTCCTATATCGATACGCTTATATGCCGGAGTACGGAAATATGCTTCATCGCGAGTAGTGCGTGGAGCAGTAGTGGGAAGTCCGTCGGAGAATATTGCACGAAGGTTGAATTTCATTTTAGGGAATCTTGGGAAATAATCTTGGAAGAAAAGAGCAAAGCTATAGCGTTGGTCGGTTGGGCGAGGCACTTTCTTGCCATTAAGTTCTTCTTGTGTTTTCATTAGCGAGAAGCTAATCCACGAGTCGGTACCTGGGACAAATTGTCCGAAAAATTTAAAATCTACCCCGGCAACATATCCGCTCGATTCATTGCGTCCGGAATATACCATTTTAAGATTGTCGATCTCGTAAGGTATCAAGTTTGCCAGATTTTTATAATATAATTCTGCAGTCAATTTGAAAGGTCGTTCCATAGCTCTAAATGTGTAGTCGCCCCCCATAATAAGTTGAATGCTTCGCTGAGATTTAATTTTATTATTTAATTGGATATATCCATTTCTGTTCTCATCAATTATTTCTTCGCGATATTCTTTATAGAAAGGAGATTGATAGTATAATCCACCTGCAAGACGGAGAGAAAAGCGCTCGTTGGCAGCAGGAACGAACCCTACACTGATACGAGGGCTTACAAGAAACTCTTTATTAAAATCCCAATAAGAAAATCTTATGCCGCCATTAAAAATAAATAGACCGGTATTAGTGAGCAACTTGTAGCTGTCTTGAGCAAAGAAAGCGAGTCGGTTAGATGATACGTCGTTATTAGATGTCAGATTATATATTACATCTATTCCATTACCAATAACCGGCAGAGAATAACCGGCAGAGTCGCGTAATTCCCATTCTTTTTGGCGGTCGTGAATGCTTTCATGTTTAAATGTTAATCCGTAAGTTATATTGTTACGATTAATAGAAGTGTTTCCTTTTAGTCCTAAAGAAAATACGCTCATTTTTAAGCGGTTGCGTGCATGTTCTCGGTATTTTCCTACTCCAAGTTCACCGCCTATGTTTGAGCTGTTTTCGCTTCCATTTGTTCCAGCTTCATCGAGCCAATATTCTCCCGATATATCGTAAGCAACAAGTTCATTAGTCAGGTATCCGCTAGCGAGAAGTGTGAAGTCGGTAGATTTTGACAGCTTATAATTTAACGACAACGCTCCGAAATAAGTTTCAAATTTATCTTTTTCTTGTCCATCAAAATATACAGTGAATTGCTTAACATTTTCCGAAGTACCGAAGCTCGTAGAGCGATTGGTTGGGGTAAATCGGTAGTTGTTAAGTGCGATATTCCCTAAGAACGTTGCTTTTAACTTATCGTTGAATTTATATCCTAAAAAAGTCTGATAATCAAGGAATTGAGGGTCGTATTCTCCTTTCGATTCCAAAGACCCTAGTAGCGAGGCATTTCGCTTATATCTTATACCGTGCAATTGCGAGAATTTCCCATTATTCTGCCCAAAAGCTCCACTTGCACCTAACAGGCTAAGAGCTAACGCACCTTCAATCTTTTCTGGTTCACGGTACGTGATGTCGAGAACCGATGACATTTTGTCGGAATACTCAGCCGAAAACCCGCCGGTAGAGAACGACACATTTCCCACCATATCGGGGTTTATAATACTCAATCCCTCTTGCTGTCCCGAGCTGATAAGTTGAGGACGATACACTTCTATTCCATTAATATATACACTATTTTCGTCGTAGCTGCCACCGCGTACCATATATTGCGAGCTCATTTCGTTCTTCGAGCTTACACCAGCCATAGTGCTCAACATCGACTCTATGCCACCACCGCTTACGTCAGGCGATAGCTTATAGCTTTTTGCGTCGAGAGCTTGCATTTGTGTAGTTTGCTTTTTGAATTCAGTTACTTGAAGCTCTTGTAATTCGTGAGATGTTTTATACAGCCTTACATTTAGTGTCATTTCACCTTTAGCATCTATGAGCTTGCGAATATCTTCTTTATATCCAATGCAATTAAATATAAGTTCGATAGTATCTCTTTTAGCCACATTTAGAGAGTAGTCGCCTTTTAAATCAGAAGTTACGCCAATAGCAGTGCCTCCGATGCGTATCGTAGCAAATTCGATAGGGTTATTGTCGGCATCTATAACTTTTCCCGAAATTTTTACTTGAGCCGAGATATAAACAGCTTGGAAAAATATCAATAAAAGGAATAATATATATCTAATATTTGTCATTTTTTTTAATTAAAGTGTGCCATGTTGAGTAAATACACTCAAATACACTCAATATTAACGATAAAACGCCAATAAAATTATATTCATCTTTAGCTTTATGGGTAATTATCAATATTCATTACATATACAAAAATGATTAAATACTTGCGAATTTAAAAAGTATATGTAACTTTGCACCGATAATGCACAACTTTTCAAAATGTGTGCAATTATATAACTAAATTTTTAATAATGAGTTACAATCTTCTTAAAGGGAAAAGAGGTATCGTTTTTGGTGCCTTGAATGATATGAGTATCGCATGGAAGGTAGCAGAGAAAGCTGTTGCTGAAGGCGCTCATATTACTCTAACTAATACACCCGTAGCAGTGCGAATGGGTGAAGTTTCACAGCTAGGAGAAAAATTAAATGCAGAGATAATCCCTGCAGATGCAACCAATGTTGACGATTTGAAATTGGTTTTTGAACGTTCAATGGAAGTGTTGGGAGGAAAAATCGATTTTGTTTTACACTCAATCGGTATGTCGCCAAATGTACGTAAAAAACGTTTATACGATGATTTGGATTATGATTTATTAGATAAGACTCTTGATATTTCGGCAGTTTCATTTCATAAAATGCTTCAAGTAGCTAAGAAATTAGATGCAATAAGCGATAATGGAAGTATTGTTGCATTGTCTTATGTTGCTGCTCAACGTACATTATTTGGATATAATGATATGGCAGATGCAAAAGCATTGTTAGAATCTATTGCTAGAAGTTTTGGCTATATTTATGGTCGAGAACACGGCGTGCGCATTAATACTATATCACAATCACCAACATTGACAACAGCCGGTAGTGGGGTTAAGGGAATGGAGTCGCTTATGGACTTTGCTAATCGTATGTCGCCACTAGGAAACGCCACAGCCGACGAGTGTGCTGATTATTGTATGGTAATGTTTAGCGACTTGACAAAGAAAGTAACAATGCAGAATCTATTCCATGATGGAGGATTCTCGAGTATGGGTATGAGCCTTCGTGCGATGGACCAATACGAAAAGAGCTTCGACGAATATAGGAATGAGGACGGAACAATTCAATACGGTTAATCTTTGTATAGTTATAATAGAAATCGAGGTGAATACAGCAATGTACTCACCTCGATTTTTTTAGTATATAAATTATTTTCTAATTACTGAAGAATAATTTTCCATCTTTTGCATCAATAACAATAGGGACATCGCGATTAACTCGCTGAGCCAGAATGTCTTTTGATAATTCATTAAGAACAAGTCGATGAATGGCACGTTTCACCGGTCTTGCACCGAACTCGGGGTCGTAACCTTCTTTGCCTAACAGCTCAAGAGCAGCCTGTGTTACATTAAGAGTAATACCATTAGCTTCGAGAGTTTTCTTGATAGAATTAATCTGCAGAGCTACTATCTCTTGTATTTCGGCTTCGTTAAGAGGCGTGAACATAATAATCTCATCTATACGATTCAGAAACTCGGGTCGAATGTTTTGTTTCAACAATTCCAGTACATCTTTCTTTGTCGACTCGATAATTTCATTACGATTATATTCGGTCATTTTCTCCATTCTCTCTCTTATAAGGCTTGAGCCCATATTAGAGGTCATTATGATAATAGTGTTCTTGAAGTTTACAAGTCTGCCTTTATTATCTGTCAATCTGCCGTCATCAAGGACTTGCAAAAGCACGTTGAATACATCAGGATTAGCCTTTTCAATTTCATCAAAAAGTACTACCGAATATGGTTTACGCCTTACAGCTTCGGTAAGCTGTCCGCCTTCTTCATAACCCACATATCCCGGAGGCGAACCAATAAGTCGGGTAACCGAGAATTTTTCTTGATATTCGCTCATATCGATACGAGTCATCATATTTTCATCGTCAAACAGATATTCTGCAAGAGCTTTTGCAAGTTCTGTTTTACCGACACCCGTTGTGCCAAGGAAAATGAACGAACCGATAGGACGGCGAGGGTCGTTAAGCCCTGCACGGCTACGTCTTACCGCATCGGCAATAGCTCTAATAGCGTCTTCTTGTCCTACAACGCGATGATGCAATTCTTCTTCAAGGTGCAAGAGTTTATCCTTCTCACTTTGTACCATTTTCATTACCGGTATACCAGTCCAGCGAGATACAATATCGGCAATATCTTCGGCATCGACTTCTTCTTTTATCATAGCTTTGTCGCCTTGCATAATTTTCAGCTGTTCTTGGATATTCTTGTTGTCATCTTCTTTCTTTTTGATGCTTGAATATCTTATTTCGGCTACTTTTGCATAGTCGCCCTCGCGCTCGGCACGCTCAGCTTCAAAGTTTAGATGCTCTATGTCGATCTTATTCTGTTGAATTTTGTTGATAAGCTCTTTTTCGGCTTGCCATTTAGCTTTATATTGTTTCTCTTCTTCACGCAAGTCGGCTAGCTCTTTATCAATAAGTTTGATTTTGTCTTTGTCGCCTTCGCGTTTAATTGCTTCGCGTTCAATTTCAAGCTGAGCAATTTTTCGAGTAATTTCGTCGAGAGCCTGAGGCACCGAGTCGATCTCAAGACGTAATTTTGCAGCAGCCTCGTCAATCAAGTCGATAGCTTTATCGGGCAGAAAACGGTCGGTGATGTATCTTTCGGACAATTGTACAGCCGAAATGATAGCTTCGTCACGAATCCTTACTTTGTGGTGATTTTCGTATCTCTCTTTAAGCCCACGAAGTATTGCGATTGCGCTCATCTCGTCGGGTTCATCGACCATTACTTTTTGGAAACGTCGTTCGAGAGCTTTATCTTTTTCAAAATATTTCTGGTATTCGTCGAGAGTAGTTGCTCCTATACTTCTTAATTCGCCACGAGCAAGGGCAGGTTTAAGAATGTTAGCGGCGTCCATAGCGCCTTCGCCTTTACCCGCACCCACCAGAGTGTGAATCTCGTCGATGAAAAGGATAATCTCGCCATCAGATTGAATAACTTCGTTGACAACTGCTTTAAGTCGTTCTTCAAATTCTCCTTTATATTTAGCTCCGGCAACAAGCGCACCCATATCGAGCGAGAATACTTGTTTGCTCTTTAGATTTTCGGGGACATCGCCACGCTCGATACGTTGAGCCAGCCCTTCAGCAATAGCGGTCTTTCCGGTACCGGGCTCGCCGATAAGCATAGGGTTGTTCTTCGTACGTCGGCTCAATATTTGAAGTACACGTCTTATTTCATCGTCTCTACCAATTACCGGGTCTAGTTTACCTTCGCGAGCTCTCTCGTTAAGGTTTATAGAATATTTGCTTAGTGCATTGTAAGAGTCTTCGGCACTCTGGTCGGTTGCTTTCTTACCTTTTCGAAGCTCGGCGACAGCTGCAGATAATTCCTTCTCGGCAACACCGGCATCTTTAAGAATGGTTGACGCATTGCTTTTTATTAAGAAAAGTCCGGCAAGCATAGCTTCAATTGTTACATATTCATCGCCAATATTTTTTGAGTAGTCGATGGCTTTCTGAAGTGCATCGTTAGACTCGCGACTTAGATACGGCTCGCCACCACCGCTGACTTTTGGCAATGAATTAATGCTCTGTTCAATTTCAGAGTTTATCATAGCTGTGTTTGCTCCGAGTTTTTGGAAGATGAATTTAACTACCGATTCGCCTTCATCAATTACTGCTTTTAGCAAATGCACCGGCTCGATTGCTTGGTTGTTATTCGTTCGGCATATTTCAACCGCTTTCTGAATAACTTCTTGTGATTTGATTGTAAAGTTGTTGAAATTCATATAAGTAATTTATTTAATTCTTTTTTGTTTTTAGTCTGTAATCTCTAAACAAACTATTGTATTAAATGTTGCTGACATTCGTGTAATATAGATGCAATATCTATGCCAAAGAAGATAATGTGCCTCATGGAGTGTTATATTAGGATATGACAAAATTGCTCTATTCAGTGCCTTTTTGGCAATATTATTTACACTCTTTCGATAAGCGTATTTGCGCATTTAGGTGTATGGTAATTTCACATTGTGTCCTGCTACGACTTCCATTTTTAATTATTATCTTTGCACTCTATTATGTAAAATAATTAAAGATGGATTTTGAATTAATTTCTAACGATATAAACAGCTCGGCTCGTGCCGGACTAATAACTACCGATCATGGACAGATTGAAACGCCAATTTTTATGCCGGTCGGTACGGTCGGTTCTGTAAAGGCAGTGCATGCGCATGAATTGAAAGAGGATATTAAGGCGCAGATTATTCTTGGTAACACTTATCATCTCTATTTACGTCCCGGCACACAGATTCTAGAGCAGGCAGGCGGGTTGCATAAGTTTAACAGCTGGAATGGACCTATCTTGACCGACAGCGGTGGATTTCAGGTGTTTTCACTTTCGGCTAATCGAAAGTTGAAGGAGGAGGGCGCATATTTCCGCTCGCATATCGATGGCAGCAAGCATCTATTCACGCCCGAAGGAGTTGTAGACATTCAGCGTTCTATTGGAGCCGATATAATGATGGCTCTCGATGAGTGTCCACCCGGACAGTCGGAATACGATTATGCAAAGAAGTCGCTAGGGCTAACTCAGCGTTGGCTTAAACGAGGCTGGGATCGTTTTAATGCTACCGAAGGAAAGTATGGTTATCGTCAGACGTTTTTCCCAATTGTTCAAGGTTGTGTGTATCCCGATTTGCGACGAGAGTCGGCTAAGTTTGTAGCCGATCTTGGTGCCGATGGCAATGCTATCGGAGGGCTTGCAGTGGGCGAGCCTACAGAGAAAATGTATGAGATGATAGAACTTGTGAATGAGATACTACCGACGTCAAAGCCTCGCTATCTTATGGGTGTAGGCACACCGGCTAATATTCTCGAAGCCATTGAGCGAGGAGTAGACATGATGGATTGTGTGATGCCTACACGCAATGGCCGTAACGGAATGCTCTTCACGCAGCATGGAATAATGAATATGCGCAACAAGAAGTGGGCCGACGATTTTTCGCCTATTCAAGAAGATGGAGCATCGTATGTCGATGTTCAATATTCTAAGGCTTATCTTCGCCATTTGTTTATAAGTCAAGAATTGTTAGCGATGCAGATTGCCTCGATTCATAATCTGGCATTTTATTTATGGCTGGTGAAAGAAGCTAGAAAGCATATTCTAGCCGGCGACTTTAAGCAATGGAAAGATGAAATGGTGATTAATGTTACTCGACGTCTATAAAATTAAAATATACGATGAAATTAAAATTTCCAAATTGGTCATCATTTCTCAAATTTTATAAGAATAAAAATTATAAGTTCCGCATCGAGGGGATTAAGACTCTCGATTGGTATATTATTCGTAAGTTTCTAGGGTCATACGTCTTTTCGATAGTGTTGCTGCTTACGATTGTTGTTGTGTTTGATATTAATGAAAAACTAGATTCGATGCTTAAAGCACCGTTGAAAGATACTGTTTTCGACTATTTTGTAAATTTTTTGCCGTATTTTGCTAATCAATTCAGCCCTCTGTTTACGTTTATAGCAGTGATTTTCTTTACTTCAAAGATGGCTGATAATTCGGAGATAATAGCCATCCTTTCGAGCGGTGTGAGCTTTAAACGCCTGATGCTGCCATATATGTTTGCTGCCACAGTGATTGCCGCCATGACCTTTTCGCTTAGTGCTTATATAATTCCGCCGGCAAATGTGAAACGCATTGCATATACTAATAAATATGTAAAAAATAAAAAGGTAGACTATGGCTCGAATATTCAGCTCCAAGTTACGCCCGGAGTGATTGCGTATATGTCGAGATATGATAATTATTCAAAGACAGGCTATCGCTTTTCGCTTGAGAAATTTGATAAAAAGGTGCTTAAATCCAGGCTTACGGCTCAATCAATAAAATACGACACTCTATATCGCTGGACTGTTCGCGATTATGTGATTCGTGATTTTAAGGGTCTTAAAGAGGAAATTAAGCAAGGCTCGCAGTTGGATACGATTATATCTATCGAGCCAAAAGATTTTTTGATTGCCGTTAACGACCAAGAGATGCTCACTACTCCGGAGTTGCGCAGATATATCAACAAGCAGAAGGAGCGTGGTGTGGCAAATATAAAGAACTTTGAGATAGAACTCGAACGCCGCTATGCCATGACGGCTGCCGCATATATATTGACTCTTATCGGGATGTCGCTATCATCGCGCAAGGTGAGAGGCGGAATGGGTGTGAACATAGGCATTGGTATTGTGCTAAGTTTCTCTTACATTTTATTCTCCACTGTTACGGCATCGTTTGCCGTGTCGGGCTTAACATCTCCGATGATAGCAATGTGGATTCCTAATGCTATTTATATCATTATTGCTGTATATCTATATCGCAAAGCCGCTGTATAATAATGTTATGATTCAAATGCTATTTTCGCCACATATTAATGATTACACTCTCTGTCGCTCTTTTGGGTTGCCATAACGGGCAGATAGAGATGCGTCTTAACGATGCCGACAGCTGTATGGCTAAGTACCCCGATTCGGCACTGTCAATACTATAAACTATTGGGATTGATTCTATATATAATAGCGAGCAGAAAGCCCGTTACGCATTATTGCTCACGCAAGCTCAATATAAATGTTATTATCCATTCGCCAGCGATTCGATTATCAATATCGCCCACGACTATTACACATCGGGAGATATGCATATTCAGGCAATGATATATAAGTGAGATGTAGAGCAAGAGCTTGGTAATTCATTAGAGGCAATAGAACTGTATAAAAAAGCCGAATCTGAGATGCCTGTCGATGATTACGAGAGCCTTGGTTATGTGAATATGAGATTAGGAAATATATTTAGAAATTCATATATCGAGAATAATGAGCCAATAGAGAGATACAGAAAAGCATTTAATTATTACTCATTATCAGGAAATAAGAAATACCAACAAACATGTCTAGGTGTAATTGGTGCATTATATAGAAATTTGCATCGCGACAGCGCATATATATATAAATATGGCTATTGAGATAAATAAACAAATGAATGATTCGGCAAGTTATTATACTAATCTTAATCTTATAGCAAAGACTTATGATCTCGATTCTATGGCGACAAAAGCCAAAGATATATGCATAATGATTTTCTTACTCGACTTGAACAAGCTAAGAATAAAATTGAATCAAATATTGAGGTTGATGGTCTTGATTATAATTTAGTTAAGAGGTTGAATCAAGCTATCTCGAGACAAGTGTGTCTTATTAAGAATCTTATCGACAGGAGTATGACAGCTCCGGAAAATGAAAAATTCTTAAAGGATTTTAGAATACAGATTTCTACTGCCAGACTGAGCGAAAGTGTGTGGAGCGATTTGCGTTTTTATGTCGATGCCACTAATAATAATATCATCAAAAAATTAGCCGAGGAAAATCCGGAGTTGACTCCTTTAGAATTAAATTTTTAGTCCTTATGTGCTGTGATTTCTCGATGGGTGAGATTATGCTGTGTATGGGCTACACCAATATGCGTTCGGCTATGAATCGTCGACAATATATTGTAAAAAAATTGGGTATTACAACTTCACTTGAGGAATACCTAAATAATTATATGAAAAACAAGACTCTATTGTAACTTAATTGCCATCATTAATGCTCGAATGACGCATTGTGAACTTTTTGTTTTGTAACACGCTTATATATAGTGCGTTGCGAAATGAACTATGAGCTTCTATGTAGACACTTTATTCAACTATATTTTATAACTTTGCTTCGTGTTATTTAAAGTAATTATATATCATGAAAAAAACAGTGTAGCAGGATTCATATCTTCTCATAAATTGTTTGGGAAATTTTGTTATGGGGATTTGCGAAATAGTGCTATTGTTAACTATAATGGAGATATTTATAAATGCACTGCAGTCGATTTTGCAAAAGAGCAACGAGATGGTTATCTTTCTGAAAAAGCCAAAATTGATCGTTCGGCGTCGGCAATAGATTTGCTTTCAAATCTACAAGGTTCAATGCCCGGATTAAAAGTTAATACAGCATTACAATCGTATACGATCGAAGGACAACAGCCGGTAATGATGATAAATGGCAAACGTGTGTCCTCTGATAGAATCAAGTCGTTGAACAATAATAATATTCTTAGAATTGAATATCAAAATACACCCGATATAAGGTATTCCTCTGAAGCTTCGGCAGGTGTAATTAATTTTATTGTCAAGCCGGATTTGCAAGGTGGAAGTGTCTTTCTGAATATTAATGCTCCTTTAAATTCTACTACCATAAATACAAACTTTCGTGCCACATGGAATTATAAAAAATCGGAGTGGAGTATAGGAAATTACTTTGCCACATCGAATATGTATAAATCGCATTATGATATTTCTGAACAATATATTTCGCCAAACAAAACCATAACGCAAACGGGTGAAGGCAATAATGGAAATTATAATGGGTGGAGCAACCCTGTAAATTTAGGATACACATATATGTACGACCCCAATATTCCCTCATTTACACAACAAACAAGCATTGCAAGATTTAATAATAGTTTGTCGGGGACTATTGGAAATATGAGTGTTGATCCATCAGTCTGGATGCGAAATAGGGTATATGTGCGATATAAACATAAGAGATTTGTGTCTACATTATGGGCAAGCTATTCACGAACCAATAAGCCAATATATCGTCAGTATTATTATATTGACGATAAGAATAGTCCTTACTACGATAAGTTTGTCGGTATAACTTCTAATGGAACACACACCTCTCAAATCAATGTTCAATGCGATGTGGGCTTAAACGAGTTATGGGATTTCTGTTCTCTGTATGCAACGTTTGGCTGGGATAACTATTATTATCCCAATTTTGGTCTTGAAGACAAATTCAACCATTTTTATGCATCGATAAATGGAAATGTTTGGTGGAAACGCTGGAGCTTTAATTTTAATTTGTGTTTATCTCCTAGATGGATTCAAGATGTAAATACTCTAAATAGGTCTGCAAGAGATAATTCATTTATCGCAGTAACTTTGGTAAGTCGCTAAAAAAACAAAGAGGAACACTTAAAGCAGATGCTCTTGATAGAAGTTATTAGCTATTACATATAGATAATGTCAATTAAATGGAGTGATGTATTATAAAACAAAAAAAACTAAATTAGGTATAACGCAAGCGCTTCCCCGGATTTTTAATGTACTTTTGACAAAAACCATTAAAAACTAATTGAAAAATGGGAATTAGAACTAAAAACTTATATGTAGGTCGATTAAAACCGCTTGCAATTCTGACGACAGTATTATTATATTCTTTTGTGGCTCATGCTTACACTATCACAGGGAGAATACTCGATGCCAATGATAGCAAGCCGCTAAGAAAAGCAGAAATAATTGTGCGAAATGATTCTTTGAAAATAGTTGCAGGTGTAAACAGCGACCAAAATGGTAATTTCAGCACATCGGATATTAAGGAGAAACGGGTAACCGTTGAGGTTGCGATTAATGAATATGCGCCTATCTTTCTTAAAGTAGTGGGCGATGATACAGATAATCTCGATTTAGGAAATATTGAATTGAAGCGTGCTACAGTAGAACTCGATGAGGTTGAAGTAACGGCTCAATCGGTAATACAGAAACCGGATAGATATATTGTGATTCCATCAAAATCGGAAATCGAGCGTTCGGCGGGAAGCTTGGCTCTATTGAACGAGTTGCAGATGAAAATGCCGGGACTTAGAGTGATTGAAACTCTGCAATCGGTAACGATAGATAATCGTGCGCCTATATTTAAGATTAATGGAAAGCCTGTCGATATGAATCGTTTCTTGTCGATTAATAATGACAATATACTAAGAATTGAATATTTTGACACTCCTGATATTCGCTACAATAACCGTTCGGTAATAAATATTATATTGAAACCTCGACACGATGGTGGCTCGTTAGTAACTTCTCTGTTGGGAGCTGTAAACTTTGCCGGTTTTGTTAATGGAAATTTTGGTGCTACTTATTATAACAAGAAATCGGAATGGAATGTAAACTACAATCTTAGTTGGCGAGATTATGATAAACGTGAGGTAAGCTCTAGCGAGCAATTTATAGGGCGAGAAAATCCCATAATTCGTGAGACGGTAGGAATCCCAAGCCCTTTTGGCTATACTACCAATAGTTTCTCTCTTGGTTACACTTATATGCACAATGCCAATACTATGTTTGCCGTTACTGTAGGTGTGTCGTTATTAAGGTCGCATTTGAATGATAGGTCGAATAAAACGGAGATTATAGGGGCAGAAACTACTAAATATGAAACAGACATTAAGCGGACAACAAAATTCTCGTCTCCTGATATTAATTTATTTTTTCGTAAGCAGATACGAAAAGATCAGCTAATCGAGGTAAATGCCACAAGCTCGTATAACAAGGGCGACTACACGCGTAACTATACCGATATATATACCGAAGGTGCCGATAAGTACATAAATACTTTAAACAATAATAAATCGTTATCGGTGGGTGCAGAATTGCTTTATTCAAAGCAATTCAAGCTTCTAACTACAAACTTTGCAATCAAAGATAGCTATAACTTTGCCGATAACAGTGTAACAGAAAATAGCGTACTGACATTTGAGAAATTTCGTTCAAATCAATTAAGTGCTTATGCTCAGGCTGTAGGACGCATCAAAAAGCTTGGTTATTCGGCATCGTTAGGGCTTGTGTATCTGCATTCGTTAAGTGGCGATAATAAACTCGATGCCGTGAGAATGAAGACTAATGTAACATTGAATTATCAATTTTCAAAGAAGTGGAGTCTTAATTATCTATTTATGTACGATCCCTCAATGCCTTCATTTAATCAACAATCGGATGTGGTGAATAAGGTAGATGAAATCTTGATACGCAAAGGAAATAAGGATTTGAAGCCATCGGTGTGGTTCAGAAATCGTGTCTATGCACGATATACCGAAGGAAAGTTTACCGGCTCTTTCTGGGTGAGCCATAGTCGCACTGTTTCGCCTATTTATAGTGCTTATAGTTATATTAGCGATCCTAAAGATCCGTATTACAATTCTTTTATGGTTCAGCCCACTAATGGCAAATATATCGACCGCTTTAATTTTGAATTGAATCTCGGCGTTCAGAATCTGTTTAATCATTTATCATTGTTTGGGGTGATAGGGTGGAACGATTATATATTAGATCTTAAAGACGAACACTATACCGATAAGCGTTTTTATATTTCTCTTCAAGGATCTTTGTATTTCGGTCAGTGGACTTTCAGTGCTAATTATGATATACTACCTCAATATTCCATGCCCGGAAATGTGCTGTCGAGAAGTGAGCGCTGGAACACTGTCGGCATTCAATATCGTTTAAATAATTGGCGTTTCAGCCTGACGGGAATCAATCTATTCACAAAACGCGGAGCCTTGTATGAAGACACCACACTGTCGACGGTTCACCCCGAAGAGTCAGAAGTAAGCATTAAGGATAATGCTAACATGGTTATGCTGGGGATTAATTATCGAGTAAACTTTGGGAAATCGTTTAATAAAGCACGACGCTCATTACAAAATAGAGGTGGCATCGACACCGGAGTAAATATTAATTATTAATATTATCCGAGAGCCGAAGAGTTGATAACTTATATTGCTTTTGTTAATAACTATACAAGTTAGTTATTGTAAATCTTATAGTAATAATGTAATTTTACATATCGATAAAAATATCGGTATGTTTTAATTTTTATAATATCAATTATATTATGCAACCATTTGTACATCTGCACGTTCACTCTCAATTTTCTGTTCTCGATGGTCAGGCTTCGGTCTCTGCGCTTGTCGATAAGGCTATTGCTGATGGTATGCGAGGCATCGCCCTTACCGATCATGGAAATATGTTCGGAATAAAGGAATTTTTCAACTACGCCAAGAAGAAAAATTCAAAGGCTAACGATAAAATCAAAGATCTTACTAAAGAGCTTAAAAGTATCGAGGAGTCGGGGGATTCAGAAAACATTCGCATCAACGAGATCAAAGAAGAGATTGCAAAGCTTAAAAAGAGTTTGTTTGTCCCTATATTTGGCTGCGAGATGTATGTCTGCGAGAAGTCGATGGGGGAGCATACACATAAACGCGATACCGGAAGACACTTGGTTGTGCTGGCGAAAAACTCGCAAGGTTATCATAACTTGATTAAGCTGGTGTCGATGGCGTGGACTCAAGGTTTCTATTCACACCCGCGTATCGACAAAGAAAATCTAGAAAAATATCACGAAGGATTAATTGTAAGCTCGGCATGCTTGGGCGGAGAGATTCCCCGCCTAATTCAAGAAGGGCGAATAGATGAGGCTAGAGAAGTGATAAAGTGGTTTAAAGGTATTTGGGGCGAAGACTATTACCTTGAACTTCAACGACACAAGGCAACCGTTCTGCGAGCTAACCATGAAGTGTATCCACTGCAGGTGAAAGTTAATGAAGTGCTTATGCAGCTATCTGCCGAGTTGGGCGTTAAGCTGATATGCACAAACGATGTGCATTTTGTAAACGAAGAAGATGCCGAAGCCCACGATCGACTAATCTGTGTGGCGACAGGAAAATATATATCCGACGAGAATCGTATGCTCTATTCAAAGCAGGAGTGGATGAAATCGACTGCCGAGATGAACGAGCTGTTTGGCGATGTGCCTGATGCCCTTGCAAATACGGTTGAGATTCTCGAAAAAGTGGAGCAATACACTATCGACCATGGTCCCATTTTGCCTAATTTCCCGCTACCCGACGGGTTTACCGATAATAATGATTATCTGCGACATCTGGTTTATGTCGGAGCCGATAAACGATGGAGCGAAATTACTGACGATTTGCGTGAACGTATCGACTTTGAGCTAAGCACAATCAAGAATATGGGATTTCCTGGATATTTCCTTATCGTGCAAGACTTTATCCAAGCAGCAAGAGAGCTGGGTGTGTCGGTAGGTCCGGGACGTGGATCGGCGGCAGGGTCGGCAGTAGCATATTGTCTGGGCATTACACAAATCGACCCTATTAAGTACGATTTACTATTCGAGCGTTTCTTGAACCCCGATCGTATATCGTTGCCCGATATTGATATCGACTTTGATGATGATGGACGAGCCGAAGTATTGAAATATGTAACCGATAAATATGGAGCCGAGAAGGTGGCACGCATCATAACCTACGGCACAATGGCGACTAAGTCGGCAATAAAAGACGTTGCGCGAGTGCAGCAACTACCTTTGCCCGAAAGCGACAGGCTCACTAAAATGATTCCTACGCGTCCAAGCGACTTGCCACCACAAGAAAACGGAAAGGCAACAAAAATTACGGTAAAAAACTGTGTGAAATATATTCCCGAGCTGAAAGCCGAATATAACAGTTCCGATCCAATTATCAGCTCTACATTGCACTATGCCGAAGCATTAGAGGGCAATGTGAGGAACACAGGCGTGCATGCTTGTGGCGTGATTATCGGGCGTGATGACATTACCGACTGGGTGCCGGTGAGTACTGCCTACGACAAAGACGGCGAGAAACTGCTGGTAACACAATATGAAGGCAGTGTGATTGAAGACACAGGATTAATAAAAATGGACTTCTTGGGATTGAAAACACTTTCGATTATCAAGGAAGCGCTAGATAATATAAAACTGACAACAGGACAAGACATTGATATAGAGAAGATAGATATTTGCGATCCAAAGACCTATAAACTATATTGCGAAGGTCGCACAACCGGAACATTCCAGTTTGAGTCGGCAGGAATGCAGAAATATCTAAAAGCATTGCAGCCAAGCACCTTTGAAGACCTGATTGCGATGAATGCCCTTTATCGTCCGGGTCCAATGGACTATATACCTCAATTTATTGCCCGTAAACAAGGCAAAGAGCCAATTGTATATGATATCCCGATAATGGAAAAGTATCTTAAAGACACTTATGGAATCACGGTGTATCAAGAACAGGTCATGCTACTGTCGCGTCTGCTTGCAGGATTCACTCGAGGAGAATCTGACGGATTGCGTAAGGCGATGGGAAAGAAATTAATTGATAAGTTGGCATCGCTGAAGCCTAAATTTATTAAGGGAGGTCAAGAGCGAGGACACGAACCGGCAGTGCTTGAAAAAATATGGGCAGACTGGGAGAAATTTGCCTCTTATGCTTTCAATAAGAGCCACGCAACGTGTTATAGCTGGGTCGCCTTCCAGACAGCTTATCTTAAAGCAAACTATCCGTCGGAATATATGGCGGCTGTGCTAAGCCGAAATCTTAACGATATAGTAACCATAACAAGATTTATGGACGAATGTAAATCAATGAAGATTGAAGTTAAGGGACCGGATGTAAATGAGAGCTTTAGGTCGTTTGGTGTAAATAAAAAAGGCGATATACGATTCGGGCTTGCTGCCATAAAAGGAGTGGGAATAAATACAGTGAATGCTATAATCGACGAGCGCAATGAAAATGGACCATATAAGTCGATCTTCGACTTTGTAGAACGTGTAAATTTGTCAAACTGTAACCGTCGAGCCATCGAGTCGCTAGCTTTAGCAGGGGCTTTTGATAGCTTTGAAGAAATTTCGCGCGAAGATTTCTTTACCAAGAATGCCAAAGACGAAGCATTCTCGGATATACTTGTAAGATATGGTCAACGCTTTCAAATAGACAAAGACAATCAAGAAAATTCATTGTTCGGACTTGATAACCCCATAATGACAGCCCATCCCGTAATAGAAAAGTGCGAGCGGTGGAGCGATGTAGAACGACTGGAGCGCGAGCGAGAACTTGTGGGAATGTATCTGTCGGCTCACCCGCTCGACCCATTCTTTATGGAGCTGGAGTTTGGTTGTAACACCAAAATGTCGGAACTTAAAGATAAAGAAGAATTGATAGATGAGGAACTTACATTTGGAGGAATAGTAACCGATTTCGTGGTACGTCCCACCAAGACCGGCAGCAAATTTGCCGTAATGAAAATAGAAGACTATTCAGGCACATCAGAACTGCGACTATTTGGACAGAACTATATAGACTATGCCAAGTTTGGCGAGAAAGGAACCCCAATATTCGTAAAGGCAAAATATCAGAAAAATAAATATAAAGATAGAGTAGATCTACAAATTATGAGCATCGATTTACTCGACGCTGTGAAAGGAAAGCTAATCGATTCTATATTAATAGATTTGCTTCAGAGTAACATCAACCTTGCAGATATAGATTTATTAAAAAGTTTTCTTACCAGCGGCACTACTAACAGAGGAACATTAATGTTTAATCTAAAAGACGAAACATTAAACAAATCGGTGAAATTAAAATCAAGATTTCAGATCCCAATAACACGCGAGTTGATAAACTTTCTTAACGAGCAAGAAATTACATTCCATATAAATTGAGAATAGAAAATTTTGCATAAATTTGTACTATAATTTAAACTAAAAAAAATCAAAAATGGCTTTTAATTTTAATGACGAAAATTCTAAAGAGATAATCGAATCAGGGAAACCTGTAGTAATTGATTTCTGGGCAGAATGGTGTGGACCCTGCAAGAGAATTGCTCCAATAGTTGACGAATTGGCTGCTGAATATGATGGTAAACTTACTATTGGTAAATATAATGTTGACGAAGGCTCTGACATAAGTACAGAGTATGGTATTCGCAACATTCCAACAATACTTTTCTTTAAAGATGGTGAGTTGAAAGATCGCAGTGTAGGCTCGATAACCAAAGCCGACCTAGAAGCAAAAATTAAAGCAATTCTATAAGAATCATTTCATTCCAAATATCAGGGAGCATCGAAACATTCGACGCTCCCTTTTTTTTGACGTATAG
>JAQVCR010000010.1 GCA_028689665.1 Muribaculaceae bacterium
CTTTTACCATCTCCTACACTTCGTTCACGCTCGAGTAATTGAAGTCCCATATATGCAGCTCCAAGATCTCCACTTACACAAATTAAATCGGTATCATTAGCTCCATTTCGATATACAATATCTTCTTTTTTTGCTTCACCTATACAAGTAATACTAATAATTAAACCTGTTCGGGAAGCCGAAGTATCACCGCCAACAAGATCTACACCATATATTTCACAAGCTAATCTAATTCCACTATATAACTGTTCAAGATGCTCTACTGTGAACCTTTTTGAGACACCTAAAGAAACAGTGATCTGACGTGGGATACCATTCATTGCATATATATCCGAAAAATTTACTACTGCAGCTTTATAGCCTAAATGTTTTAGCGGAACATAGGTTAAGTCAAAATGAATTCCTTCGAGTAGTAAATCAGTAGTTACCAATGTTTCTGTGCCATTAAAACAAATTACGGCGGCATCATCACCAATACCTTTATGAGTAGATTCATTTTTAATTTCTAATCCTTCGGTTAAGTGATCTATCAAGCCAAACTCACCAAAAGAAGAAATTTCTGTTTCTTTAATATTATTCATTATCAATTAAAACAAGGGTTCTATTAATATTAATAGAACCCGTATTATTTGTTATAAGATTACTCTTCAAATTTATTAATAAGCTCTTTCATGATAAGTGTCATATTGGGTTGTGCTAGAGCGGCAGCCTGTTGTACCTCTTCGTGAGAAACCTTCTCAACAACACCCTCAACGCCCAAATCGGTAATTACCGACACACCAAACACTTCCATTCCGCCATGACGTGCTACAATTACCTCGGGAACGGTACTCATTCCCACTGCATCACCTCCGATAATGTGGAAGTATTTATATTCAGCAGGGGTCTCAAATGTAGGGCCTTGAGTACCAACATAAACACCTTGCATTACTCTGATATTATGTTCCTCGGCAACTTTTAGTGCGTCATTAATTAAACGATGTGAATATGCTTCACTCATTTCAGGAA
This sequence comes from Muribaculaceae bacterium, assembly GCA_028689665.1. Taxonomy (GTDB): domain Bacteria; phylum Bacteroidota; class Bacteroidia; order Bacteroidales; family Muribaculaceae; genus JAQVCR01. The sequence goes on from JAQVCR010000010.1 coordinate 1,009, forward strand.
AACGGTCGCCAAGCTCTTTATAATTCTTTCCTCTCAATGGATGCTCTGGGAATAAATTGATGTGATCTGTAATAATCATAATATCTCCGATTCTAAAATTGGGATTCATTCCGCCTGCTGCATTTGAAACAAATAAAGTGCTAATTCCTAATGCTTTCATTACTCTTACTGGGAAAGTAACTTGTTGCATGCAGTAGCCTTCGTAGAAATGGAAACGTCCTTGCATTGCCATAATACGTTTATTCCCTAGCTGTCCGAATATCAATTTTCCACTATGTCCCTCTACGGTTGAAACTGGGAAGTTTGGAATTTCTTCGTATGATATTACTGTCTGATTCTCTATGTGATTAACTAATTCGCCTAATCCTGTTCCAAGAATAATAGCCGTTTTAGGCATATCACTAATTCGTGATTGAATATAAGCCGCTGTTTCTTTAATTTTTTCTAACATAAAAGTATTATTTTATATGATTAAACTTAATCTGAAGGAGTATGAATTTAATTTGAAGCCGATTTATTTTTATTTGAAATTGCATCTTTAATCTCCTTTTGCAATGCATTTTCAAAAATTTCATTGTGAAATTGAACGAAATCTACACTAATTGGTAGATAATATACGAATGATTTAAGTTCTTGAGGAAAATAAGGATTATTAGACATCCTTACGGCATCTTTCTCTGTGGTTATTATTAATTTCTTAGTTCCTGATAATGCATTAAACTTATTTAAAATAAAATCCAAGTCATCTTTATCAAATTGATGATGGTCTGAAAAATGTATTCCTTTCACATTTGCCTTATAAGTTCTTAAAAACTTAGTAAATGGGCGAGGATTAGCAATCCCTGAAATTGCTAATATTGAATCTTCTTCTGTAAGCCATTCTAAATATGGCATATATTTAGAAAATTCGGGAAACACAGATACCAAATTAGAATATTGATATTGTGAAAAAAATAGATATTGTGATGGGAATAGATCTAATTCGTTCTTTATCAATCTAAAATCTAATTGCTTCATATCTGCTGGGCATTTAGATACAATAACCATAGTGGCTCGTCTTAAGGAATCAATACTCTCTCTTAATCGGCCTCGTGGCAATAATTTATCTTTATATGGAAGATTAGAATATTCCATCATAACAATTGAAATATCAGCCTTAACATATCTGTGCTGAAAAGCGTCGTCTAATAAAATTAAGTTTATGTCGGGATATATTTTACGCAATTCATTTATTCCTACGCATCTATCTTCACAAACTGCTAATTTAATTCCACCAAAAAATTTTCTATATATTTGATATGGTTCATCTCCTATATCATCTGGCTTAGAATTATTTGTTGCTAGTATAAATCCTTTGGTATTTCGCTTATAACCACGACTTACAACCCCAATATTATATTCTGTGCTTAATCTAGATATTATGTATTCAGTATGAGGAGTTTTCCCCGTGCCACCTACCGAAATATTGCCTACTACTACTACTGGAATGTCAAATTCGTTTTGCTTTAGCAGTCCCCAATCAAAAAATTTATTTCTTGACCAAATCACTGCTCCATAAATCTTCGAGGCAATGGTTAGCAGGCAATCAAATGTTATTTTTAAGCTCTTATTCAATTTAAAATTTATAATTCCACTACAACTTCTGTCTTAGCTTGAATAGGATAACGATTTAATAATTTATTTACATAATCTTCTTGAATATCCTTAATATTAAATCCGTTAATACTAAACACATTTAGTTTAGTTTTTAAATATTTATTTAAGATTTTAGTGAGAGCATCTGTTTGTTCTGGCATAATTGAGTATTCATAATTTGTAATACCGGCTTTCTTTGCCACCCATTCACTAGCACTCTTCACGCTACCTAATTCATCAACAAGTCCTAACTTTAATGCGCTATTTCCGTCCCAAACACGACCTTCTGCAATAGATTTCAAAGTGTCGATTGGCATATTTCTTCCTGTTGCACAACGTGAAGTAAATAACTCATATCCACGGTTTACCATTCTTTGCATAGATTGTGCTTGATAGTTATTCATTGGTTTCATAACGCTGAAGAAGTCGCCATTGCTATTTGTTGATACAGTATTGAATGTAACTCCAATCTTTTTAGTTACTGCTTGCAAATTTGGTACCATTCCAAATATACCAATTGAACCGGTTATAGTAGTAGGTTCAGCAAATATTCTATCAGCTCCACAAGAGATATAATAACCTCCGGAAGCAGCATAATTACCCATTGATACAGCAAAAGGCTTCCCTGTTTTCTTAAATAATTCTAAAGCAGCCCATATTTGTTCAGAATCATAAGCGCTACCTCCGGGAGAGTTTACTCTCATCACTAATCCTTTTATATCATCATCTTTTGAAGCATCAATTATTGCCTCTATCATGTCATCGGCAATAATACCTTCTTCGGATTCTGAATTAATTTCGCCATCGGCATATAATAATGCTATTTTATTTTCAGATACTTTTTCTTCTACTGTGGAATTTAATTCAGATGGACTGATAAAATTCAAATCATCGTCTTTAGAAAGTCCGGATAAACGTTTTAGCTTATTATCTAAATCAAATGAATAGCAAATACCATCGACCAATTTATTTTTTTGTAGATATGAAACAGGCTGAGTAATTGTAATACTATCTGCTAACATATTTATCTGATCAATAGTCATATTACGAGATTTACTGATACCGCTAGTTATAGTTCCCCATATCTGTCCTAAATAATGATTAATTTGTAATTTATTTGCTTCGCTCATCTCTGTTAGAATATATGGCTCAACTGCACTTTTAAATGTACCGACTTTAAATACTTGCATTTGTATTCCAAGATTATCAAGAAGTCCTTTAAAATATGGATAGGACGAAGATAATCCATGAAGATCAAGCATTCCTTTGGGATTAATGAAAATACTATCAGAAACCGAAGCTAAATAATAGTCGTTTTGAGAATAGCTGTCTGAATATGAATAAATCTTCTTTTTGCTTTTCTTGAATTCTGTCAATGCATTTCGTAGCTCATAGCTTGATGCTATGCCTGCTTGAATTCCGTTGCATTCAAGATAGATACCTTTTATCTTATCATTCTTTGCAGCTTCGTTTATTGCGCTTACTAATTCACTTAAAGTATATGAATCGGCTGTTTTATCATTCAGCATACGTACTATATTAGCGTATTCATTACTTCGTTCACTTATTGTACCTTCAAGGGTAATCTTGAGCAAGGAATTATCATCTACACTTACCTTCTCATTTGTTGAGAACGCACTAGCAAATCCAATAAATCCAATTATTGTAAATATGAATGTAAGTATTGAACAAACAATCATAGCTAAAAATGCACCAACAAATGCACCTAAAGCATTAGAAAAAAATTGCTTCATATAGTTAATCTTTAAATTTGATAATCATTTTAATTACAAAGTTAGAAAATGTATTTATATTCCAATAAAATTAATAATAAAACTTCATAATAAAACTTAGATTTGATTCATTTTATATATTTCATCGTCTTTATTACCTCATACCGGATAATCTTTAGTCATTTATTAATGACTATTCCTTACATAATCTCTAACTTTTTGAAATAGATTTGTAGCAAAGACAAAATTATTTAAAGCCTCATTTGTAGTGGTATATATCTCTTCTTTATTCCCAGTCCAATCCATATAGCCCTTATTCACAAATATAATATTTTCACCAATACCCAAAACAGAATTCATATCGTGAGTATTAATTATTGTAGTTATATTGTATTCATGCGTAATATCAATTAAAAGCTCATCTATTAATATTGATGTACGAGGATCTAATCCGGAATTAGGTTCATCGCAGAACAAATATTTTGGATTAAGTGCTATAGCTCTAGCTATGGCGACACGTTTTTGCATTCCACCACTAATTTCTGATGGATATTTGCTGTCTGCCCCTTTAAGATTTACCCTTTCGATACAAAACATTGCTCTTTCTATCATCTCAGTAGGTGTCATTTCGGAGAACATTATCAGGGGGAACATCACATTACCTAATACAGTTTCTGAGTCAAATAAAGCGGCTCCTTGAAACAGCATTCCTATTTCTTTTCTAAGTTCGCGCACTTGATGTTGTTTCATCTTCAGTAGGTCTCGCCCATCAAATTTAATCTCTCCTTGTTCGGGAGTCAAAAGTCCTACAAGGCTTTTCATCAGCACGGTTTTTCCTGACCCACTTTGACCAATTATTAAATTAGTCTTTCCTGTCTCAAATGTTGCATCAATTCCATGTAACACGGTCTTATCATCAAATGATTTTACGATGTTATTTATTTCAATCATTGCAATAAAATTTTTGTAAGTAAGACATCAAAAAGCAGGATTAAAATGCTACTAGAAACCACTGCATTTGTACTTGCTTTACCTACTTCTAGCGCACCACCCTTAACATAATAGCCAAAATAAGACGCTACACTTGCTATAATAAAAGCAAAAAATACCGATTTGATTAAAGCATACCATACATACCACTCATTAAACATGGCTTGTATTCCATATATATAAGTTGACACACTTAATATGTCAGTAAACTGAGCCACTAAAAAGCCACCAAACAAACCAGTACACATACTGAAAATTACTAAGATTGGGACAAAAGTGATTAGTGCAAATAATTTTGGTAACACGAGAAAATTAGCCGAATTGACGCCCATAATCTCAAGCGCATCTATTTGTTCTGTTACTCTCATCGTACCTATTTCAGAAGCAATATTTGAGCCAATTTTTCCGGCTAATATAAGGCATAATATAGATGAGGAAAATTCCAATAATATAATATCTCGTGTAGCTAATCCTACCGAATAGCGAGGCATTAACGGAGATGTAACGTTAAGTTGCATCTGAATTGCGCACACTGCACCTATAAATATAGAAATTATTATCACAAGAGGAATCGAATCAATTCCCAACTTTGAGATTTCTGTAATATATCGCTTAAAAAAAACCTTTATCTTATCAGGTATTGAAAATACCTTAGACATAAATAGAACATATTTACCAAATATGTCTATCGACTTTAATAATAGCATACAAATTTATTTAATATCGGTTACAAAAGTAATAAAAAAGATTGACTATTGTTCTTGATTAATTAATTGAATATACATCTTACACTATAATTATCGCTCTAAATATCTTTAAATGTGCTTTATTTTTCTCATATCATCATATCTCTTTTCTTAATGTATTTACAATTAAATTTTCGCTATAACTTATTATATAATCCGACTAATATAGAAACTAGAATAAGGGTCAATATGCAATTAAATATCTTAAATCTCATAATGCCAATAATATCAATAAAAAAATAAGCAACAAAAACTTTGCTATATAAATAATAATAGTTATCTTTGCGCTCGAAACTAAATAAACAAAATTTAAACAAGATCAAATGGCAACAAAAATCAGATTACAACGTCATGGCCGCAAAAACTATGCGTTTTATCCAATTGTTATCGCCGACAGCAGGGCACCACGAGATGGTAAATTTATTGAAAGGATAGGTTCTTATAACCCGAACACTAATCCTGCTACAATAAGTTTAAATTTCGAGAGAGCTTTGTATTGGATTAACACTGGAGCACAGCCAACAGATAGTGTTCGTACTATCCTTTCACACGAAGGTGTGCTAATGATGAAACACTTACAAGGTGGTGTTAAAAAAGGTGCTTTCACTGAAGAAGAAGCAATTCGTCGCTATGAAGCATGGAAGAACAACAAAAATGCATCAGTAGAAGCAACTAAAAACAAGCTAGTAGAAGCTAAAAAGAGCGATGCTAAAGCACGCCTAGAAGCTGAAGCAGCAAAGAATAAAGCTAAAGCTGAAGAAATAGCAAAGAAAAAAGCTGAAATTGCTGAAGCCGAAGCTGCAAAAGCCGCTGCTGCAACAGCAGAAGCTACTGTAGAAACTCCTACAGAAACTGCTGAATAAAAACAGCAAACATTCCTCAAAACAAACAAAACAAAACAGCATAAAAGATACTCTATTTCACAATAGAGTATCTTTTTGTATTATATACTATATTAAGATATTATTAATTTCACTTATTCAACAAAATTAATATATCAGATTTTGTATGCCTATTCATTAATAGTATCTTTGCTAATAAATATAAAAGATTTTATTTAAAATAAGATTTTTTGCTTTAATACCATATTTTGATATGTACGACGAATTTGACAAGATGCACTTGTGGCATCCATATACATCAACTATCTCCCCTCTCCCCACATATAAAGTAAAAAGTGCCTCGGGTGTAAAAATATTACTCGAAGATGGTACTCAATTAATTGATGGTATGTCGTCGTGGTGGGCAACAATACATGGATACAATAATGCGTCAATTAATGCTGCTATAGAAAATCAAATACATAAAATGTCTCATGTTATGTTTGGAGGTTTTACACACGACCCTGCAATTGAGCTAGGCAAAATCTTATTAAAGATAGCGCCTCCAAATATGAATAATATATTCTATGCCGACTCTGGATCGGTGGCTGTTGAAGTTGCGTTAAAAATGGCAATACAAGCTTCACTTAGCAAATATCATAATCCTGCAAAATGTAATTTTATTACTTTTCGTTCAGGCTATCATGGAGATACATGGAATGCTATGTCGGTTTGCGATCCAGTAACAGGTATGCATAGCATGTTCGGTTCTTCTCTTTCTGCAAGATATTTTGTTAAAGCCCCACAATGCGGATTTTATGATGAATGGAACGATTCTTATAGCGAAGAGCTGGAAAATAAAATCAAACTTCATCATGATGAATTAGCGGCAATGATTGTAGAGCCAATTGTACAAGGAGCAGGAGGAATGAGATTTTACCATCCCAACTATCTTAAAAAAGCTCGACAGCTATGCGATAAATATAATTTGCTGTTAATTTTTGATGAGATTGCCACAGGATTTGGCAGGACTGGGCGATTATTTGCTTGGGAACATGCAAATGTTCAACCCGATATAATGTGTATTGGCAAAGGTCTAACAGGTGGTTACATTACAATGAGTGCTGTATTAACTACCAAAAGCGTAGCCGACTCTATTTCTAGTGGTGAAGCCGGTGTGTTAATGCACGGACCTACTTTTATGGGGAATCCACTAGCTTGCGCAATAGCTATAGCTTCTACAAAACTCTTACTTTCAACCGATTGGAAAAGTAAAATAAAGCATATTGAATCTCAATTAAATATGTTAATGTCTCCGGCGAAACAATTTGATAATGTATCAGAAGTTCGTATACTAGGTGCAATTGGCGTAATTGAGATGAAAAATGATGTTGTAGTAAGCGAATTTCAAAAAGAATGCGTAAAACGTGGTATATGGGTGAGACCTTTTGGTAAACTAGTGTATATTATGCCCCCATATATTATTAGTGATTCTGAATTAAAATTTTTAGTTGAAAATTTACTCGATATAATTAAGCCTAATGATGGACAGATTTGATATTAAATTAAAAGAATTAAAATTATCAGGCAATTATAGAAGGATAAAAACGCCAGCCGAAATTAATGAGCTTAGCAGCAAAATAGACTTATCGTCGAACGACTATTTAGGTCTATCACAGAATACAAATCTTGTAAAAGAATTCCTCGACAGCAATAATTGTTGGGAATTTAGTTCTGTCGCCTCAAGATTATTGTCTTTAAAACAAAAAGAATTCTATGGCTTAGAGAATACTCTATCATCTCTATATGGCAAGGAAGCAATCATATTTAATAGTGGCTACCATGCAAATACAGGTATTATATCTTCATTAGGAAGTAGTAAGACTTTATTTATTGCTGATAAATTAATTCATGCCAGCATAATCGACGGGCTATTTCTATCTAATTCGATTTTTAAAAGATTTAGGCATAACGATTATAATCATCTAGAATCTATAATTGAACAAGAAATTAATAATTATGAGACAATAATTATTATTTCTGAATCAATATTTAGTATGGACGGAGATTGTTGCGATCTTGAACGCCTCGTAAACATAAAGAAAAAGCATAATAATATACTCCTTTATATCGACGAAGCTCATGCTTTTGGAGTACGAGGAAATAAAGGTCTTGGATTATGTGAAGAAAAAAATAAGATAGAAGATATAGATTTTATAATAGGCACTCTGGGAAAAGCGGCTGCATCTTGTGGTGCTTTTGTCATTACATCTACAAAATTCAAAGAATACTTAATAAATAATGCACGTAGCTTAATCTTTTCTACCGCAATTCCTCCAATCAATTGTGCGTGGAGCAATTTCATTATAAATAAGATTGTTAATATGAAGCAGGAGCGACATAACCTACAATTAATTTCTCAAATGCTATATACATTTATAAATTCTGTAAACGAAAATATATTTAGTGAATCTCAGATTATACCTTTGGTTGTAGGTGGTAATGAAAAAACAATTGAGCTGTCAAAAAAATTAGAGGCTTTGGGCTTCATTGCACTACCAATTCGCACGCCTACTGTACCGGCCGGTGCCGAAAGAATTAGGTTCAGCCTAAATGCCACATTAGCTACACATGATATTTCAGATTTAATAACCGCCATAAAATCTATTATATGAACTATGATTTTATTATAAAGCATAACTCCACGTCGATAGTTTTATTCTTTGCCGGCTGGGGTATGGATTCTAATCCATTTAAAAGCATTCATTTAGATTGTGATTTTATGGTCATTTATGATTATAATAATTTTCAATTCGACACTTCTATTTTAGCACCTTATTCTAATATTTACATATTTGCTTGGTCTTTCGGAGTATATAGCGCAGCACAATTTATTGAAACAAACAATAGCTTACCCATCTGCTTAAAAATTGCAATTAATGGTACAATGACTCCGATTGACGATGAGAAAGGAATCCCTACGGGAATATTTGATGGCACATATAACAACCTATCAATACAAAATATACAGAAATTCAATCGACGCATTTGTAAAGACAATAGTCAGTATGAGCTATTAAATATAAACAAGCCACAACGCTCTTTAGAATCTCTGAAAGATGAATTAGGTGCTATGAAAATAAATTCTCTAAGGCATCCTATTTCCACTAAAATACATTGGAATACTGTAATCATAGGACAAAACGATAGAATATTCCCATACAAGAATCAAGTAAAGGCGTGGGACAATAATTGCGATACGATATATAAGACAGATGATGCTCATCTTCCTGCAAAGATAGGTGATATAATTATTAATAATATTATCAATAAAGAATTATTAAAAAAGCGTTTTACCAAAGTATTAACCATATATGACCAGAATGCAACTAGGCAGAAAGAAATTTCTATTAAATTACACAACCTTTGGAAAGCTATCGATTATCGCAAACATTCATCGGTATTAGAAATTGGATGTGGAACTGGATTTCTTACCAACCTTTACATAAACGATATTCAGCCTAAAAGACTAGTTTTAAACGATCTGTGCAATATTCCATCTTCATTTATAAAAGATAAAGTGAATTACACTTTCATTGCCGGCGATGCCGAAAAACTTACATTTACCGGTGGTGGCAAATTCGACTATATCGTATCTACATCTGTAATACAATGGTTAGAAAATATTACTACTTTTTTTCATAAGCTATCTAATATGCTTAATCCTAATGGATTAATTGCCATATCAACTTTTGGTAAAGAGAATATGAAAGAGATAAAACAAGCTTCGGGAAATTCATTACATTATTATGACTCAGAAAGTTTAAAAAGCATTTTGATGCCTTATTTTGATATAATTTCTATTAGTGAAGATATAGATACTCTTCATTTCGACTCCCCGACCGATGTCATTAGACATATAAAATCGACCGGAGTTAATTCTATACCAAATACCAAATTATGGACGAAAAATGCTATGCAAGAATTTATAAATAAATATCCATGCGATGAACATGGAGCTCCACTAACTTATAATCCAATTTATATTATTGGACGTTTAAAAACAAACTTATAAACTATGGCTGATATTATTTTTATTACAGGAATAGGAACAAATGTGGGTAAAAGCTATGCCACAGGGTGGCTCGCTAACAAGTTAAACCAAGATAACGATACAATAACACTGAAAATGATACAAACCGGTAATGTGGGATTTTCAGAAGATATAGAGATTCACCGAGCAATTATGGGGCTTAACAACCTTGAAATTGATAAAGATTTAACCACTGCTCCTATCATTATGAGCTATCCGGCATCACCACACTTAGCTGCAAAATTAGATAATGTAAACATTGATTTAACAGCCATCGATAAGTCAATTGAAATACTAGATAAAACCTACAATAAAATTTTAATTGAAGGTGCAGGAGGGCTAATGGTGCCAATATTTAATGATTATACTACATTAGATTATATCAAAGATAAACATTATCCTGTATGCCTCGTTACAAATGGCACATTAGGCTCAATTAATCATACACTACTATCATTATTCGCTTTAAAAAATAAAGAAATTGATGTAAAATATATGATATATAACTCATTCTTTGATGAAGATGAAATAATTTGTTCCGAAACTAAATTATACTTAGATAATCTATTACACAAGCTTTATAAAGACGCTAAATTCTTGACGATGCCTAAATTAATGAATTCATAAAATGGTAAAACTCTCAATAGATAAAAAAATAGTAACTTCATTTGAACCAATATGTTTTGATGGAGTTATTTATGTAGTCGACACAATAGATAAACTTGAACGTGCAATTGAATATCTTAGAAATTATAAATATATAGGAATTGACACCGAGACTCGACCATCATTTAAACGCGGTGTTAACCACAATGTCGCTCTTGTCCAACTATCGACAATCGACACTTGCTTCTTAGTGAGAATAAACGAATTAGGCTTTAACAAGATTTTAATCGACTTTCTTGAAGACGAAAATATTTGCAAAATTGGATTATCTCTAAGCGATGATATTACTAGATTGCATAAACTATATAATTTTAAACCGGCAAATTTTCTTGACCTTCAGAAATTTGTAAAGTCTTACGGTATTCTTGACAATGGACTACAACGAATTTTTGCTATTATTTTTGATAGAAAGATTTCGAAAGGTCAACAGTTAACCAATTGGGAAATAAATGAGCTTACGCAAAAACAAAAAGAATATGCCTCTACTGATGCTTGGGCTTGTCTTGCTATTTACAACGAATTAATATCTGGCAGATTTAAACCTAATGAGTCGAAATATCTTATAAATATAGAAAATGATGAAAAGAAAATATAAAAAATCAACTATTATTCCAATCCTTCTTATTATATACCTTGTAGCAATGTCATATATTGGATTTGATATATTTAGACAGGGAAATTACTTATATTATTTCGGAATTATTGGAATTACTTTAGTAATTATCTTATTGCTACATTTTAGTCTCAAAAGAAAAGAAAGACTCGCTGAAGAAAGAGAATCTGACACAAAGCCAAAAGATAAAGAATAACTATCTCGAAAGTACTATTTTTAGATAGCGACGAACATAAAAAATACGACTCTTCACTGTCCCCAGAGGGATATTCTCTTTGTCTGCAATTTCTTGATACGAATAGCCTGCAAGATAAAGAGTAAATGGATTGCTATATATTGAGTCTAGATTATTGATTAATAGATTTATTTCCTTTACATTTAACGTGCTATCAGGGTCGACATTTGCAGATATATTGATGTTTTCTAAGGTTAGAAATCCGTTGTCAACAATCTTATATTTAGATAATTTCCTATAATTATTAATAAAGAGATGATGCATTATGGTAAAAGCCCAACCTTTCAAATTATTATTATCTGTATAATTATGCTCATTACATAATAATTTGATGTTTGTATCCTGCATAAGGTCATTGGCATCATCTTTATTTAAAGTCAAAGATATTGCAAATTTATACAAATGTGATTGTAGGTCAATTACTTTTTCAACGAAAGTATTCATATCTCTCTACTATAAGTTACACTTTAATGTATAATTTCTCGCAACAAAAATAGCATTTATATTTAATATCCTATGCTCTATTAAGAATATTTATTACAATTAATTGTATAAAATTCTCATTATTTCCCTCTTATCACTATATGATATATTTAAAGCAAGCAAAGCCCCTTGATATAGAATACCAAGGAGCTTGCCTATGTAAGGAAAATATAAGCTTATTTCAATGCTTCTTTTACAGCATCATTAGGCATCATTTCTTCTTTAAATGTATAAGCACCTGTTTTTGGTGATCTTACCATTTTGATTACCTTGCTGTAAGTACGTCCTTCACCCTTTTGTAGAGTTGCTACGGTTTTCTTTGCCATCGTTCAGTATTATTTAATTTCTTTATGAACAGTAACTTTCTTTAGAATTGGATTGTATTTCTTCAATTCTAATCTCTCTGTGGTATTTTTTCTATTTTTGGTAGTAATATAACGTGATGTACCTGGCATACCACTTGCCTTGTGCTCAGTACATTCTAGAATTACTTGAACTCTATTACCTTTAGCTTTCTTTGCCATCTTTTTATCCTTCTACTGTTTTAATACATGTTAGATACCCTTTGCTTGCAGCTTGCTTCATAGCAGCATCAAGTCCAAGTTTGTTGATTGTACGCAAACCCGAAGCCGATATAGTTAGGCTAATCCACTCTTGTTGCTCTACCCAGAAAAACTTTTTGGTGAACAAGTTTACATTAAATTTGCGTTTTGTCCGTCTTTTTGAATGCGATACATTGTTTCCTGTCATCGCTTTCTTGCCTGTTATTTGACAAATTTTTGACATGGCTATCTTAATTTTTTTATTGTTTCTAATTAACTCCTCAAAACAGAATGCAAAGTAAGCATATTCTAGCGTAAAAACCAAATTTTATTAATACAAATATTGCTCTTTTTCACAATTTCAGTAAGTTAACTATTTAAAATTAGTTTTAACGACATTTTTTCGGCTTCCATTGTGGCTCTATCTATTACTCTCATTCGATCTCCGGGGAAATGAAAGACTGATGTATTTATAATATTTTTACATTTAACTGAAATCCATACTGTCCCTACCGGCTTCGTTTCACTTCCCCCATCAGGACCAGCTATCCCAGAAATGGCGATTGCACAATCTGTGTTTATTAGCTTTGACACGCCTTTGACCATTTCAATTACAGTGTTCTCACTCACCGCCCCATCCTTTTCTAATGTTGTAGATTCTACGCCTAATAAGTTCATCTTAACATCATTTGAATAACAAACAATCGAACCTTTAAAGTAAGCACTGCAGCCTGCATTTTGAGTTATTTGATGAGCTATATACCCTCCTGTGCAGCTCTCGGCAGTAGAAATAGTGAAATTGCGTCTTTCTAATTCATTTCCGAGTATTTTAGATAGAGGCAAATCTTGATATGATATTATACTTTTGCCTAAAATTGAAGTAAGCTCAGCAGATAAATTTTCAATATTTTGTTCTAATATAGATTTATCTTTATGTACGCCTGTCAATCTCAATCTAATTAATCCGGGCTTTGGCAAATATGCTAATTTAATATAATCAGGAATATGAGTTTCAAAATCATCAAGTTTCATTGCTAATACCGATTCACTATAATCAATTACAACAAATGTGCGATGCTCAATATAATCATGGGCATTAAAATGTGCTATTAATTGCGGTATAATTTCTGTACTCATCATTGTCTCAGTTTCAAATGGTACGCCCGGCATAGAAACGAGTACTTTTTCGCCTTTTTCAAACCACATTATTGGAGCTGTACCTACTTTATTCTGTATTACCCTGCACGAAGAAGGAACGTATGCTTGTGCAGCTGTAAGTGGATTAATCTTTAGATGACGCTTATTCACAACCTCAAGCACATTTGCTTCGGTTGCTTTATCATAAATCATTTCGCCTCCAAAGATTTGCCTTAAGGTTTCTTTTGTTATATCATCTTTTGTAGGGCCTAAACCTCCTGTTGTCAATACTAAATCGGTCTCTTTAAACGCTTCGTCTATTGCATTTTTTATTTCCACAGCATCATCTGCAACAACCCTTACACTCTTCACTGTCCAACCTATTGGATTAATATTACGCGCTATCCACCCCGAATTAGTGTCGGTTACCTGCCCGATCAATAATTCATCACCTATTACAATAATTGATAATAACATTTTAATATCTATTTTTGATATGCTATATTCCGGATGATTATTGACATATCTAATTAAAAATTATACATTTACTCGTGCATACGGAGTATCTTCCATTTTGCAAAAGTCTTTATTTATATACTTGAAATAGCCGGCTATTGCTATCATTGCAGCATTATCGGTTGTAAATTTTCTTTGTGGAATAAATGCTTTTAAATTACGTTTATCACAATATTCTTGAATAGCGTTTCTTACACCTGAATTTGCCGAAACACCACCACCAATAGCAATCTGTTTAAGGCCGGTAGCCTTAACGGCTTTATCCAATTTATCCATTAAGATAGCTATTATTGTTGCTTGTAAAGAAGCAGCCAGATCAGCTTTATTTTCTTCAATAAAATTGGGATTTTCTTTTATGGCATCTCTAACTGTGTAAAGAAACGACGTCTTCAATCCACTAAAGCTATAATTCAAGTCAGGAATATGAGGCTTACTGAATTTAAAACGCTTAGAATCGCCTATTGAAGCTAGTCGATCAATAAATGGTCCACCCGGATATGGCAACCCCATAACCTTAGCGCATTTATCAAAGGCTTCACCTGCCGCATCATCAATTGTCTGCCCCATTATTTCCATATCAAATGGGGAATTAACTTTAATAATCTGTGAGTTTCCTCCGGATATTAACAAGCATAAATAAGGGAAATCTGGGACTACAGAATCTTCACTTTCTTTCACAAAATGAGACAAGACATGGCCATGCAAATGATTAACATCAATTATTGGAACATTTAGAGCTAAGGCTAAGCCCTTTGCAAACGATGTGCCTACAAGCAACGAGCCTAATAATCCGGGACCTCTTGTAAATGCTATTGCGCTAATATCTTTCTTTTCAATACCGGCTTGTTTTATGGCTTCAGAAACAACCGGAACTATATTTTGTTGATGAGCCCTCGATGCTAATTCGGGGACTACACCACCGTACGATTCGTGAACCTTTTGACTTGCTATCACATTGGATATTAGAATCCCATTTCTGATTATTGCTGCAGATGTATCATCGCACGATGATTCAATGCCTAGTATTATATTATCTTCACTCATTTCTTTCTTTATTATGGCACAAAGTTACATAAAAAATTATCACCAAATATTAAATCTAAATCCAAATGCTGCCTCAAAATTCAATACACTACTTATAAATGTATGCCTTTTCTCTGCATATAGATTTAATGATTGTTTTCCTATTAAACCGGCAAACCAAGGATTTCGGTTATATATAAGTGCTATTTTGGCTTTATTGCTAAGAGAAAATCCATAATTTGAATCTTCAAGAGTATTAACATATCCGTATCTAAAACCAAATGTCGGGGCAATAGAAAAGCCAAACAGCCATCGCTTTGCAAATGCATAATTGTAGCCATAGCCTATCATTAATCCATAATTATTACTTTGTAACACATATTGTTCCGACTTCCAATCGGGGGGTAGATAGCCTTTTAAGTCTTCAGGTAATTCACTAAAATCAAAATTTACATCTTGAAATGTAAGCGATATACCGACATAAAAGGAGCCTGCGCTTTTTCTTTGCAGTTTAGAATAGCCAAATGCAGCAGCCTGTGAATACTTCTTATGATTTAAAAAATAATATATGTCTGCGCCAAATGTAGAATTATCTATGCCCGTAAAAGGGACATCTAATTCCAGTCGAGAACCCGGCTTACCAAATTTTGTGATTTTCGTACTTACGTTATTATTAGAAAAATATAAATCGGCTGCAAATAACGCACAATTGAATTGGAAATTCCATTTCTTTCTGACATCTTCTTTTCCATGAAAAATATTACTAATATTAATATCATATCCTGCCGAAACTGCCAAATAGGTCAATGAAACTCCTACTGAGGTATTTGGATTACTGACCATTCTTATCTGAGTATTATTTTTCAAATCAAATTCGTAAAAATCCAACCAGCTATCGGTCTTTAATTTTATATTAAATTTCTTTCCCGTTCCCTCTACATAAGTACTATCGTATGTATTAAATGTTCTATCGCCCCATCGATATACATCAATGCAAAATTTAGGGAACTTGCCCCATTCTGCAACAGAATCTAAAGCTAACGATATTGCACTTGTTTCATTTATTGTACATATCGACACTAATATTATTAAAACTATTCTTTTAAAGATAATCATTCTCATCAAATAAATATTTTCTATGCTAAGTTATAATTTTAATTGCAAACTCTAGCATATATCCTTAAATTGTATATTTGCTACCGGGTAGAGCCTTTATATATCCCGAAAATTCCATATCTACTAACATACTCAAGAGTCGATGCATTGGCATATCTAATATATTTGCCATTATATTTATATGCACTTCGCCCATTTCTTTCAGTAGATTAATTACTTTCTGTTCATCTTCTGTATACTCGGGGAACAAAGATAATTCAATCGATTTTTCACTCGTTATATTCCATCGCATTAAATTATATAAGTCATCGGCACAAGTAAGCAATGCAGCCTTATTCTGATTAATCAATGCATTGCACCCTTTGGAATACTCATCATTTATTCTTCCTGGAACAGCAAACACATCTCTATTATAACTATTTGCAATTGTAGCCGTTACCAATGCCCCACCCTTTATTGCCGACTCTATTACTATTGTACAATCGGCTATTGCGGCAACTATCCTATTCCTAGCAAGAAAATTTGAACGATGAATAGCATCTTGCGACATGTAATCGGTAAGTAACAGCCCTTTGTTTTTAATAATTTCGACAGCACTATTTCTATGTTGCGCCGGATATATTGTATTTAGCCCATGGGCTAATACTCCTACTGTTGAAACAGAATTTGCCATTGCTGCCCGATGCGCACAGATATCAATACCATAAGCTAAGCCACTTACTATTATCACATTGGGTATATCTTTTGCAAATTGAGCAATTAATTCTTCGGTTACTGATTTACCGTATTGTGAAGCATTTCTTGTGCCTACAATACTAATTATATATGGCGAATTTAAATTACAATCGCCCTTACTATATAATATAATAGGAGCATCGACAGCATCAAAAAGTCTTGTTGGATAAGTAGAATTTTTAAAATAATGAACATTTATATTATTCTTTTCAATAAAATCCATCTCACGCTTGGCCTTCTCTAAGACTGAGTTTCGATAATCTTTGGATAATATTTTATTCTTTCCTTGCGTTAAAAGTTCCAGTTCGTGCTGAGAAAGTGAAAAAAATTCTTTCTCTGTCGATACTACATCAAGTATCTTCTGAGCAAGCTCTATTCCCATTCCCTTGACAGATGCAAAAGCTATTTCAAATTCTCCTATCACTTATTCTTTTATTATAAATAATTTTTAAAAGCCTCAGCTAATATTTCACCTCTTGTCAATTTACCATTCTCAATACACACACAACTCACAATTGCTTTTACAACTAGTTCGCAAGTCGTTTTCTTATATATATCTTGATGAAATATAAATCGAGGCCCCTTCATTTCAATCCATAACTTACTTACCATAATATCCGAGCATGTTAAAGGCGTTTTATACTCTATTTCCACTTTATTTAGAACAGGATCAATACCTTTTAAGTGCATTTCCTTAAATGAGAATCCTACCCAATTACAAAACTCATGGCGAGTGTGTTCCAAATAATGCAGATAGACAGCATTATTCACAATATTTTCACAATCCACCTCATAATCACGGACTTTCATTTCCAATTCAAATATGTATCTATCCATATTTAATATATTATATAACAAAGGTACAAATTTTTTGGCTAATTATACACATTGTTGTATTTTTACAATTTAAAAATTAGAGCAATGAATTATAATATAATTGCATTATTAGTTATCTCCCTTTCCATCGCTTTTAATGGAATATGTTGCACTTCGGCTATTGTTTCGGGCAAGATAACAAAAAATGGACGACCTCTATTATGGAAAAATAGAGATTGTGGTGAAGAAAATAATAAGATAGAACGTATCACCTCAAAGAATGGTCGCTTTGAATATATCGCTTTGTTTAATGCAAGTGATAAATTTAATAAAGAAGCATGGGCTGGTATGAATTCTATGGGATTTGCCATCATGAATACTGCATCTTATAATCTAAAAGACGATAATATCAAAGAAATGGACAAAGAAGGCATTATTATGTCAGAAGCATTATCTAAATGCGTTACTATTAATGACTTTGAACAGTTCATAATTAATCATAAGAAACCTCTAGGTGTAGAAGCTAATTTTGGTGTCATAGATGCTAATGGTGATGGCGCATATTTTGAAGTTAATAACACAACATATACTAAATACAGACTTGAAGACTCTAACGATGGCATATTAATTAGAACTAATTATTCATATTCTGGCAGGCAAGATGAAGGATATGGATATATCCGCGAACAAAATGCTAAACATCTTCTTGCTCGGCACATTCTCGCTAAAGATATTGAGCCAATTACTTTTACCGAAGAGCTTTCAAAGACTTTTTATAATTCACTACTTAATCAAGATGTCGCCAAAACTGATGCAGAATGGGTCTTTGACCAAGACTATATACCACGGAACTCCTCGTCTGCCTCAATTGTAATAGAAGGAATCGCAAAAAATGAGACTCCGGAGCTTACTACTATGTGGATTGCTCTTGGTTATCCTCCATGTAGTGAGCTTAGAGCTGTATGGCTTGACAACAATAATGTTCCAAACGAGTTAAGGGGAATAGCTAATAATGGAACGGCACAACTTTGTAACGATGCTGTAGCCCGCAAGAATGAAGTTTTTTCGATTACGAGAGGAAGCGGGAATAAATATTTAAACATAAAGATGCTATATAATAGCAATGGAACAGGATATGCCCAGACTCTAGGTGCGATAAATAAAAGATACTATTATAAGACATTAAAAGAACTTGAATCAAAAAGACTAGATAAATAATGTGGACTTCGGCTTTACTAACTATTGGAATGCTGGTTATTTCCAATATTTTCATGACATTTGCTTGGTACGGACATCTAAAGCTACAACAATCGGGATATAGCTCAAACTGGCCTTTATTTGCAGTTATTATTTTCTCTTGGGCTATTGCATTATTTGAATATTCTTTTCAAGTACCGGCAAATCGCATAGGATTCTGTGGAAACGGGGGTCCATTCACACTAATGCAGCTAAAAGTGATGCAAGAAGCAATAACGCTAATAATATTCACTATTTTTACAATCGTCTTTTTTAAAGGAGAAGCTTTACATTGGAATCACTTCGTCGCTTTTGTCCTACTTATTGCCGCCGTATATTTCGTTTTTCTTGACACCTCAAAATAGCAATGATTGAAACTCTTCAATATCAAATTAATTCAAATGAATATCTTTCTATATTATTTAAAAAAATATTTAAACGATATTGGTATATCCCTACTACTTCAATCATAATTCTAGCGGCATTATCTTTTATCGATATTCGATGGATATTCATATTATTAATGTGTATTTTCATATTAATCCCTTTCGCCTTAGCATATTTATATATTTGGCATGGACTTAAACAGAAAGCCACTTATTCTACCACAAAAAAAACTGTAATAATAAATGAATTTGGGCTTAAATTAGAATTTGAAAATGGAATAAAAGATATATCATGGGATTCATTCAATTCTTTAAGCATCACTCCTAAAGCACTTATATTCTCTTATATCGAAAGTGAGTATCTTTTTTTCATTATCCCATTCTCTGCGTTCAAATCGGCAGACGACTTAAGAAAAACCATGTCGCTTATTCCTAAAAATATAACTCGTTGAAATTGCAATCCAATTTCTATCTAAAAAAAGCCCAAAATGCTATTTTTGCACTTTGGGCTTTTTTGTAGCGGGATCGAGAATTGAACTCGAGACCTCCGGGTTATGAATCCGACGCTCTAACCAACTGAGCTATCCCGCCATCTTTCCGTTTGCGAGTGCAAAGATATATAGTATTTTCTAAACTTGCAAGAGAGAAACGTGTAATTTTGAAAATATTTTTATCTATTTTTGTAAGCGATTAGATAACAATTAATTTATCTATCCAGATATTTGAGTGTTAAAACTTATTATCATGGTAAAAAATAAGATATTTAAACCCATACAGATATTAATTCCATTAATAATAGCCCTAATAGTTGTAGTATGGCTTTTTATTAACGATGCAAAATCGGTCGACATTTCACTAATAGATATATCGTGGAGATCAATCATTGCTCTCATTGCAATATTAGCCACTATTATAATGCGCGAATTTGGCTATATGTGGCGTTATAGGATACTTTCAAATAACGACCTCACATGGAGGCAAGCGTTTAAGGTTACTATGCTTTGTGAATTTTCGTCTACTATCACGCCCAGCTCGGTCGGAGGAAGTAGTTTAGCTATGATATTTATGAAACGTGAAGGCATCGATATAGGAAGAGGAACAGCAATCGTACTAATCACACTTTTTCTAGACGAATTATTTTTTGTTATAAGCTGTCCTATAATCATCGCATTCACCCCAATAAGAGACCTATTCAGCTCGCTAAACAATTCATTTAGTTCAGGGATAGAAGTTACGTTTTGGAGCGTTTATTCAATCATAGCATTATGGACATTATTGCTATATATCGGCATTTTCCACCGTCCGCATTATATAAAAAATCTACTAATATCAATATTTAAGCTCCCAATATTACGAAAATGGAGAAAAGACATAGAGGCATTCGGAGATAGTATAGTAAACACATCTAGAGATGTAAGACAAAATAATTTTAAATGGTGGCTTAAAACTTTTTTTGCGACATCAACATCATGGATATTTCGCTATCTTCTAGTTAATGTTTTGTTTTGGGGCTTAATCTGTACAGACAGTCAATGGATTGTATTTGCACGGCAAGCTGTAGTATGGCTAATTTTAATTGTAACTCCAACCCCGGGAGGAAGTGGCGTAAGTGAATGGCTGTTTACTCAATATTATGCCGATATAGTATCTACAACCGGAACAGCTCTATTAATTTCCTTGATTTGGCGAATTTTTAGTTACTATCTTTATATTATTGCCGGAGCAATAACAATACCCTCTTGGCTAAAAAGTAAAAAAGACAAAAATTAAATATCCTTGCTACTTATAATCTTTTAATATATTTTGAAGCCTTTGACGCACAAAGAATATTCTGCTTTTAATCGTTCCTAGTGGCAAATCCATCTTTTCCGCAATCTCGTTATATTTATACCCAGCAATGTGCATCGTGAACGGGATTCTATATTCATCTGAGAAACCGTTAATAGTTCTATTTATCTCCTTAACATTAAAACAGTCTTCGGGCGTAGATAATCTAGATTCTTGTGGCAAATTTAAATAATTTAAATCACCTGTTTTGTCTACTATTCTTTGAGTTCTCACAATACGTCGATAATTATTAATAAATATATTACGCATTATTGTAAACAACCACCCCTTAAAGTTAACATTATCAACATATTTACTTTCATTATCAAGAGCTTTCAACGTTGTATCCTGCAGAAGGTCTTTTGCTTCTTCTCTATTAGAAGTAAGGATATAAGCAAAATTCATCATATTTTCTTGAAGATGCAATAATCTCTCTTGAAAGTTTGTTGATTTCATAAATTACAGTATAAATTTTGTTCTAAATAAGTTTCATCTACTCAAATCATTTGCTAATTATTTGTCTAATATATCAAAATGTAGAATTTAATTCATTACTTTGCATTATTAAAATTATTCATATAATAAACATAAGAAATTATGATAAAGTTTAGAAATAAAATCGTTTTTTTATTACTATTATTATCTTTTTCATTTGCAACATGTTATGCCAATAAATTAGTATTTCAAATACCTCTAGAAGACGAGGTAGGCTCGACAACATGGAGATATATTAATAAAGGATTACTAGCTGCCAAAGAGAATAATGCCGACTGTGTAATTATAAATATGAATACTTATGGTGGAAGCCTAGAATATGCCGACTCTATTCGTACTTCTATATTAAATTTTGATAAGCCAATATATGCATATATTAATAATAATGCAGCATCGGCTGGAGCTTTAATTGCAATAGCTTGCGACAGCATTTATATGCGTGCCGGCGCAAGTATAGGAGCAGCAACTGTTGTGAATGGAAGTGGTGAAGTATTGCCCGATAAATACCAATCATATATGAGGTCGATTATTCGAGCCACAGCCGAATCTCACGGAAAGATAAAGAAAGATTCTACATTAAAGTGGCTCCGAGATCCATTAATTGCCGAAGCTATGGTCGACCCCCGCACTATAGTCCCCGAAATTGGTGATGACTCGATTAGAGTAGTTACACTAACTACACAAGAAGCTATTAAATATGGATTTTGTGAAGGACAAGTAAACTCTATTAATGAAATACCTGCAAAGCACCTTAAATACAAAGATTATAAAATAGAAAAATATACACCAACATTCTGGGATACCTTATTTGGATTCCTTACGAATCCGGGATTTCAAGCTATATTAATTATGATTATTATAGGTGGAATATATTTTGAATTGCAAACACCCGGAATGGGATTTCCTTCAGCCGCAGCAATTATTGCTGCCATTCTTTACTTTATACCACTATATATGGACGGTAGCGCACAGGATTGGGAAATAATAATTTTCTTTGTTGGGGTAATATCCCTTGTCCTTGAAATTTTTGTTATTCCCGGTTGGGGGATTGCTGGAATATTGGGAATCATTTTAATATTAATTTCTCTACTTTTTTCTATGCTAAACAATTCTTTCTTCGATTTCAATGGTAACTCATCATTTGAAATCTACACATCATTAGCCACTTTGATAGTGGGGCTAATATTAGGTGTCGCATTAATCATCTATCTATCTCATAAGATAGGATCGAAAAAAGGTTTTATGAGACATACCGCATTACATCTCGAACAAAATATTGAAGATGGCTATATCGGTGTACCATCAGATTTAGCTCAATATGTAGGTATGACAGCAACAGCACTTACAGTATTAAGACCATCAGGTAAAATAAAGATAAACAATATAATCCTAGATGCAGTATCATTAAACGAATTTATTGAACCTGGGACAAAAGTAAAAATACTAAAATATGAGAACTCACAATTATATGTAACAACATATAATACTGATAATTAATATACTAATATTAAATGAATAATTTAAACTATATCGGAATTATTCCGGCACGTTATGCCTCCAGCCGATTTCCCGGCAAGCCACTAGTAAAAATATGTGGAATATCTATGATAGAGCGAGTATATAAAAGAGCAAAGCAAGCACTAGATCAAGTTATTGTAGCCACAGATGATATACGCATATACAATGCGGTAAAAAAATTTGGTGGCGAAGCTGTAATGACTAGTCCTAGCCACAAAAGTGGGACAGACAGATGCCTTGAAGCTTACCAAAAAATAGGGTCAAATGCCGATGTAGTTATAAATATTCAAGGAGACGAACCATTCATTTCACCCACACAGATTGAAACAATAAAAAATTGTTTTGATAGCAATGAAATTAAAATAGCAACATTAGTTAAGGAATTTAATTCCAATTACAGCTTTTCACAGCTAGAAGACCCCAATACTCCAAAAGTTATTGTAACAAAAGATATGTTTGCTCAATATTTTTCCCGTTCAATAATACCTTATATTCGTGGAATCGAAAAAGATAATTGGACTAAAAATCATAAATTTTATACTCATGTAGGGATGTATGCCTATCGCATATCTACGCTTAAAGAAATTACATCTCTTCAACAATCTAATCTAGAAATAGCAGAGTCGCTGGAACAACTGCGCTGGATTGAAAATGGATATAAAATAAAAGTAGGCATAACAAATTTTCAGAGCATTGGAATCGACACTCCAAAAGATTTAGAACTCGCTGAGAAATATATAAATACAAACAATATTTAAAGTAATGCTTGATAGAAAAATAGCACCCCAGACCTCATCGTTTAAAGACATTTCATTTCCTTCGCCTCAAGTAGTTTCATTAAAGAATGGTACTAATATTATTATTTTTAGCCAGAATAATATAGATGTAGTAAAAATTGATTTGGTATTTACCGGAGGTAATATTGAATGTAATTCTCAATGGACTCTCCCATCTATGCTTAGAATGATTAGAGAAGGATCATC
The DNA here is from genome assembly GCA_028689665.1 of Muribaculaceae bacterium. GTDB lineage: Bacteria > Bacteroidota > Bacteroidia > Bacteroidales > Muribaculaceae > JAQVCR01. Next base: position 25,354 of record JAQVCR010000010.1, read on the forward strand.
TCAATACAACGCTGAAGAAATAGCAAAACAACTTGACTTTTTAGGTTCGTCGCTAAATTTTTCGGCGCAAGATCATCACTCAATAATCAGCATAAAATCTACGAATAGGAATCTGCCGGATACCCTCTCGCTTATTAACAACGTGATTTTCAGCCCTATATTTCCAGAAGACAAATTAGAAATTATAAAGCAACGAAGCATTGAGGATTTAAAAAACATGGCTCAACAAGTAAGATTTCTTGCTTTCCAAAAATTCAGTGAAATAATATATGGAAAAAATCACCCACTTGGAAAAGAAATTACTCCTGAGATAATTGCGGCATTTACAGCAAACGAGCTTAGAGAAATTCATAAAAAATTAATTGTACAGCCATCTTCTATAATCCTTTCAGGTAATATTACACAAGACGTAATATCATCAATTATTAAAATATTTGAGAACAACAATAAGCTAAATGATAATATCATTAGAAATTATAGCACTAACTCGCTGTGCAGCAACCAATTTACAATTGTAAACAAGAAAGATGCCGTTCAATCATGCATTATGTTGGGACGCAAGGCACCAAATAGAAGTGAAATTGATTATATTCCACTAAGAATTGTAACAACACTACTAGGAGGATATTTTGGAAGCCGACTGATGAAAAATCTAAGAGAAGATAAAGGCTATACTTATGGAATTTCAGCAGGACTTGTAGGTAAATACGATTCGGCACACATGATGATAATTACCGACTGCGACACAAAATATGCTTATAAATCTATATCGGAGATAAAAAAAGAGCTCGACATATTAACTAAAGAAAAGGTTGAAGATACTGAGCTTAACATATTAAAAAACTATATGTTAAGCGACTTAGTTAAGTCGACCGAAAATTCATTTATATCGGCCGACTATACAAATACTTTAATTACAACAAATGCTCCCGACAAGTACTTTGAAAATCAAGTAAATGAAATAAAAAATATCACGCCCGACAAAATATTAAAAATAGCAAATAAGTACTTAAAGTATGACGATTTTTTCATTGTAATAGCCGGAGATGAAAATAAGTTGAAAAAGAAAAATAATGAACATTGATATTTCGGATATTTTTTACGAAATTTGCAAACTAATATGATTTCTAATTAAAATATATATTCAATATGACTAAGAAGAGTGCATTGCAAAAAGCTCGCGCCTCATATCAGCCTAAATTACCATCTGCCCTTTGGGGCCCGGTAATGGCAATTGAAGGTGCTTCTACTCAATCAGTAGCAAATCAAGATGAAATTAAAAAACTTTTTCCTGCCACCTATGGATTACCTCTATTGACTTTTGAGAAAAACACCGGTACAAAATCAACTTCTCCTATTAATTTAGGCGTAATTCTATCTGGAGGACAAGCTCCGGGCGGGCATAATGTAATTAGTGGATTATTTGATGGTATTAAATCAATAAACAAAGACAGCCGTCTATATGGATTCCTTATGGGACCGGGTGGATTTGTTGACCATCAATATATTGAGTTGACTTCGGCTATTATCGACGAATATCGCAACACCGGAGGATTTGATATTATTGGTTCTGGACGAACAAAACTAGAAAAAACTGAGCAATTCGACAAAGGTCTTGAAATTCTAAAAGAACTTAATATTAAAGCTCTTGTAATCATTGGTGGTGATGACTCTAATACAAATGCAGCTGTTCTAGCCGAATATTACAAATCGACAAATGCCGGCGTACAAGTTATTGGCTGTCCTAAGACTATCGATGGAGACCTTAAAAACGATATGATTGAGACATCTTTTGGCTTTGATACTGCCACAAAGGTATACTCTGAAGTAATCGGTAATATACAACGCGATTGTAATTCAGCAAAAAAATATTGGCACTTCATTAAATTAATGGGACGTAGTGCTTCTCACATCGCACTTGAATGCGCACTTCAGACTCAACCAAACTACTGCATTATCTCAGAAGAAGTTGAAGCAAACGCTTTAACTCTTGGCGATATTGTTAACGATATAGCTGAGATTGTTGCAAAACGTGCTACAAAAGGCGATAATTTTGGTACCGTTCTTATTCCGGAAGGTCTAATTGAGTTTATTCCTGCTATGAAAGCGCTGATATCTGAATTGAACGATCTACTTGCCGCTAATGAATCATTTGCGACAATGAGCAAAGAAGATCAACGTTCTTTTGTTATTTCAAAACTAACAAAAGAAAATGCCGACACATTTATCTCACTTCCCGAAGGCGTTGCTCGTCAACTAACTCTAGATCGCGACCCTCATGGTAATGTACAGGTTTCTCTTATCGAAACTGAAAAATTACTAAGCGAAATGATTGGTAACCGCCTTGCTGAAATGAAAAAAGAAGGCAAATATGTTGGTAAATTCTCTGCTTTGCACCACTTCTTTGGATATGAAGGACGTTGCGCTGATCCATCAAACTTTGATGCCGACTATTGCTATGCACTTGGTTACAATGCAGCACAATTAGTTAATAGCGGAGCTACCGGATATATGTCTTCGGTTCGCAACCTCACAAAACCATCTGTACAATGGATTGCCGGTGGTGTCCCTATCACTATGATGATGAATATGGAACGCCGACATGGAGAGATGAAACCGGTTATACAAAAAGCTTTAGTTAAACTTGATGGCAAGCCATTCATGAAATTTGCATCAAAACGCAAGGAATGGGCATTAAATACTTGTTACACATATCCGGGTCCAATTCAATATTTTGGTCCTGCAGAGGTGTGCGATCAACCTTCACGCACTCTGTATTACGAACAAGATGGTAAATAATTTAGATTATATATACTAAATAAGAAAAGCTCCTTATGGGAGCTTTTCTTATTTATAATTGCATAGCCTTTGAAATCTTGATTTTTTTATTTTTTATTTTTTGTGAAGATAAAATTTCTAATAATGAATCAATCTTATCAACGGGTACTGAAGCTAATGTGTAATGATCATGCGAATTAATTATTCCTATTTCAGAGCCTTCTAGCCCACCCTTATTGATTAAGAACCCTACTATATCGCTTTTCGATATTTTTTCTTTTTTCCCTGCATGAAAATAAATTGTTGCTCTCTTTACTTTCATTCTCAGAAGTGAATTTTCTGATAATTCTAATTTACTATCAAAATCAATATATGTTGGTATTTTCTCGCCTTCTCCAATTATCACATCTATCATACCTGTTGCATCAACTCTTGCTGCTCGCCCATTTCGATGAGTATAGACTTCTTCTGTCGGAGGTAAATGATAATGAATTATATGCTCAACACCTACGATATCAAGACCTCTAGAACCTAAATCAGTGCTTACGAGAACCAGAAATGTACCATTATTAAATAATTCAATCGCTTTTTCTCTTTCAATCTGTTCAAGTCCGCCATGATAAAACCCTACCGGAACGTCTAATTGCCTTAGATAATTATTAATGCGCTCAACAGCATCTCTATAATTTACGAAAATTATACATCTGCCATTATCATCAAAGCTATATAACAGATTTGATAATGTTTCAAGTTTATCTTTACTCGGTGAATCTATTTGACGAATAGTGAGCCGTGAACGCAAATCGGTATTTTCTGCTATAAAATCAAGTTGTTTATAGTCTTTTAAGCGTAAATAAGCAGGAAATGATTCTATATTTGTAGCCGATGTTAATATTTTGCGTCCCACATTAGGCATTTTTCTAATTATCTTTTCCATTTCCTCTTGAAAGCCAAGATCCAAAGATTTATCAAACTCATCAAGAATTAAATACTTGCAAGTATATACATCTATATTATTGCGATTTATATGATCTAGCAAACGTCCCGGTGTGCTTACTATAATATCAGGGGTTACTGCAAGAGATTGCTTTTCATCAAGAACATTATGTCCCCCATAGCAAACACTTATTTTATAGTTTTCTGAAATCGACTTTAACACAGTAAATATCTGTATTACAAGCTCTCGTGATGGCGCTATTATTACAGCTTGAACTTTTGATGCAGGCTCCTTTAACGACTTTAACAATGGAATAATAAAAGCTAATGTCTTTCCCGAACCAGTCGGAGACAAAAGAACAAGGTCGTTATTACATGCTGATGCAGACTGTAATACACAATTCTGCATTTTATTTAGTTCTTTGATATTTAATTTATCAAAGACTTTATTTAATATTTCTGACTCTTTCATTACTTAACAAATAAAATAAAAATGAATATATAAATTGATGGATATAATATAGATTGTGCAATAAATATAACGCTATAAAATATAAACTATGTTAACTATACGCAGATTTAACAATTATATAAATTAATACTAAGAAATAAATTCTAATTTTGTATGTGTGTTTTTCATAGTATTAGATTAAGGCGGGGGATCAGTTTCGTGAGAAAGTGATCCTCTTTTTTTATTTCTACTCTACATCGATTCACAATCTTTCAACCACAACGAGAAAGAAGCATCACTAGGCATTCTCCAATCGCCACGTGGTGATAAAGTAATAGTTCCTACTTTAGGCCCATCGGGCAGACATGAACGCTTAAATTGTTGGGTGAAGAATCTTTGATAAAATTTCTTAATCCATTTTCTAATAGTATCATCTGAATATACATCAGCAAAGGCTCTCTGAGCAAGAAAATAAATCTTACGTGGAGAGTATCCACATCTTATACAATAATATAGAAAAAAATCATGAAGCTCGTATGGCCCCACCAAATCTTCGGTACATTGTTCTATCTCCCCTGTTTTATCCGATGGTAATAGTTCTGGACTAATAGGTGTATCAATAACATCTAATAAAGATTTTTTTAATGTATCACTATAATCATTACGCGAAGCGAACCAATTAACTAGATATTTAACCAGTGTCTTTGGGATACTAGCATTTACGCCATACATAGACATGTGATCGCCATTATATGTTGCCCACCCTAATGCTAATTCAGATAAGTCTCCGGTACCTACAACCATTCCGTTAACCTTATTCGCATAGTCCATAAGAATCTGAGTACGTTCTCTAGCTTGAGAATTTTCGTATGTAACATCGTGATTATCGACAGAATGACCAATCGCTTTAAAATGCAGTAATACTGAATCGGCAATAGGTATTTCTTTTATTGTAATTCCAAGTTCTTTCATCAATGTCAAAGCATTTAGATAAGTCCTGTCAGTCGTCCCGAAGCCGGGCATTGTAATTCCATAAATTCCTTTACGACACAATCCTAACCTGTCAAATGCTAAAACCGATATAAGTAATGCTAGCGTAGAATCTAATCCGCCCGAAATACCAATTACAATATCCTGAGTATGAGTAAATTCTAAACGTCGCATTAGCCCCATTGATTGAATATTTACAACTTCTTCACATCTTTCTGAAAGTAGATTATCTCTAGATGGGATAAATGGATGAGCATCAATACTTCTAAAAAATTTGCTCTCAGTAAATTTATAATCTTTTGAGTCAAGATTGATAATGGTATATTTATCATCATTATATCCATTATGCGACATATTAATCTTCCTACGTTCGTTCACAAGTCGCTCAATATCGACATCTGCAATAATTAATTGCGGATCAAGTTGGAACCGTTTAGATTTATCTAATAATGCTCCATTCTCACAAATAATAGCATTACCGGCAAACACTAAATCGGTTGAGGATTCGCCATACCCTGAAGATGAATAGATATAAGCTGTACGCGTCTTAGCCGACTGCTGACATATCAAGTCGACTAAATAGCTATGCTTTCCTATAACCTCATTAGATGCTGATAAATTTAATATCACATTAGCACCCCCCATAGAAGCACGAGAACCCGGAGGTATTGGTGTCCACAAGTCCTCGCATATTTCTATTGCCATTCTTGCTTCACCTTTTACAAAAATAAGATCGGTTGAGAATACTGTAGACTCATTATTTATCTTTATTGAATTCCCTTTTCTATCATAACCCGATGCAAACCAACGTTTCTCATAAAATTCATTATAATTTGGCAAATAGCTTTTAGGAACGACACCCACTATCTTACCATTCATAATAGCTATTGCACAATTATATAATCTATCCTCGTTTCGCAAAGGCGCGCCTATAATAATTAGCATATCTGCCCATTTAAGGCTTTCTTTTCTAATTATCTCTACACTATGTTCAGCACTATCAAGCAATACCGACTGTGCAAATAAATCGCCACAAGTATAAGCAGTAACAGATAATTCTGGGCATAGCAATACTTCTACATTTTGCGACCCCGCCTGCGAAATAATTGATATTAATGAAGAAGTGTTAAACTCGCAATCAGCAACATTAACCTTAGGTATCGATGTAGCTATCTTGATAAAACCGTATTCGTGCATTTATTATATTATATTTAATTACTTTCTCTCATACAAAAATAGATATAATTTCTTCATTTCAAATATTTTTCACAAACTTATTATATATTTGCCAATATAAGCGACAAGAAAATTGTTATCTTTGTAAATAAAACTAACTCAAAATATTGATAAATGAACTATTTGATTAAATACTTATTATTTTTATGTATCTGTGCTTTGTCATTTCTTCCGTCATTAGCTCAGAAAGGTGAAAAAAATATTGGGATAATAGGTGGTTATAATACTAAAACAGAATCGGCTATTGTTGGTGCGTCGTTCCAATATCGATTTAGTCGTTATTTCAGAATATCACCCGATATTCACTTTATGTTCCGCAATAATAATCTTAGTGGATTTGCTTTTAATGGTAATGTTCACTTTCCCATCAAGATGGACACGCGTATTAATTTCTACCCATTAATTGGTGTTACATATCAAAGTTGGAGAAATAATAGTGGTGATGAAGAAGTAACTGCGAAAAAATTTGGTGCTAATATCGGTGGCGGTTTTGAATATATGGCTACACCCACATTAAAGCTATCTGTAGAGGGTAAATATTCATGGATATCATCTTATCCTAATGCAAACTTCTATATAGGCATTGGCTATCTTTTCTAAAAATGGATAATAACACGATAAAAATATCTATCGGAGTACCAATATATAATCAACAAAAATATATTGCGGAATGTGCAACCTCACTCTTTAATCAGACATATCACAATATAGAATACGTTTTTGTAAACGACTGTTCTACCGATTCAAGTATGAAGATATTACTTGAAATTATTGAAGAATACCCACATCTGAAAAAGAATATTAAGATTATTAATCACACAGCAAATATGGGTTTATGGGGAAGCCGTAATACTTGTATCGAAAATATGGAAGGTGATTACCTCACCTTTTGCGATCCCGATGATTGGATTGAGCCTGTAGCTTTAGCAAAAATGCTTGACATTGCATTATCGAATAATGCAGATATGGTGTGCCTACCATATTATGAGAATCGTTTAAATAAGCAAACGAAAATATTATATAAGCCTAATGCTGTATTTGATTTAAATTGCAATTATAATAATGTATTATATTACAACTTCTGGGCGAAGCTAATCAAAAAAGACATTTTAAAAGATACTGATTTTAGAGTATATAAAAATATTGATTGTTGGGAAGATTTATGTGTATTAGTTCGCTGCGCCACAATTGCGAATAAAATAGTTATTCACAACACCCCTTACTACCACTATCGTAAAGAAAATCAGATTTCAATTTCTAATCAGCGACATTCCGAAATTTTAGAGCAACACCTAGAATGTACAGATCTACTTACACAATGGTTCATTCAGAATAATCTTGCCGATAAATATAGTTATTTCATTAATCACCTCAAATTTACGGCAAAGATTAAGATGCTTCGAGGAGCTAACATAAATATAAAACGTTGGAAAGAAACATACCCGGAAACGAATAAAATGATTTTTTCATTTCACCAGATTCCTTTAATTTATAGAATATTATTTAAAGCTGTCGACCTACTACCCACATGGATAACTCAATCGACAGCCTCAATATATAATATATTCTATACCACTAAATAAATTCCTATTCAGGATAGATTAAATTATCTTCTTTGATTTTATCCAATACCTCTACAAGATATTTTCGAGCTTCCCATTTTGCCATTGGCAAATTGTTGAGCATATAGTTGCCACAATCTCGAGGATTAGCTCCAGGAATATCTTCATTGTAATTGCTAATAAAAGAAAACATTTCTCGCATAAGCCCTACAATATCTTTTGATTCTAAATCGCCTTGAATTAAAAGATAATTTCCTGTACAGCATCCCATTGGACCCCAAAATACTATTTTGTTGCCCCACTGAGCGTGATTTCGCAAGAATGTGGCGGCAAGATGTTCAATAGTATGTAATGCTGCTTGACCTATTACAGGTTCTCTATTCGGCTCTTTCATTCTAATATCGAAAGTAGTAACAACATCACCATTAGGCAAATAGTCTTTTCGAGAAACATAAATACCACGCTGAAGTACTAAGTGATTAATTGTAAAACTAGGTATCTTTTCCATATCAAATTTTCATTATTAAGTTTTTTAATATGTTGAATGTCTGTTTAGGCGCATCTTCCCAAAAATTATCATATTGTGCTGCATTATCATGATTAGCACCAGGTGAATCACTTATCACTCTTAAACAAAAAAATGGGACATTCCTCATATAGCACACTTGTGCGATAGCGGCCGACTCCATATCAACTGCCTTTGCATCTTTGAAATTACTTTTAATAAAATTCACCTCATCTATCGATGATATAAATTTCTCGCCCGAACATATCAACCCGAGTTTTAAATTAGGATTAATATCAAAATCTAATAAATCGATCAATGACTTATCTGAAGTGAAATATAGAGGGAAACCTGATGACTCACCATAGATAGTTCCCGGCCCACACCACACATCATGGTGAGCAATTCTCTCTCCGACAATGACATCCATTACATTAACATCTTTATCAGCACCACCGGCAACACCTGTATTAATCATAATATCTATATTAAAATTATTTAGCATTGTCAAGGTGCCAATAGTAGCATTCACCTTGCCTATCCCACATTGCATTGCGGTAATATTATGGCCATTAATAATTCCAGAATATAGCTTATAACCATCTATTTCAAGTTCTTTAATATCTTCTATCAATGGCAAGAGCAACTTTAATTCTTTTCCCATTGCCACAATAATTCCTATGTTCTTTACTTCATTCATTTATATATACATTTATATCGTAAAGATAATATCTTTTTTTTTAATATATTACATTGTAGCGTAGTATCAAATAATATATTAGTCATTATTTCCATTTAAATAGCTCATAATCCACTATTTATTATTATTTTTGTACAAAACATAATCTTATGAATTTAATTATTGATAATAGGATTAAACAATTTTGCCCCGAAATGCAAATCGGGATTATTCGATGCAATGTTAAAAACTCGCCTACACCCGATGCCCTCTGGAGCGAGCTTGAGGACGAATGTAATATAATTAAAAGTACATATAAACTTCTAGAAATAAATAAACGACCGGCGATAGCAAAAAATCGTGAATTATATAAGCATTTTGGGAAAGATCCTAATCGATATAGAATCTCTAGTGAAGCACTTTGCCGAAGAATAATTCGTGGGTTAGAATTATATCGCATAAACACTCTAGTCGACTTAATTAATTTAGCATCGATTAAAAGTGGATATGCCATAGGAGGATTTGATGCCGATAAAATAGTTGGTAACACACTCAATCTAACCATAGGCGAACATTTAGAAAAATTTGAAGCCATAGGTCGTGGTCAGCTAAATATTGAAGGTCTACCAATATATCGCGACCAAATTGGTGGTATCGGAACCCCAACAAGCGACGAAGAAAGGACTAAAATATCATTAGCAACTTCGCATATACACATAAATATTAATGCGTTTGCTACCGAGTTTCCTCTAGCAGAAATGATTGATTGGACAATAATGCTATTGACTAAATATGCCCAAGCAGATAATATTGAATATACTATTATTAAGAACTCCGAGTTATGAAAATTTTAAAAGTATTCCCCGACAATCCAAACGATAAACATATAGCAGTTGCCGTAGATGCTATGCTGAAAGGCAATATTATTATTTACCCTACCGATACACTATATGCCTTTGGCTGTGATGCACTAAACAATCATGCCATTGAGAAAATTTGTACACTGAAAAGCATGAAAGCCGACAAAACCAGTCTATCCATTATTTGTGAAGATATAGCACAAGCTGCCGAATATGCCCGAATAGATAATAATACATATAAATTGATGCGAGCAAACCTACCTGGGGCATTCACTTTTATTCTTCCCGCACTAAGCAGCCTGCCAAAAGCATTCAAAGGGAGAAGAAATGTCGGTATTAGAATTCCAAACAATAATATAGCTCTAGCATTAGTCAAAGAGCTTGGGCATCCAATAATGACAACATCTATTCCAATGTGCGATGTTGACAACTGCACTGAACCAGAATTAATGGCGCAGAAATACAACAACCGAGTAGATACGATAATCGACTGTGGCAGAGGCGATATAATACCTTCTACAATTATTGACTGTACAGAAGAAGAGCCAATAATTACACGAGAAGGCAAATCTATATTAAATATATAGACAAAAATAACATAATTTATAACTAAATATTATGGAAATTTTTCCTCAATCATAAATTAATATTTACTTTTGTCTAAAAATAAAATATACTTTATTTACAATTAAATTAAAAATAACATTATGTCAAAAGTAACAGTTATCGGTGCCGGAAATGTAGGCGCAACTTGTGCTAATGTATTAGTAACAGAAGGTATTGCTGACGATGTAGTTCTTCTAGATATTAAAGAAGGCGTATCTGAAGGCAAAGCAATGGATATTATGCAATCTGCTAATATTCTTGGTCTTGATAGTCGTCTTAAAGGCGTAACTAATGACTATGCAGCAACAGCTGATAGCGATGTCGTTGTCATCACTTCTGGTATTCCTCGTAAACCAGGTATGACTCGCGAAGAGCTTATCGGAGTGAATGCTGGTATCGTAAAGAGCGTTACTGAAAACGTACTTAAATATTCTCCTAAGGCTGTTATAATCTGTGTAAGTAACCCTATGGATACAATGACTTATCTTATTCATAAGACAAGTGGCCTTCCTAAAAACAAGATTATTGGTATGGGTGGCGCTCTTGACAGCGCACGTTTTCGCTATTTCTTAAGCCAAGCAATGGGTGCTAATTATAACGACGTTGACGGCTTCGTTATCGGTGGTCACGGTGATACTACAATGATCCCTATGACTCGCTTTGCTGTTAATCGTGGCGTTCCTGCTGCAGAAATCCTTGATGCTGAGACTCTAGCTAAAGTAGCTGCCGACACAATGGTAGGTGGTGCTACTCTTACAGGCCTTCTAGGAACTTCTGCTTGGTACGCTCCAGGAGCTGCCGCTGCATCGGTAGTTAAAGCTATCGTAAGCGATTCTAAGAGTATGATTACTTGTAGCGCACTTCTTGATGGCGAATATGGTGAAAAAGATCTTTGTATCGGCGTTCCTTGTATTCTTGGACGCAATGGTATCGAAAGCATCGTTGAATATAAATTAAACGAAGAAGAAGCTGCTCTATTTGCAAAGAGTGCAAAAGCTGTACACACAACTAATGCCGCACTTCCTTGCTAAATAATATAGCCAAAATTATATTTATAAATACCGAGCTCAATATAATGAGCTCGGTATTTTTTTTATAATCATAAAGCTATTATGCTCAATCATAGAATATATAACGTTTTTTCTTAAAATTAAAATTGTTTTTAAATAATACTTGCGTATCTTCGTTAATAATAATATCACAAACATTTTAAATTATGAAACTTCAAAACATAAAATTGATTACTTGCGCTCTTTGCCTTTTCATTATCATGAGTTGTACGAATACAGCAAATAAAAATCAAAGTCAAGAACCAACGGATAGAAATAAAATTGAACAAGCTACACAAAATGATAGTATAAAGAAGATATTACCTAAGATTATTGATTTCAATGCCACATGGTGCGGTCCTTGTAAAATGATGGCTCCAATAATTGACAAAATAGAACAGAAATATGCCGGAAAGATTACTGTCGAGAAAGTTGACGTTGATAATAATTCAGAACTAGCTAAACAATATGGAATTGAAAGCATACCAACAATTATCTATATCGATGCATCAGGAAAAGAAACAAATAGAACAATTGGATTTCTTCCCGAAGATGAATTAACTAAGAATATCGAAAAACTCATTCATTAATTTCTCTTCTTGTAGCTTATTACTGCCCAACAATTGAAAAATAATGCAAATACAACTAGAGCATAGAATTGTGGAATTAAATCAAAGAATGTACTTCCTTTTAGATATACAGAACGCATAACTTCTATATAATACTTTAGTGGATTCACAATAGTTATATACCTAGCCCAATCAGGCATTCCAGAAATTGGCGTATATAATCCACTCATTAGCATTAAAATCATAACGAAGAAGAACATAACAAACATTGCTTGTTGCATTGTATCGGAATAATTCGACAATACTATACCTAATCCGGAAACCACTAATATATACAATATCGAAAACAGGTATATAGTAAACACATTACCGGCAGGCAATAAGTTGTATACTAATGCGGCGACAATAAGACATACACTCATTATTACTATTCCAATTACCCAATATGGAATTAATTTTGAAAGTACAAATGTCAATCTGTTTATTGGACTCACATTTATCTGTTCTATTGTTCCCACCTCTTTCTCAGACACAATATTTAAGGCTGGCAAAAAGCCCGACAGCATTGTAAGCAACATTACTATTAATGCCGGAATCATAAAGACTTTGTAATCCATTAATACATTAAACAAATACTTTACGCTTAGATTAATATTACTTTTCCCGGCTATAATGCCATGATTTATTGTAATATCGTTTGAATAATCATTAATTATTGAAGACAGATATGATGTGCCTAGAACACCTTTAGTACCATTCACTGAATTTGTTGCAATCATAACTTTTACGTTATGCGATCTAATCATTTCTTTTTCAAAATTATTCGGTATCTCAAGAATCATATCAATATCCCCTCTTTCAACAGCGTCATTAGCTTCTCTAGCCGATAAATAATCATCAACTAATATGAAATAATCAGAAGATGTAATTTTATCTATTAGACGATTTGATATTTCTCTATTATCATAATTTACTACGCCCAGTCTAATATCTTTAACTTCCTGATTTGCTGCCCATGGCAAAACAAACATTATCATTAAAGGCATCATTATAAGCATCTTGGGTATAAATTTATTCCTAAAGATTTGCTTAAATTCTTTTTCAAGTAGAAATCTAATCATATTCTAATTTAATTTTGTCTTGAATTTTTTCAAGCTAACTAGTATTAATGAAATAGTCATAATTGATAAAATAAATATCTCTTTAATTACATATTGAAATTCCACACCTTGTATCATTATCTTTTTAATTGCTTCTATATACCAACGTGCAGGAATAATTGCCGATATATATTGTAATATTTTAGGCATACTTTCGATTGGAAACATTAAACCTGATAGAATTATTACAGGCATCATAAGTCCCATTCCCGATGCCAACATTGCAGCCATCTGCGTATCGACAAGTGTTGAGATAAGCAACCCTAAGGATAATGCTAATATGATAAATATTAAAGACACCGAGAAAAGTAAAAATATATTCCCGGCAATTGGAACATCTAAAACGTAAACAGATAGTAATAATATAGAAATTAGATTTAATATTGATAACACACAATATGGTATCATCTTCGAAATTATGATAATTATAGGTTTCAGCGGTGAGACTAATAGTATTTCCATAGTCCCAATTTCACGTTCTCTCACAATAGCAATTGAGGTCATCATCGCACAAATTAGCATTAAAATCATACCCATTACTCCGGGTACAAAGTTATACGCACTTTTTAATTGCGGATTATAAAGCATCTTCACTTGTGGTATGATAGTTATTTTATCAATATTGTTTGATCCTTCACTTACCACACTATTTAAAATTCCAGAAATATAATTGACTTCCATTGATGCTTGATTGGGCTCTGTTCCATCGGCTATTAATTGAATTGAAGCATCTCCTCCTTTTTTTAGATTACTTGCAAAGTCATTACTAAAAGCTATTACCAAATTTGCATCGCCTTTTAGCAACACACTATTAATATTTTCTTGATTATCTACTTCTCCAATAATATTAAAATAATCACTCGCAGCTATGCGCTCTTTAATTTTTCTTGTAATATCATCTTTAGAATGGTCTAAAACTACAACATTTACATTGTTAACCTCGGTTGTTATGGCAAATCCAAAAAGCAGAATTTGCACAATTGGCATTCCTAATAATATCAACATAGTACGCTTATCGCGAATAATATGATGAAATTCTTTTCTCACAAATGAAATAAAAATTTTCATTTCTTAATCACCTTTCCTTTCTGCCTCTCGGGCTAATCTAAAAAAGACTTGTTCCATCGAAGATGCACCAAATTCTTGCTTTAGATTTGATGGACTGTCCAAAGCCTTGATCTTGCCATCAACCATTATAGATACCCTATTACAGTATTCTGCTTCGTCCATATAGTGTGTCGTTACAAATATGGTAATTCCTCGTGAAACCGCCTTATATATCAGCTCCCAAAAATGTCGTCGCGTAACCGGATCCACACCTCCTGTGGGCTCGTCAAGGAAGACTACTTTCGGTTCATGAAATATTGATATAGAGAATGATAACTTTTGTTTCCAGCCAAGTGGCAACTCGCCTACAAATTTATTTCGCTCATTCTCCAGCCCCAACTCATTGAGTATTTCATCTGTTTTAGTCTTAATCTTAGCACTTTTCATACCATATATTCCACCAAACAGTCTTATATTTTCCCATACTTTCAAGTCATCATAAAGTGAAAATTTTTGGCTCATATATCCTATATTCTTTTTCACTTCTTCCTGATGTTTTGACACATCAAATCCTGCTACCGTTGCTATTCCTGAAGTTGGATAGCTCAACCCACACAGCATTCTCATGGCAGTAGTCTTCCCTGCTCCATTCGCACCAAGGAAACCAAATATTTCACCTTTCTTTACATCAAAAGATATATCTTCTACTGCCACAAAATTACCAAATTGTTTTCGTAGTTTATCTGTATGTATTACAATGTCTTCATCATTCATTTTTTATCTATTTAAATAAGACAAAAAGCAATCTTCGATACTCGGAATTATTTCACTTATCACTATATTTTTGTGCTTACGTTTTATTAAATAATCTATTAAATTATCAATATCTATTTCATTATACATAGAAGATAAATGACAACATTCGCCAAACGAAAAAGCTGTAATTAACGATTTATATGTCCGTAAATCTTCTAATAAATTATAGATATTATCCGACTTTACCGATAGTATTTTCCCCGAATAATTATTTATAAAATTTTGTGGAGTGTCAACTCTCAGAAATTTACCATTTTGCATCAATGCTATTTTATCGCATTGTGAAGCCTCGTCCATATATGGTGTAGATACAATAATGGTTATTCCAATCTTTTTTAGATTTTTGAGCATTTCCCAAAACTCTTTCCTTGACACCGGATCAACTCCCGTTGTTGGTTCATCGAGAAATAATATTTGAGGTCGATGAACTAATGCACAACATAAAGCCAGCTTTTGTTTCATTCCTCCTGACAATTTACCGGCAGGTCGATCCTTAAAAGGTTCTATCTGTACGTATATATCACGAATTAAAGAATAATTCTCTCCCAATGTCGTATTAAAAACAGTTGCAAAAAAATCAAGGTTTTCTTGTACTGTGAGATCTTGATATAAAGAAAATCTCCCCGGCATATAGCCCACTACATTACGTATTGCTTTATAATCTTTAGTTACATCAAATCCGCAAACCTTACAGCTACCCGAGTCTGGAGATATTAATGTTGTCAAAATCCTAAATAGTGTGGTTTTTCCAGAACCATCCGGACCTATTATACCATATATTTCTCCTTCATCGACACTAAATGACAAATCATCTACCACCTTGACATTATTAAACGATTTAGTAAGTCTATTAGCAATTACGTTATTCATCACCTATGATTTAAATTAAAATTGCACATCGCCATACATACCTATCTTTATATAGCCATCATTCTTAACAGCTATTTTTACAGCATATACCAAATTTGCCCGTTCATCTCTAGTCTGTATAGTTTTTGGAGTGAACTCCGATTTATTAGAAATCCAGCTAATCGTTCCATTGTATTCACGTCTTTCATCTTCTCCTCTATCGGCATACACCTTAACTTTTTGTCCTATTTTAATGTCGGTTAATTGACTAGCAGAAATATAAGCACGAAGAAACAAATTATCTATATCAGCAATTTTAAATAGCACACGTCCTGTTGAAGCCAATTCTCCACACTCTACATATTTTGTTAGAACAACACCTTTTATTGGCGACTTAATAATGTTTTTATTAATCTGGTCATCAATTAGTTGTATTTGTGCCAATAGACTCATAGACTCTCCTTTAACACTATTGTTTCCATTCTCTAGCACTTCGATTTGTGCATTTAATTGCCGTTGCAAAATTTCAATCTGAGAATTAATATCATCTAATTGTTTTTGATTACCGGCATTTGATTTTACCAAATTCTGAAATCTAATTTGTTCTTTTTGCTGAGTCGATATCTGTTGTTTCAAAGATGCAATCTGCTTAGACACATTATATTGTCGGCTATCTACAGCCTTTAGATTTCCATATAATTGTTTCTTTTTTAGGTATAGTTGTGTAGTGTCGATATAACCAATAATTAACCCACTATCAAGTTGAGCACCTTCATCGACATCTAATTTCAGTATTTCACCAACACCATTAGCCGAAACTTGCACCTCTGTCGTTTCAAATACACCAGATGCTGAATAATTATCATCGCTTCTATTACAAGATAATAACATAAATGTTATTACTAATAGATATAACTGTTTATTAGTACTCATATTCATCAATTATTTTTCAGTATTTTTAAATTATATATTGATTGTAGCAATTCTATCTCATGAATTAATCTATCTTGTCGTGCAGCATTCTCAGCATTTATATCTCTCACCAGATCAGCCCCAGATATGGTTCCATTCGACATCTTTATAACCGACATTTCTCTTATTGCAGTTCTTAATGCAATTATCTCATCATCATTTTTTAATTGCTTGCTATATCTATTTACTAAATTCAATGTATTCATCGAATCTTGATTAATATTAAACATAAACACATCTTTTTGATTTTCTATTATATCAATATTGGCTTTTATAAGCCTTTTATTATTATTCTTTTTATACAAATTTCCAATATTCCAAGATAGTTTTAACCCGGCCATATAATATAATTGAAAATCAGGTTCAAGCATATTCAACCCGGGTCGTCCATATCCACCTTTCACAAACATTCCTAATTTTGGCATTATAACGGCATCAATAATCTTATCTTGATATTTTAAATTTTTAATTTGAGCATTGAATAAATTTAATTCAGGACGTTTCACTATCATAGCATTATCTAATGATAAGCCAATAGGTCTGTCTAATATTACATTTTCATCAAGAGATTTTCCAATAAAATTAGAAAGCATCTTAATATATGCTTTACGCATAGAAGAATAAGTTATTCGATTTTGCTCTGCATTAAGTATATCAACATTAATCACGTCTAGATCCGATTGATTTGCAATTCCATTGTCTATATACGACTGAATTCGTTCATAATTATTCCTTAAATTATCTTTATGTATTTGATTTTGACGTAATTGCAAATCAGTCAACATAATTCCAAAATAAAGCATACTCACTTGCTTCTTTATTGCATATAGTTCTACGTCTATTTTATTAATAGATACCGACCTATCACTGTCAATCACTCCTTTCTGTGCTTTTATCACCCCACCATCCCATATAATCTGATTCACTTCGACATTTGCATTATATTGATCCTTGTTTAACGACGGAATTTCAACTCCTTGTAGACCAATTGAAGAAAAATCAAGTGGAATCTTTGTTACATCTGATTGATATGTTGCACTGATAGAAATTGAAATCTGAGGCAAATATGCTTTTGCTACATTTGATAGATTATATTCCGACGATTCATCAACTAGATGATATTTATTTATTGCCGGATAATTGTTTCTTGCCATCTCCTGACATTCTTCAATACTTATGCTACTGGCATTAAATGCTAATAAACAAAATATCTCTAAAAATATTAATTTCGATTTCATATTTTATAATTATTGATTTAGTAATAATCTCATCTTTATCGTCTTAATATTTTCAGCCTTTCTTGCTTCAAAAAATGCTTGTTTTTCTTTATAGTGCTTATCGATTAGAGGTTCTAATATTGGAAGAACAATAAAAGGAAATACATTTAATGATACAATATCTACAATTAAATTCAAGAAATCTATTTTATGAATTTTACCTGATTTCACCTGCTCGTCTATTTCATACTGAAGTGATGGTAACATATACTGATAAAATGTCTGCAATCTAGACTTTATTAAATCAAGCATTTCCGGCTTAGTTATAATTTCATTCACAACAAATCGTGGTAATCGTGGATT
Organism: Muribaculaceae bacterium; assembly: GCA_028689665.1. Taxonomy (GTDB): domain Bacteria; phylum Bacteroidota; class Bacteroidia; order Bacteroidales; family Muribaculaceae; genus JAQVCR01. The sequence goes on from JAQVCR010000010.1 coordinate 43,999, forward strand.
CTTTGATAAAAAATCAAAATGCGCCTCTGCTCCTTTTAAAATCCTTTCGATTAAAGGCAAATCATTATTCATAAATGGATTCATAAATGAGCTTAACAAGATCGTCATTTTCTCTTCGAGTATCTTATTAAACAAATTTAATTTTGTCCTGTAATAATAATGCAACATTGCATGAGTTACACCTGCGCGTTTTGCTATCGACATCGTTTTTGCTCCATCGTAGCCATAAAGTAAAAATTCTTCTTCTGCTGCAATTAAAATTGTTTGCTCTTTATTCTGTATATCAGTATCCATACAACTAACATTTTTGTTTAACAATTTTGTTAGTGCAAATATAGCTATTATTTCCTATTACGTTTAAACTTTCACATTATTTAATATTAATGATGGCTATTCTAATATAAATCTATAAAAAGGAGCATAAAAGTGTTCAAATTTATCGTTTTGAATGAATATTTATAAAATAATTTGTATATTTGCAGAAAATAAACGCAACTATGCCCAAAATAGATTTAAAAATAGACGATTCAAAGAAACTTCCTCAATTTGATTTACCAATTGATTTTATTGTTTACGACAATATTACGTCATCGCTTCTAAACTTTTACGGTAAATTTCCATGTAAAATAGAAGCCTGCATTTTTGCTTTTTGTGTTAAAGGCACCGTAAAAGCAACTATAAATCTATGGCAATATGATATAAAGGAAAATGATTTTATTGTTCTTATTCCTGGCAGTTTTATTCAGATCCATGAAGTTTCCGAAGATGTACAAATAAGTTTTGCCGGATTCTCTTCTAAATTTCTTAAGACAGTGAATTTCTGGAAAAGTATGACAAGCATATTGATGCCAATATTTAAGAATCCGATTCTTAGTATGCAACCTCAATTAGCTCAAGTATATAGTGAAGCTCTTTCGCTATTAACTAAAGCCAGCTTATTACCCGAAAGTATTTTGACTCCAAATCTCACTAAAGGGGTGCTTAATATATTTGTAGATAGCCTGGGAGAATCATTAAAAAAGAATCTTGTGAGTCAGAAAAATGTTCCTTCAACTAGAGAGCAAGATATTCTCGCCGAATTTTTACAACTGGCTTTTGAAAATTATCGTGAAGAGCATAAAATATCTTTTTACGCACACGAAATTAATCTTACGCTATCGCATTTCTGCAATGTAATTAGTAAAACCACAAGTATGACTCCTCAAGAGATTATTATGCACTTAATTATTATGGACGCTAAGACTCAGCTAAAGGGTACAGATACAACGGTAACTAAAATTTCTTCCATACTTGGCTTTGCTACTCCCACAACATTCAACAGATATTTTAGGACTTATACTGGAATGACACCTCAAGAATACAGATACAATTAATAAAAATAAAGGGTTGCTTATCATAATAAGCAACCCTTTATTTTTATTATTAAATAGGTCCTACTTTACAAATTGTTTTAATACCGGAATCAATTTATCTGCATAGTGTCTAAAACCTAAATCAGTAAAATGGATACCATCGACTGTCCCTTCATTATCGTATCCCGACAAACCTTCAGCCGTTATATAATAGAGGTTCTTAGGATTTTCTTTCTTTAATAGTTCATAATTCTTTCTAAATGCCGCATTCTTTTTAGGTAAATATTTCTCGAAGAAAGAATCAAACTTAGCATACGGATATATCGGTCCTTCAACCATAACAATTGGAATTTCGGGGCGTAGCGTGCGTAGACAATTAACAAACCCATAAGTCAAAGTGTCGCACATCATCTCGGTGCAATTAGGTATTGGATCGATTACATAAGCACTCACATTTTTCATTTTTGCCATTGCTCGCGCCATACACATATCCATTTTGCCCTCTCCACTAATACCTATATTTACAACTTCACAATTCAAATCTCGCTGTATCATACTTGTTGCGACCATTCCTGTACGTGTTGAGCAACCTCCCTGCAAAATACTTGTACCATACATTATGATGCGCTTAGCTGCACGAGGATTATCAAGTAATGGCTTTTGTATTGTAGATACACTGTCAACACCTACAAACAACTCAGTTACACCATCATATAACGGTAGATATATCATAAACTCACGCATATCACCTTTAAGATTCTCAACATATATCTTTTCGCATTGTTTATCTTCCTTATTAGCGTTAGGCCTATTTGTGTTTACATATTCCCATATTCCATTATCACTTAAGCGATATAGGTCAGTTCCTTTCAAGCCGGTATCGGCCATGTGAGCCATGTGAGTGTTCCACAATAATTTATATCTCACTCCTATTCGCTTAGAATCGGTAGCAAAACGTATGGCAATACCACTGCTACACATTGCTCGTTCCCATAATGTAGGACGAACACTGTCTTTTAAATACTTAGGAATTCGAGTATAATCGCCTTCGGTATCATCAAACCCTTTATTAATTACTCTAAGCTCTTGGGCATTAATGTATTTTAAAGATTCCGGCTGATTTTCTGCTTTAACAGTTGAAATAGACGCTAATAAAAGACATAGCCCTATTAATCTAATTTGATTTAAGATTTTCATATTTTTATTTATATAAATTGTTGTTTATAGACTTCAAATATAGCAATAAAAATTTATTATATTATCCCTTTTGACAAAAATGAACAATATTCAAATAAAAGCAAAATAGAAAACTGGCTCATAAACAGCCTTACAATAAGTCGTTAGTATTTGTGTACTCCACTCAATTGCATTATCTTTGTGGCAGAAAAGCAAAAGGAACCTTATTACAACAGTAATTAAAGCATCTTTTGCTTATTTTTTAATAATTTGCCAACAACAATACATGGTTTCAGTAGATAATCTTTCAGTAGAATTTTCGGGTACTTCTCTTTTTAGCGACATATCATTTGTTATCAACGATAGCGACCGAATTGCCTTAATGGGCAAAAACGGTGCAGGAAAATCAACTTTATTAAAAATCCTTGCAGGTGTGAGACAACCCACAAAGGGGCGTATATCCTACCCGAGCGATTATGTTATTTCTTATCTTCCTCAGCACTTGCTCACCACCGACTCTCGTACGGTTTTTGAAGAGGCGTCGCAAGCGTTCTCTCATCTATTTGAGATGGAAGCTCATATAAATAAGCTAAATGAGGAGCTAACCACTCGTACTGACTACGAAAGCGATGACTATATGAAACTCATCGAGGATGTTACAACTCTAAGCGAGAAATTCTATATGATCGACCTCACTCACTTTGATGAAGATGTAGAAAAAGCTTTACTAGGACTTGGCTTTACTCGCGAGGACTTCAATCGACCCACATCAGAGTTTAGCGGTGGTTGGAGAATGAGAATTGAATTAGCTAAAATGCTCCTTCAAAAACCAGATCTGCTACTTCTTGATGAACCTACAAACCACTTAGACATTGAATCTATTCAATGGCTCGAAGATTTTCTTATTCAGAGTGGACGAGCAGTAGTTATTATTTCTCATGATAGAGCTTTTGTAGATAATGTAACTACACGCACAATCGAAGTTACAATGGGCAAAATTTATGATTACAAAGTGCCTTATTCTCAGTATCTTGTTCTTCGACGAGAACGCCGAGAGCAACAACAAAAGCAATATGATGACCAACAAAAAATGATTCAAGAGACTCGTGAGTTTATTGAACGATTTAAAGGGACATATTCTAAAACTCTTCAAGTGCAATCGAGAGTAAAAATGCTCGAGAAATTAGACATAATAGAAGTTGACGAAGAAGACACTTCTGCATTACGACTTAAATTCCCTCCTTCACCTCGCTCAGGTAATTATCCGGTAATAGCTGAAAATGTCGGAAAGAGTTACGGCGAACACATAGTATTTAAAAATGCAAATTTTATGGTCGAAAGAGGTCAAAAAATTGCATTTGTTGGAAAGAATGGTGAAGGTAAATCTACGCTTGTAAAGTGTATCATGAACGAAATATCTTATGATGGGAACCTAACATTAGGACATAATGTCCAGATTGGCTATTTTGCACAAAATCAGGCATCACTACTTGATGAAAACCTCACAGTATTTCAAACCATTGATGACATAGCAAAAGGCGAAATTAGAAATAAAATTAAAGATTTACTTGGGGCTTTTATGTTTGGCGGAGAAGAGTCGGCAAAGAAAGTAAAAGTCTTATCGGGTGGCGAACGCACACGTTTAGCTATGATTAAACTCCTATTAGAACCGGTGAATTTACTAATTCTCGATGAGCCTACAAATCACCTGGATATGCGCACTAAAGATATTCTTAAAGATGCTCTTCGGGCATTCGACGGCACTTTAATAGTCGTGTCGCACGACCGTGATTTTCTAGATGGACTTGCAGAGAATATTTATGAGTTTGGGAATAAGAAAGTTACACTACATCTCGAAGGCATAAAAGAATTTATGAAAAAGAAACATCTCGATAATCTTCGAGAAATTGAAAGAAAATGTTGAAAGTTCGAGTCTTTCCAGGAGGAAGTAATGTATTATATGCTGCTAATAAAGCTAATAAACTAGCTACACGAAATGAATTGTATACTTATGGCATAAGTTTACTAACATCAGCATCTAATACTAGAATAGCTACTACTCAAGATATAGATGGAGTTTTATCTAATTTTAAAATTACAATTAGTTATGATATAAACAGTTTTAAAAACTGGGATTATATTATAATAGACATAAAAAAAGGAACCACTAAAATAGGAAATACCACAGTAAGTAAAAATAAATATGAAGGAAGTTTTACCATAAATTATAGCAGTAGTTATGAACGATCTAATTTTCAAGTAGTAGAAACTCCTAAACTATATTCTGGAGAAAGTCCTTCTGTAGCTTATATTGAATATGACGGAACTGAACCTATATTTAATCATTCAGGAAGTTTTGGATTTATTATAAAATAGATTATATACAAAGCAATTATTAAATTAGCTAAATGGTATTTAAATAGTTTAGCTACTATGCCAAACGGAGCTTTGTTGCCGTCAAAGAAAATAATAAAATATATTTATAATAAACCATTATGTGATTTTACAACATCAGTAAATTGTTTCCAATATTTTTCCGATTTGATTTCGCCAATGCCATGAATGCTTGAAAATTCTTCTTTGGTGGTTGGCTTCAATTCTGCTATGGTATTTATTACCTTGTCACTGAATATTATAAATGCCGGCACTCCTAACGATTTCGAAATCTCAAGTCTTAAGCTTTTCAGCGATGATAATAATGTGCTGGGGTTTACTATACCCTTTGCCTTTACTTTCTCTTTCTTCTTTGCTGCAGGTTGTTCATATACATACTCGCTTACTTCAAGTTGCTCATTACCTTTAAGAATATCATAACCATATTTAGTTACTTTCAATGAATTTCCTTCATCGTATGCTATTTCAAACAATCCAAGTTGTAAAAATTGAAGCATATAATGGCTCCACTGTCTTACACTTAATTGTCGTCCAATTCCATACGTTTTTATTGTATCATATCCTTTAGCTTTAATATCAGCCTTATTAGCTCCTCTTAATATATCTATAAGCATCGAAATGCCAATTTTTTCATTACATCTTATTATCGCGCTAAGTGCCATCTGTGCTATTATAGTACCATCAATTCTTGTTGGAGGATTCTTACACACATCACAATTTCCACAGTCTTTGTCATAGCGTTCATTGAAATAGCTCAATAATATTCGTCGCCGACACACATGCGACTCGGCATATTGCTGCATTCTATTAAGCTTCTCAGTGTTCACAACCACTTGTCCTGAATCGCGAATAAAAGAAGTGAGAGTAATAACATCGCCATAAGAATAAAACATCAATGTCTCAGCATCTAATCCATCACGGCCGGCACGTCCAATCTCTTGATAATAGCTTTCCATACTTTTTGGCATATTATAATGTATCACCCAACGAACATTTGATTTGTTTATACCCATACCAAATGCTATAGTTGCACACATTATCTGCGTATCATCGTTAAGAAATCGTTTTTGTACTTTTTCTCTTACTATATTTGCTAATCCTGCATGGTAGCACTCTGCCTTATAGCCTAATGCACATAGGCTTTCGGCTAATTTCTCTGTAGTGCTTCTACTTAGACAATAGATAATTCCACTTTCTCCTTCGTGTCGATCTATTAATTTAGTAATTGTCTGTAATTTATGTTTCGACGCTCCATCTTCTATTACATTTAGAGAAAGATTTGGGCGATCAAATGAAGATAAAAATATTTTCGCATCACCAATTCCAAGTTGTTTTACGATGTCTTTTCTAGTCAATTTATCAGCAGTAGCGGTTAATGCCATAATCGGAGCATTAGGAAAACGCCTTTTTATTGTAGATAGCTGTGAATATTCCGGCCTAAAGTCATGCCCCCATTGAGAAATACAATGAGCTTCATCAATAGCAATCATACTTATAGCCATATCATCCGACCATTGATCCATCTCACTAAGTAACCTCTCCGGCGAAATATATAATAGTTTAATTCTGCCTTTAAAAACATTCTCCAATATCTCACGGTTAGAATATTCATCTTGCGAGCTATTAATAGCTGCTGCAGGAATTCCATTAGAACATAATGAGTCTACTTGATCTTTCATTAAAGAAATCAATGGAGATACTACGATACAACATCCATCAAAAAGTAATGCAGGAATCTGAAAACACAAGGATTTTCCTCCTCCAGTGGGCATTAATACCAAGCAATCATCTCCCCTATTAACACATTGTATTGCGTCATATTGAAGTGGATAAAATGAATCGTATCCATAAAATTTCTTAAGTAATGAATGTGATTTAAATGATAACTCTTGTTCTGATATAAAACTAGAATGCATTCTTTTCTCCCTTTATAGCATTAAACACAGTTAGAAATATAATTTTAAAATCAAGCATCATATTCCAATTCTCGGCATACCAGACATCATATTCCACACGTTTTTGCATTTGCCACAATTCTTTTGTCTGTCCTCGATAGCCATTAACTTGAGCCCAGCCTGTAATTCCAGGTTTTATAACGTGACGTACCATATATCTATCTATGAGCGCACTATAGTCTTGTGTATGCTTCAGCATATGTGGACGAGGCCCGACAATAGACATATCACCTCTCAAGACATTAAAAAATTGAGGTAATTCATCTATACTTGTTTTCCGAAGGAATTCTCCAATTGCTGTTTTACGTGGATCATTTAATGTAGCTTGTAATTTATCGCTATCTTTATTTACACGCATTGTCCTAAATTTAAAGCACACAAATTCTTCACCTCTATATCCTGTTCGTTTTTGTCTGAAAAATATTGGACCGGGAGAAGATAATTTTATGGCAATAGCCACCGGTAAAAATATTATTGGCGATAAAATCAAAAATAATGCTGAGCAACATATATCAAATGTACGTTTAAGCACTTTATTAACCATTTTATTCAAGGGATTGCGACGAATAGACAATGCTGGTAAATTCCCAATATTATTCAACTCAAACTTTCGCATTAAGCTAGAGTTAACTTGAGGAACATAATAAAAATCAACTGCATTATTTTCGGCTATCTTTATTAATCGCTCAGTCAAATCTGTTTCGGCATCTGCAACGGTGCAATACATCTCATCAATATGATTTTCTTTTATGAAATCTTCTACATCATCGATCGTGCCTTTATATTTATTTATAGAACGAGAATTTTTCGCATTATCAAAAAAGCCCATTACACGATATCCATACCCTGCATCTGAGAGCATCTCTTCTAACAACTTAACTCCCATCTTCCCTCGACCAATAATAATCACCCTCCTAAAATTAAAGCCATGAGTTCTATAACTTTTAATAAGCTTGCGAGATACAATCCACCAGATACTCAAAACCAATAAAAATACCACATAAAATTTTCCTATTATTATCAATGGTAATTCTGTGCTATCTATAATTGCCAATAGTGCAAGAAATAAAGCACAATCTAAGACAACCAATTTTACAGCTTGCAATATAATCTTATCGGCAAAGACTGTACGCTGGCTATGAATATCTGAATACAGACTTACTGATATTAAATATGAAATATTCAATATCATACACACACGAAAGCTATAAAAGTCAAACGAGGCATCGGAAAGCCAACATACGAAAAAATAGATGCAGTTTAATAAAATAAAATCTATTATCGTAATCAGTGTCCTAATAAAACGCCCGTAGCGTCCTCTTTTCATATTTATTTAAATTAATACTGCCCCTCATATCCTTGAAATGAAGGATATGAAAAGGCAGCAACAACATTATTATTTTTAATCTTGATTAGAATTTTGTATCTATTACCTCAATCTTCTTTTCAAGAACATCTATATCTTCTTTAATTCTTTCAATCTTACGTTCCAACTCTTTCATCATTGAATTTCCGGCTTTAGACTTAACAGTGAAGAACGTCATATTATTTTCATAAGTGGTTAGCTCATTACGCTTCGATTCTAACACTCGCATCAATTTGTCTCTTTCTCGATATAATTTATCCGAGTTATTTGCCAATTGTTCAACCGAGCTTTCAAAATTTGATAATCGAGCCCTGACTTCTTTTATGTCAAATTTATCAAAGGCTATTTTCAAAGCCTCTTGATATTCATTATATATCTTATCTTTTTCCTTAAATGGAACATGTCCAATTTCTCTCCACTTCTTTGATATCTCTTTGATTGAAGCCACGGCATCGGCTGGAGAATTAGCAATTATATCATTCAATGTTGATATAATATTTTTCTTTGCGTCAAGATTATCATGCTCTTCTTTATGCAAATTTGATGTCTGTTTCTCCTTCTGTTCAAAAAAGTAATCACAAGCAGATATAAATCGTTTCCATATCGAATCGCTATGTTTTTTAGATACAGGACCTATCGTTTTCCATTCTTTTTGTAAAGCTACAAATTCATTTGATGCTTTTTTCCAATCTGTACTATCTTTTAGCGCTTCAGCTTTTACACATAATTCGGTCTTACGCACTAGGTTATTAGCTGTTGCCTCTTTTAACGATTTGAAAAACTCTGCTTTTGTAACAAAAAACTGGTCGCAAGTCTTTCTAAAACGTGCAAATAGCTCAGTATTTACTTTTCGCGAAGCGAAGCCCAAAGTTTTCCATTCTTCTTGTAATGCTTTAATACTCGATGTAGCTTCTTCCCATGCAATATAACCATTAAGAGAAGAGAAGTCCATTGCCTCTATTTTTTCACAAATTGTTATTTTTGCATTTTCATTTTCTTTTTCTTGTTCTTTTTTACCTTCAAAGAATGCTTGATATCTTTTATTTATTTGTGTCGATGCATCTTTAAATTTCTGCCATATTTCCTCTCTAATATCCGGTGCAACAGGTCCAAGTTCACGCCATTGATTATGCAATTCTTGCAATTTCTTAAAGGCTAATACTACATCAGTTTCTGATTCTAAAGCTAATGCTGATTGATATAAAGCTTCTTTGGCATCAAGATTTTTCTTAAAATCGTAATCGCGTAAGTCTTTATTAATTTTCAATAAGTCATAAAAATCTTCAGTTACTTTCTGATAAGTTTTCCATAATTGCGTTACATTCTCAGCCGGAACATCACTAATATCTTTAAACTCTTGTTGTAGTTGTTGAAATTTAGAATAATGGCGATTAATGTTGTCGGTGTCGGCAACTAGCCCAGATAGTGTATCTAAAATATTTTGTTTCTTTACTAAGTTCTCTTTTTTAATTGCCTCTAGATTTGATATATAAGCAATACGCTTCTCTTTATATAATGCAAGAAGTTCTTTCACACTATTTTCTTCAGGATCTTCTTTTACTGCAAACGCCGATTCTTCATTACCTTTTTCAAGAAATTCAGCTTTCTCTATTTCTATTTCACGCTTCCTTATTGAATAGAATAAAGTCTTCATTTGAAGTACTTCATCTTTGATTTCTTCAACAGGGCGTTCCAATAGCGACTTTAAAGAGGCGACAATTTCAGTCTTGGTCATTATTTCTTTACCAACTGCAGTGCTAACTTTTTGTTCTATAACACTTACTTCATTATTATCACATTCCACTTCGTTTGATGAAGTAGAGTTCAAGGTTACATCGGCACTTTCTTGTTGAGATGCCTCTGATTTATTAGACAATTCCATAGACAATTAATTTATAAATTATTATACACTTTTATAGTGTACAAAAAATATATTTACGGTTCAAATATACGCATTTTTTTAGACTTCATACTCTCTTTAATGAAATAATTACGCATAGAATCAAAGAAATAACATAAAATATATCGTTATGCCGGTATTGACACTGGATTTATTGCAATATATCATTAGAAGAAGAAGAAAAATGCCAAAATCGGACTTTTGTTTCATCTTTTATACTAACTTTACAAAAAAATATTATTATGAAGATTAAGTATATTATTTCTTTGATGGCATTGTTTATCAACATGCAATGCTTTGGGTGGGGTCAAAAGGGTCATGATGTTGTAGCTTATATTGCCGAGACGCATCTTGATGAATCTGTTAAAAACAAAGTTGAAGCAATCCTCGATGCTTCTCTTGTATATAATTCAAATTGGCTAGATAATGCTTCTCACACTGCCGATTTTGCATACACAAAGACATGGCACTATAAGAATATTGATGAAGATCAAACTTTTGAAACTGCAAAGTTTAATAAGAATGGAGATATAGTTACTGCTCTTAATGAACAAATTTCTAAGCTATCGGCTGGTGGGCTCTCTCCTGAAGAAGAAAAGCTTGCACTAAATATCCTTATACATTTAATGGGCGACCTGCATCAACCAATGCACATGGGGCATTATAGCGATCTTGGCGGGAATAAACATGAAATTTTATTTTTTGGCAGAAAAAACAATCTACATTCTATTTGGGATTCTGCTCTTGTTGAAGCTGCTCATAAATGGAGTTATACCGAATGGCAAACGCAAATTGACCGCCTAGATTCAGCGGAAATGGAGAATATCTCAAAAGGGACTATAACCGACTGGGCTAAAGAAACATACGAACTTGCGACCGAAGTTTATCGTATAACCCCTGTTGGATTTAACGTGTCATATAATTATGTGTCAGAAATGACTCACATAATTGAAGAACAATTTGAACGTGGAGGCATACGTTTAGCCTTTATTCTTAATAATATCTATAAAAATAAATAAGCCGCATCTATCAAATAGATAGAGTTAATGACACCGGACAATGGTCTGATCCCATTATGTCGGAGTGGATTTCTGCGTCTTTTATTTTTTCAGCTAATCGCATTGAAACAACAAAATAGTCGATACGCCAACCTGTATTTTTCTCTCTCGATTTAAAGCGATAAGACCACCATGAATATGCGCCTTCAAGAGTTGGATATAAATATCTAAACGTGTCGACATACCCTGATGCTAGAAGTTTTGAAAATTTTTCTCTTTCTTGATCACTGAATCCGGGATTATTACGATTCGTCTTAGGATTTTTTAAATCAATTTCTTGATGCGCCACATTTAAATCTCCACATATTATTACAGGCTTCTTTGAATCTAAGCTATTAATATATTCAAGGAAATCTTGTTCCCATCGCATTCTGTAATCTATGCGTTTAAGCTCATCTTGAGAATTAGGAGTATATACTGTTACTAAATAAAATTTGTCGAATTCTAATGTTATTACTCGCCCCTCTTTATCATGCTCTTCAATATTTATTCCATAAGCAACTGACAATGGTTTATGTCGTGAAAAGATAACTGTCCCTGAGTAGCCTTTCTTCTCTGCGTAATTCCAATAAGAATCATAACCGGGAAAAACCATATCTATCTGACCACCCTGCAACTTTGTTTCTTGCAAACAAAAGAAATCGGCATCTAATAAATTAAATATATCACTAAAACCCTTAGTTACACAAGCTCGTAAGCCATTGACATTCCACGAAATTAATTTCATAATTATTCTGTTTTTTAGATATAAAACTCTTAGGCATCGGGGCCATAATGAACTGTCGAGCTTTGACACTCAGTAAATAAATCATTTACTACGATATCTATGCGTTGCTTCGTTAGAGCTCTATATTTATTTACCTCTTCATTTATCAGACTTGCATCTGATAACATTTCGTAATAGGCTATTTTATATGCTCTCTCGGCAGCACTAATATTAGCAAATAATTCTCTCGATTCAAATTTATTTATACATTTCTCTATTTCAAAATCTGTAACCGAACCGTGCAATAACGAATCAATCTCTGTTGATATAATTTGCTCTCCCTCTTCAAAACTTACTCCGGGATATAACTTGCCTTGTATCAAAAACAGTCCCGGTTCTTCACTGCCCCACACCGAAGCATCAAGAGATATAAATGTTCCTCCTTTTGAAACCACATTCTGAAAGAAACGCGATGAACTTCCATTAGCTAATATATCACTTATTAAATCCATAGCTTGATAATTGGCATCTTTCCTCCCACACATCATATATCCTTTATATATTACATTATGTGGGACATCTCGTCGCACTTTCAATAATCTTGATTTACTATGAATATCCTCGCCTTGAGACTTTCTAGATTGAATATATATATTGCTGTCTTTTATATCACCAAACCATTTTTCTGCTAGTTCAACTACTTTTTCAAAATCCAAATCGCCAACAACCGATAGTACAGCATTTGATGGAGCATAATATTTATCATAAAACACTCTTAAATCTTCTGCCGTAACCGATTCGATATGAGAAATATCCTTTCCTATCACAGGCCACCTATAGTGGTGCTTGTCGAAAGCTAAATTGCATAATAAATGATTTATATCTCCATAAGGGTAGTTAAGGCAACGCTCTTTAAATTCTTCAATTACTACACTGCGCTGTATTTCAATTGAATCGGGAGTCAAAGAAAGAAATCTCATACGATCAGACTCTAGCCAGAATGCTGTCTCTATGTTCTGAACCGGCAAGCTCTCATAGTAATTTGTATGGTCTTGACTTGTCCATGCATTACTTTCTCCTCCCGCTTTTTGTAATTGTTCATCGAAATCGAATATATTATCCGACCCACCAAACATTAAATGTTCAAATAAATGGGCAAGACCAGTTAGATTTTCTTCTTCATTTTTTGAGCCCACATTATATAAGACATTTACAACTGCCATTTTGGCAGTTGTATCTTTATTAAAAACTATCCTCAATCCATTAGAAAGAGTGTGTCGTTGCACTTCTATCATAATTATTTTTTAATAATTACATCTATTATTATTACATCTTCTTTTGGACGATCCGACTTTTCTGTTTCTACGTTCTCAATTTTTTCTACAATATCTAAACCTTTTGTTACTTCACCATACACTGTATATTCTCCATCAAGATGTGGAGCTCCACCAATGGTAGTGTAGGCTTGAATCTGTTCTTCTGTATATTGTATTGGATTTTTAGAATATTCAGCTTCTGTTTGAGCGATCAACTTTTGACGCATTGCCTCAATACCTTCAGAATCTTTTGCTATCTGCATTTTCATTATTTCCTTACGATAAGGGGAAGCTATCTGTTGAAATAAATCTTGCTTAGCTCTATATTCCTTTTGCTTAATCATATTATCAAGTTCACCTTTGCTAAACACTCTACCGGTAACTATATAAAATTGAGAACCCGATGACTTTTTCTCTGGATTGTCGGTCCTTGCTGCAGCTAAAGCGCCCTTCTTGTGAAAATATTTAGGATACACAAATTCAGCCGGTAATGTATAACCGGGATCTCCGGCTCCAAGCATTTTGCCCTTTGGTGCGCCTTTAGAATCGCCATCTCCACCTTGAATCATAAATGATTTTATAACACGATGGAATATTGTTCCATTATAATAGCCCTCGTTAATTAATTTCAAAATATTATCTCGATGAATTGGGGTATCATCATATAAAGCTAACTCTATATCACCTAGATTTGTCTTAATTATTATTTTTGTTAGATTTTCTGCCGCCATCACATTTAATTCTTTCTTATTGATTTTCTTTGTTTGTGTATTACTCTTTGAATTAATTATTTGTGGAATCGTCAAAATAATCAATAATAATACAATTACTCTCTGCATAAATACACATCAGTTTATTATATACCTACCGAAAAAACTCGCTTGTAAATTCTTCTAAAATTATCATCTTTTACATTTAGCTCTTCAACATGCAATTTATAATCTGCACCCCAAATCGAAGCTAACAAGTCGGTAATATATTTATGTTCACGGTCTACTTTTATTGCGGCTTTAATCAATTTATCAATTAGTATAGCAAATTCATCTGCATTTATTGCATGCAAATAACGTGCAGTCGAAACTACGAATTGCCCCGTAGTGTCTACTAATATCATATTATCTACCAATTTACCCAAATCTTCAATGCTCACACCGTCTATATGATTTGCTATATATTCGTATGTCAACAAGCCATTGGTGTCTTTACTGATTTTTTTTAATACTTCTTGTTCCATCTCAAAATTAAGAGCTATATTTAATTTATTATATTTGCAAAGATAATCTTAACCCTAAATAGATTTAAGCTCAAATTATCAATTTAGATATATTATCTTTATTATTCTCTGATATTACTTGACAAAAATAATATTTTTTTCCTTTACATTTGCATATTCACTTGATAATGTTTCATCTTATTTGTAAATGTTTATTGCTTTCATTGCAATTTACAGAAATAATTATTAAATTTGAAGTAATAAAACTATTTATAATATGTGTGAGCCTAAATACGTTATTACAATCGGTCGCCAGTTTGGCAGTGGTGGTAGAGAGATAGGAATGTTATTAGCCCAAAAACTAAATATTAAATATTACGACAAGGAGCTACTAGCAGAAGCTGCAAATAATACGGGAGTTAGTAAGGAATTTTTTGAAGCTGCCGATGAAAAATCGCCCGGCTTTTTTGATAATATTTTCTCATATAATCTTACCTATAATGCATCTTCATTCTTTGTCGAATCGACTCCCCTATCGCCCGGTAATATTTATTCTGCACAAAGTAATGTGATTAGAGATCTTGCAGAAAAAAATTCTTGCGTAATTGTTGGTAGAAGTGCAGATTATATTTTAAGAAATCACCCTTGTTGCATAAACATCTTTATTCATGCATCGTTAGACGATAGAATTAAAAGAATAACAACACGTAAAGACTGTTTATCTAAAGAAGATGCAAAAAATATTGCAGAGAAAAAAGACAAATTAAGAGCGGGGTACTATAACTTCTACACAGATAAAGAATGGGGAAAAGCATCATCATACGATTTATGCATTAATTCTACCAATCTATCAGCATCAGAAGTTGCCGATATAATAATAGAATTTGCTAAAGTCAAGATTTCCACTGCATTCCAAGAATAGCTTGAATATTCTTATTTGTTGTGTAAAACATCTTTAGTCTGACTCTCTTCTCTAAGAATCGGACAAAAACATGTATGCGTGTTTTGTCGTCTGCTCATTTTTACTAACTTTGCAATTAAATAATAGGAACAAATAAATTGGCAAAGCATAAAATACTGGCTATAATCAATCCCATATCGGGAACAAGCAATAAAGAATATATACCTGAAACGATTGCAAAGACTATCGATTCAGCACAATTTGACACTAGAATTCGATTTACTCAGCGTCCCGGGCATGCCACAGAGCTTGCTCAGCAAGCTATTAATGAAAACTTTGACGGTGTTATTGCTGTTGGCGGAGATGGAACTATTAATGAAGTAGCGGCTGCTATAATTGATTCAAAAGTAGCACTTGGAATTATTCCTTGTGGCTCAGGAAATGGGCTTGCTCGACATCTTAATATTCCGCTTGACCCTGAGAAAGCACTAGAAATAGTAAACGATAATTATATCGAATCGTTTGACTACTGCACTGCTAATAATCGACCATTTTTTTGCACATGTGGAATAGGTTTTGATGCGCACATCAGCGCAAAATTTGCAGAATCAAAAAAACGAGGTCCATTAACATATTTCAAAAAGACTCTTGCCGAATATCTTAAATATCGTAGTCAAGAATATACTATTGAAACCGGCGACAAAGTAATTACCGAAAAAGCTTTTGTTATTGCTTGCGGAAACGCATCTCAATATGGCAACAATGCCTTTATCACCCCTCAAGCAAATATGCAAGACGGGCTAATTGATGTTACTGTAATACACCCATTCACCCCTCTTGATACAGCGATGATAGGAATATTGCTATTTACCAAGCATATCGACCAAGACACAAACATACACTCATTTCGCACCAACGACTTGACAATACATCGCAACAAACATGGAGTTATGCACCTCGATGGCGAGCCGATTGTAATGGACGCCGATGTCCATATTAAGTGTATTCATAATGGACTTAATATATATCTTCCAAGAAATCAGGAGACAAAAAAATCATTAATTGCACCTATTGAGAACGGGTTTTGGGATTTTATTACCACTATAAGAAACGAACTTAACATTTAAATTCCATAAAAATGGTGTTGAATAATACAATTATCTAACAAATCATTTATTTTTCTTGATTTTACTTGCTTATACTTGCTTTTTTTTATAAATTCGTACCGACCAAGGACGCACATTATGCTCCTTTTTAACTAATAACCTAAAACACTCTATATAATGAGCTATTTAAAATTTGATAAAAGCTTGATGATTAACCTTGAGCAATCCTTACCCAAAGAGATGCTGAGGACTAATCAATCGGGAGCTTATCATTGTACTACAGTCGTTGGGTGTAACACTCGTAAGCAACACGGGCTTCTTGTTATTCCAATACCCGAAATAGACAATGAGAACCACGTACTACTATCATCTCTCGATGAGACCGTTATTCAACACGGTGCTCCTTTTAATCTCGGACTACACAAATACAATAATAATTGTTTTAGTCCCAACGGACATAAATATATTCGAGAGTACAATTGTGATAGTAGCCCCAAGACAACTTACCGTGTAGGAGGTGTTATTCTTACAAAAGAGAAAATTTTCATTTCACATGAAAATCGAATCATAATTAAATATACACTAATTGAAGCACACTCCCCCACAACGTTGCAATTTCGTCCTTTTTTAGCTTTCCGCAATGCTAATAGCCTATGTATTGCTAATGGTGTAGCAAATCAAGGATATAAAGAATGTATTAATGGAATCTCGTGCTGTCTATATAATGGATACCCAAATTTATATCTACAATTCAGCCATAAGCCCAAATTTACATTCTACCCCACATGGTATAAAGGAATTGAATATCAAAAAGACGAAGAAAGAGGAATCCCATATAAAGAAGATCTTTTTGTTCCCGGATACTTTGAGCTATCAATAAAAAAAGGAGAAAGTATATACTTTTCAGCAGGAACTGAAGAGCGTAGCACTAGAAACTTCGGTAAACTTTACGAAACAGAGCTAGAATCACGCACTCCTCGTTCAAGTTTCTATAATTGCCTCAAAAATTCAGCAAAACAATTCTATTTAAAGAAGGGTGATGATAATTTCCTTGTTGCCGGCTACCCATGGTTTAAAGTTAGAGCTAGAGACGAATTTATAGCACTTCCCGGTGCCACAATAGATATACATCACACTCCCGACTTTGAGCTTATAATGTCGACTGCAATAGAACGAATGTACAAATTTATGTCGACAGGAGAGCCAGACCAAGATTTACAATATATCGACCTCCCAGATGTGCCTCTATGGGCAATTTGGGCAATACATTCTTATTGTAAAAAATATGGGATAGAAGACACAAAAGAAAAATATGGCAAATTTATTTATGATGTAATAAACTATATAATCGACCAAAAGCACCCCATCTTACATTATAACGACAATGGATTAGTTTCGGCAGACGGCACTAAACGACCAATATCGTGGATGGACTCTTCTAATGCCGATGGAACACCAATAATACCACGAAGTGGATACCTTGTCGAATTTAATGCTTTATGGTACGATGATTTAATGTTTGCTCTTTCAATTTTTGAAAACGATAGCGAACAAAAAGAATTTGTTGAGAAATGCACAGCAATATCAGAAAAACTAAAATATAGCTTTGTCAACACATTCTATAATGATTATGGCTATCTTTATGACTATGTCGACGGCAATTACACCGATTTAAGTGTAAGGCCAAATATGATAATTGCTGCCGGTCTTGAATATTCTCCACTTGATAGAAAACAGCGTAAAACTGTTCTAGATGTGGTTACTCGAGAACTTTTAACACCTAAAGGACTTAGAACATTAAGTCCTAAAAGCTTTGGTTATTCGCCAAACTATTACGGCTCTCCCGAACAAAGAGAATATGCGTATTTTCAAGGTTCTATTCGTCCATGGTTAATGTCATTCTACACCGATTCTTATATTAAAGTATTCGGAATATCACGTATTCATTTCATTGAACGAATGATGATAGGATTTGAAGACGACATGACACAAGACTGTATCGGATCGCTATCAGAATTATATGATGGTAACCCTCCATTTGCAGGGCACGGAGCAATAAGCTTTGCCATGAATGTGGCCGGAGTGCTCTCCGTTCTACGTCTTTTTAAAAGACTTAATATTATAGATAAATAAAAACAACATCAAATACATTCTTTCTATATATATGAAAGCATTAATGTTTGGGTGGGAATTTCCACCTCATATTCTCGGAGGGCTTGGTACTGCAAGTTATGGACTAACTAAAGGTATGAATGAAAATGGAAATATGGATATTACTTTTGTTATACCAAAGCCATTTGGAGACGAAGATAAAAGTTTTGCTAACATCATCGGAGCTAACTGTGTACCGATTGCTTGGCGCGACGTAAACTGGGACTACGTCGATGGGCGTATAGGAAATATAATGAACCCACAGCAATACTATGATCTTAGAGATCATATTTATGCCGATTTCAATTATATGCGCACAAACGACCTAGGCTGTATCGAATTCTCGGGTAAATACCCCGATAATCTAATCGAAGAAATCAACAACTACTCAATAGTAGCCGGTGTGATTGCTCGTACTACCCCATGTGATATTATTCACTCACACGATTGGCTTACATATCCAGCCGGAATACATGCAAAGCAAGTTACAGGGAAACCGCTAGTTATTCACGTTCACGCAACCGACTTTGATAGATCTCGCGGTAATGTCAACCCCACTGTCTTTGCTATTGAAAAAGATGGTATGAATCAAGCCGACCATATTATCACAGTCAGCAACCTCACTAGGCAGACAGTTATTGAAAAATATGGGATCGACCCAGCTAAAGTAACCACTGTACATAACGCCGTAGAACCACTAAGTGAAGAATTAGCAAATATGATAGTGAAAAAGCCTAAAGAAAAAATCGTAACATTTCTTGGCCGAATCACTATGCAAAAAGGCCCTGAATATTTCGTTGAGGCTGCAACTAAAGTCCTTCAAAAAAAGCATAACGTTAGATTCGTTATGGCCGGTAGTGGAGATATGATGGAAAAAATGATTAGTCTTGCTGCAAAACGCGATATTGCCGATCGATTCCACTTTACAGGATTTCTGAAAGGCCGCCAAGTGTATGAAATGCTTAAAGCTAGTGATGTATATATTATGCCATCAGTATCCGAGCCATTTGGCATCTCGCCCCTAGAAGCAATGCAAATGGGAGTTCCTTCTATTATTTCTAAGCAATCAGGGTGCGCCGAGATTCTATCTAATGTTATTAAAATTGATTATTGGGACATCGATTCGATGGCCGACGCAATATATTCTATTATCACATATCCGGCAATGTATAAGCAGCTTCGTGAAAACGGACTTGAAGAAATTGATACAATTCAATGGAAAAAAGCCGGTGCCAAAGTAATCGACATATACAACAAAATAATTAATCATTCTTTCTAAAACTAAAAATAATACTATAATGAAATCTATTTGTTTTTATTTCCAGATACATCAACCTTTCAGACTTAGAACATATCGTTTCACTGATATTGGTAACGACCACTACTATTATGACGATTTTGCAAACGACGAAATAATCACGCGTATTGCTCAACGTTCTTATCTTCCGGCCACCGAGACTTTAAAAGAAATGGTGAAAATGTATGGCTCTAAATTTAAAGTTACATTTTCTATCACAGGAACAGCAATGGAGCAACTAGAACAATATGTACCCGAATTTATCGATTCGTTGAAAGAACTAGTAGCTACCGGTTGTGTCGATTTCCTTTCCGAAACTTATGCACACTCTCTCGCATCGCTAATTGATCCTGAAGAATTCAAGCTACAAGTTGTGGCTCACGATGAAAAAATAAAACAATTATTCGGAATTACACCTAAAGTTTTTAGAAACACCGAGTTGATTTATTCCGACGACATTGCTTCAATGGTATATGCAATGGGATTCAAAGGAATGATTACCGACGGAGCTAAGCATATATTAGGCTGGAAATCACCAAATTATTTATATTCATCAGCATCAGCACCAAAGCTAAAGCTATTACTCAAAAACTCTAAATTCTCTGACGATATTTCTTTTCATTTTAGCAATACAGAATGGAGAGAATATCCACTCACAGCCGATAAATTTGCAAGCTGGATAAACAATCTTCCTCAAGAAGAACAAATTGTTAATCTATTTATGAATTTTGAAGCTCTTGGCGAACTGCAGACCAAAGAATCCGGAATATTTGAATTTATAAAAGCTATTCCTAGATTTGCATTCGAAAATGGAATATCATTTATCACTCCTGCTGAAGCAATAGCTAAATTAAAACCTGTTGGAGAACTTGTCGTTCCATTCCCTATGTCGTGGGCAGACGAAGCAAGAGACACAAGCGCATGGCTTGGTAATGACCTCCAAAATGAAGCTTTTGAAAAATTATACTCAATTGCCGAACGAGTTCGCCTATGTAGTGATAGAAAAATTAAACAAGACTGGAATTATATTCAAACTAGCGACCACTTCTATTATATGTGTACTAAACACCGAAACGACGGCTCAGTACACTCACACTACAGCCCTTACGAAACCCCATATCAGGCTTTTACAAACTATATGAACATTCTCTCCGATTTCATCGTAAGAGTAGAAGAGCAATACCCATTATCTATTGAGAACGAAGAATTGAATGCCCTGCTAACAACTATTCGTAATCAAGCTCATGAAATTGAAGCCCTGAACAAAGAAGTTGCCCTAATGAGAAACAACATCTTAAAAGAAGACAAAGATGAAAAAGCAGGAACTGAATCGGCAATAAAAAAGCCACGAAAAAAGAAAAAAACAACAGAATAAATTAATCAAAATAGGCTGCTTTTTAGAGGCAGCCTATTTTTTAAGTTATTATTGTAGATTATTTTTAATTAAAAAGATATTTGTTTTTCGTTTTCAGTAGAAATGTGTAACTTTGTAATCTCATTTGCTAACAAAACGGATAAAGTAGCTACGAGAAAAGCGACAATAAGCGATTAGTGATATATAACTAAGGTTTCAATATATATATATTGCCATCTAGCTATAGCTTAATAAGATATAAAATTAATATTAATATATAACCACATAAAATTATCTAAAACATAATTATGGATAACGCTAAAACAGTGATGCGAGATGTTCCGGCAATCAGATGGACTGCCCTGTTATTACTCGCACTAGCAATGTTCTGTTCATATATATTTATGGACATATTATCACCTATTAAGGATTTAATGCAATCTATGCGTGGGTGGGACTCCACTGCATTTGGAACAATGCAAGGATCAGAAACATTTCTAAATGTATTCGTATTCTTCTTAATTTTTGCAGGTATCATTCTCGATAAAATGGGTGTAAGATTCACCGCTCTTTTATCTGGATGTGTAATGCTAGTGGGTGCTTTTATTAATTATTATGCAGTAACCGATAGCTTTATCGGTAGTGAGCTGGATATTTGGTTTACAAATCACCTTAATTACATACCCGGATTTGACGAATTAGGTATCTCTCCATTCTACTTAGGTATGCCCTCTTCCGCAAAGCTTGCAGCTGTAGGCTTTATGATATTTGGGTGTGGAGTCGAAATGGCAGGTATCACAGTCTCAAGAGGTATTGTAAAATGGTTCAAAGGACGTGAAATGGCATTAGCAATGGGCTCTGAAATGGCACTAGCACGATTAGGTGTTGCTACATGTATGATCTTTTCACCATTCTTTGCAAAATTAGGTGGAAACATCGACGTATCGCGTTCAGTAGCATTCGGCGTAATATTGCTCATGATAACATTAATTATGTTTATCGTATATTTCTTTATGGATAAGAAGCTTGACTCGCAGACAGGCGAAGCAGAAGACAAAGACGATCCATTTAAGATTTCCGACGTAGGTGCAATATTAAAAAGTGGAGGATTCTGGCTTGTAGCCCTTTTATGCGTTCTATATTATTCTGCAATATTCCCATTCCAAAAATATGCAGTTAATATGCTTCAATGCAATTTAACCTTCACCGAAGTTCCAGCCGATTCTTTTTGGGCAAGCGAATCAGTAACGATAGTACAATATATAATAATGTTGTTTGTCGCAGCAACTGCATTTGCAAGCAACTTTATAAAAAAGCCATTAAGCAATATAATGCTGGTCGTTTCAGGCATCTTCCTTTTAGGATATTGCTATATGGGATATATGCGCCAATCTGCTGAAACAATATTTGCAGTATTCCCACTACTTGCAGTAGGCATAACCCCGATACTTGGAAAAATTGTTGACCATAAAGGTAAAGCTGCAACTATGCTTATCTTTGGATCCCTTCTATTAGTAGCATGCCACCTCACATTTGCCTTTATCTTACCTCTATTTAAAGGTAGTGCAATTAGTGGTGTGATTGTAGCATATATCACAATATTAGTACTTGGAGCTTCATTCTCCCTCGTTCCGGCATCACTATGGCCAAGCGTTCCAAAGCTAGTAGATGAGAAAGTGATTGGCTCAGCATATTCATTAATTTTCTGGATTCAAAACATCGGGCTGTGGCTATTCCCTATGCTTATAGGAAAGATACTTGATAGCACAAATGCTGAACTAGTGGCACAAACTAAGAGCGGCGTAATTTCTGCAGAAGCAGCCGCCACACAATATGACTATACAGCACCACTCATAATGCTTGCAGGGCTTGGCTTAGCGGCACTTGCTCTAGGAATACTACTCAAGCATGTAGATAAGAAAAAAGGTTATAATCTTGAGCTACCAAATATAAAGGAAGCAATCGAGAATAAATAACAAAATAAAGACAATGAAAATTATTAATATTTCATATACAGACAAGCGACGAAATGACAATTATGCCATTAGTCGCTTGTCTGCTCTAGTTGAAATTAATAATTACACTGTTACAAATTCATAATGAGGGTATACATTTATATTTATCATTATGCGATATTTATGAAAATATATTAAATTTGCACCAATATACATTGAACATATAATTAAATAATAAAGATAAATGAAGAAGCACAATTTTTATGCAGGTCCATCAATTTTGAGTGAATACACTCTAAATAACACAGCCGAAGCCATTAAAGACTTCGCAGGAACCGGACTTTCAATTCTTGAAATATCTCACCGCAGCAAAGAATTTACTGCTGTAATTGAAGAAGCAGCGACACTAGTAAAAGAACTACTTGACATTCCAGAAGGTTATCATGTATTATTCCTTGGCGGAGGTGCCAGCCTTCAATTCTGTATGGCTCCTTTCAATTTACTAGCAAAGAAAGCAGCATACCTAGAGACAGGAACATGGGCAGTAAATGCAATAAAAGAAGCAAAACTATTTGGAGAAGTAGATATTGTAGCATCATCTAAAGAAGCCAATTTCACATTCATTCCTAAAGGCTATACAATACCAACCGACGCCGACTATTTCCACATCACCACCAATAATACCATTTACGGTACAGAGATAAGAAAAGACATCGACTCACCTATCCCATTAGTAGCCGATATGTCAAGCGATATTTTCTCGCGTCCTATTGATGTATCTAAATATGACTTAATATATGCAGGTGCGCAAAAAAATCTAGCTCCGGCAGGTGTAACTATCGCAATTGTAAAAGAATCTGCATTAGGAAAAGTGGAACGTTCTATTCCTACAATGCTAGATTATCGCACACATATTAAAAAAGGCTCAATGTTTAACACTCCTCCTGTACTCCCTATTTTTGCTGCTCTTCAGACACTTAAATGGTATAAAGAGCTTGGCGGAATTAAGGAATTAGAGAAAAGAGATATAGCTAAAGCTACTAAATTATACGATGCTATCGACTCAAGCAAAATGTTTGTAGGGACTACAGCCCACGAAGACCGTTCAATAATGAACGTATGCTACGTTATGAAGCCAGAATTTACAGAACTAGAAAAAGAATTTGTCGACTTTGCATCAACCAAAGGCATTGTAGGAATAAAAGGACACCGTTCTGTTGGTGGTTTCAGAGCATCACTTTACAATGCGCTACCAATTGAAAGCGTAGATGTCCTTATAAATGCAATGAAAGAATTTGAAAAAAATCATTAATCATAAGATAATGAAAATACTTATAGCAACAGAAAAGCCTTTTGCAACAGAAGCTGTTAAGGGTATAAAAGAAGTAATTGCTAATTCAGGAAATGAAGCAATTATTCTTGAGAAAGGCACAAAGTCTGATCTTATCAAAGCTATTATTGATATAGATGGACTAATCGTAAGAAGCGATATTGTTGATAAAGAAGTCCTTGACGCAGCAAAACAATTAAAAGTCATTGTACGTGCAGGAGCCGGATATGATAATATCGATCTCTCAACTGCTACCGAAAAAGGAATCTGTGTGATGAATACACCGGGACAAAACTCTAATGCAGTAGCCGAATTAGTTTTTGGTATGCTTGTAATGATGATTCGCAATCAATTTGATGGCACATCGGGCATTGAGCTTAAAGGAAAGAATCTTGGTATTCATGCTTATGGTCAAGTAGGTAGAAATGTAGCACGAATAGCTAAAGGATTTGGGATGAATGTAAGTGCATTAGACCCATTTGTCAAAGACGAAATACTAATAGCAGAAGGAATCACTCCACTTCACAGTGTTGAAGAATTATATACAAAAAACCAATTTGTATCATTACATATTCCAGCAACACCTGCTACGAAAAAATCGGTTACAAAAGAAGTTATAACTCTTCTACCTAAGAAAGGTATTTTAATAAATACCGCTCGCAAGGAAATTATTGATGAAGAAGGACTAATTGAAGCTCTAAAAGAACGTACAGATATTAAATATATCTCAGATATTAAGCCCGAATCGGCCGATGCCATTCTTGCTGAAGCACCGGGAAGAGTATTCTTTACACCTAAGAAAATGGGGGCGCAGACAGCCGAAGCAAATATCAATGCCGGTATTGCAGCCGCACATCAAGTAGTTGATAACCTTAAAGATGGGTGGAACAAATTCCAAGTGAATAAATAGAAATTAATATTTCATATTTATAATATATATACAAGAGGTAATATTTTAATGATATTATCTCTTGTTCTTTTTCTTATTAATTAAAGATGCTGCCATTTCATTATATTTATCTGCCATTTCTTCAAGACCAATTTTAGAATAGCAATCGGCAAGAGCCACATAAATTTCATATTTCGATGTTGAATATTTATTAGCTTTCTTGAGCATTTTTAATGCTTGCGGATAATCTTTCATACATAAATGTGCCTTCCCTAATTCAAATAGCACATCAGGATTAGTAGAATCAATCTCATTTGCTTTCTTTATATATATAATTCCCTGTTCATATTCACCAAGCTTACAATATAACTTACCTTTCTCGAAATATGCATCAATAAAATCGGGGCAAATTTCTATCGCCTTGTTATAATTTGCAATAGCCGATTTTACAGCGACCGAATCAATGGAAGATTCACTGTTATTATAATCTATACTTTCTTCAGAGACAACATCTGAACTGGGAGCAACTGAAAGTTTCCCCATATCAACATATTCCTTTGCCAATCTCTTTAATTTTTCATTCTGATGATTAATTGTCGATTTTAGATTATCAATAAGTATCTGTTGCGACTTTAGGACATTTAATTTCCTACGTATTAATCTTTTTGTCGACTCTTGAGACATTACATTAAAAATACTATTAGCCTCAAAAAAATCATTTACCGCATCGGCATAGTTAGCATTATCAAACGCTTTTGCAGCACTATTCAATTTCAATTTAGCCTCAGCATGTACTAGCGCATCTTTAATTATTACACTATTATTAAAACGTCGACTAAAATCGACAACTGCCGGATTTACTATAATATCGCGAGGGGTAATCTTGTTTGCCAACGTGATGCCATCAAGCGACCTGCAACGAGATAATGCAACATAAGTCTGCCCTCCTGCAAACGCACCACCTCCACCAAAATCAATAATTACCCTATTAAATGTAAGTCCTTGACTTTTGTGTACGGTCAAAGCCCAAGCCGGTTTTAGTGGATACTGCTTGAACGTTCCCAATAATTTTTCAGTAATTGCCTTTTTCTTTTCATCATAGGAATATTGTATATTTTCCCACTCTGCCGGCTCTACGGAATACACTGAGCCATCTTCAAGCTCTACCACCACATCTTCATCTAAGCTACAAATTCGTCCAAGTGTCCCATTTACCCAACGCTGATCTTTATCATTTCGCACAAATAATATCTGAGCTCCCACCTTTAAAATTAAATCTTTTGCCGTGGGTAGATTCTGTAATGGAAATTCATCTGTAATCTCACCTATAAATTTAAATTCAGGTGCATCTATTTCATCAAGTTTTTTTTGATTTATATAATCTACAATATCTCGTCGAGAGGCCAATGTAATTATGAATTCATCTTTTTCATGAACATAATTAGGTGAATATCGCTTATTTATTGCTTCTAACTGATATGGCATCAACTTATCAATCCTTATATTGTCGAGAAGTTTGATAAAATCTTCATTATCTTGCCTGTATATTTTCTTTAGCTCAATTGGAACTAAATTTAATTGTTCAAACGCTTGAGCATTAAAGAAAAAAAATTGTTTATAATATCGTCGCAATATATCGCGCATATCAGGAGTAATTACCGGCTCGAGTTGAAATATATCCCCTACAAATAGTATTTGTTTCCCGCCAAATGGTTCTCGCATATTTTCACAATACACCCTTAATACTTTATCCATAAAATCAATCATATCCGGACGCACCATTGAAATCTCATCTATTATAATAAGATCGAGCTCTTTTAATATTTTCACCTTGTCTTTATTATATTTTAAGGTCTTACGTATCCGTCTAGCTGTAAATTCTGGGTCATCGGGAAGTAATGGTTTCAATGGCATCTTAAAAAAAGAGTGCATTGTCATTCCTCCGACATTTACGGCAGCTATTCCGGTAGGTGCTAACACTATAAACTTTTTAGAAGTGTTATTACATATATATTTAAGGAATGTGCTTTTCCCTGTTCCTGCTTTTCCTGTAAGAAATACCGATTGTTGCGTCTTCGTTATTAACTGCCACAAAGTCTGAAACTCGGCATTGTTTAAATCTATATTTTCGGGCAGTGTGTATGGAACCATCATATTATTATTTGTAGTACAAATTTAATAAAACTAATAGTAAAAATATAAAGCTGAGACAACTAATAAGTCATCTCAGCCTAAATTTTTATTTAAATAGTTCTCTAAAATCTTAATCCAAATGTAAATACTAACTGATTATTAGTATCTATTAATTTAGCTGTTGGTGATGGCTCTATACCATTAGAATATAAGACCGGTGAAAATGCGTGGAACTCACTCTCTTTGCGTTGATTGGAATAAGCCAAATCGGTGTATATTGATTTATATCTATATCCTAACCCTACAGTAATATATTGTTGCATCTTCATAAATGAATAAGAAGGTATCGTGCCCGAAGCATATATATTCATTCTATTATTATATGCCTCATCGTTAACCGGCGATGTCTGATATGAATATCCCGCACGAACACTCAATTTATTATTAACTCTGTATTCTCCACCAATTCTAAAAATGCTCGATGCTTTATAATAATCGCCTATTCTTGATTTAGTATCTAGATATTCATATCCGCGATCCGATAGCACCGACATTGTCTGATAGCCTATATATTCGTAATCGAAACTTATTATTCCCTTTTTACCTACTATTGCCGCCACACTTGCTATAAACTTCCATGGAGTTCTTATCTGATACCAACTCTCGCCGTAGTAGCTATTATTTGTAACAGCACTTCCACTACCTATATCATTACTGTATTCAAATCCCATATCTGCCCAAGCCTCATCTTTAAGTGAGTAATATGTCGGTGTGTGAAATGCAAAGCCTAAGCGAAAAGAGTTAACCGGTTTAAATATTAATCCAAATTTTAGATTATATCCTGAGCCATAAGTATGAAGCCCATTTTGTAATCCATAGTCGGCTTCACCTTTTGTCTTTACTCCTTTAGAATCGGTAATATAGGCGTTTGTCATCGATTCACCATAATATGTATAAGATTCATAATTAATATCAGTAATACCAAACCCTAATCCCCAATATATTTTATGAGCAATATTTCCACCCAAATTTATTGAATATTCATTTATTCCACCCTCTTCAATTGTTTCAAATTCACCATTTGCCAATGTTCCATCTCCGTAAAGACCTTGGAAATTTTCACCTTGACTGTTAGGATTGATCAAATAGCTGTCATAAGCCAAAATACTTAACCATGGTGCATTGCCATCTTGATATGGGTCAAATCCTTTTGAAGTTGCAAGATCTCCTTCTGACACTCCGGCTAGATCTGTTCCCCATGCTATATAATTGCTTAATGATGAATTGAGATTATTTATGCCTCCTTTTGTATGACGATTAAAAGAAGCGGCTCTGTTATATGTAAATCCCCAATTAAAATTAGGCACTAAATCAGAATTTAGATTATAAGCCCCTACATAACCGGCATTATTACAATTGAATTTAAATTGATTGGTAGCTCCTACATTCTGATTATTTTGTTTTGCAGTAGCTGATTGAAAATCAAAATTTAATGATACTCCTACATCCGAGCTTCTATAAACTCCTATTCCTGCAGGATTCTGAGTCAATGTACTCAAATCGCCGCCTAATGCGCCAAATGCTCCAGCCATAGAAACAAACCTTGCTGTGCCTTTTAAATCTGTTTGAGACAATCTATATACATCATTAGCATCTTGCGCCTGTATAAACATAGGTACCAAAAGACACGTCAACGCTAATAAATTCTTTAAACTATACATAATATCTTTTGTTTTAATTATTATCTTCTTCTTCCGCCTCCACCGCCGAAGCCTCCTGACGAACTACCGCTCCCTCTCGATGGAGAACTTGGGGTATAGCTATTGCCCCTAGAGCTATTATTATCATTACTGTCATAACTCGGGCGACTATTATTTCTGTTGTTATAGCTATTCCTATAAGTGTTGTTATTGTCGCTATTATTCCTATTACTATTATATGATGAAGTTCTATGATTGTTAGAAGACGATGAAACATTATTATTCTTGTTTGTATTACCTCCATTATAACTATTATTATTGCTCGGTCGACGTCCGGATGTTGAATAACCCGGGCGATTATTGTTTCCTGTAGCATAACCCGGGCGGTTCGATGTTGATTGGTTATATTTACCGGGGCGTCTTCCTCCGTTGCTTTGGTGATAACCGGGCTTCGTATTAACCGGAACATAAGTAGGATAATGAGGATAATGAGGATAACAAGAATGTCCCCAATGTGGGTAACAGCCATATCCATAATTATAATAACTCCAATAAGGATTATACCACGGATCATATCCCCAACTCCATGGAGAATACCAATTCCAAGAAGCACCCATATATGCAGGCGAATAATAGCTATACCCATATGCCAAAGGCGATATATATGAATAATCATATATATATGGATTAGTTGTCTCTATTATAACTACCGGATTATAAAAGCTCTTAATCCTTCGCGTATATTGATAATCTTCTTGCGATGCATTTTCAACATTATAATTTGAAGAAGATACAGATAACGAGTCAACATAGTTAATACTATCATTTTCGTAAGATGGATCATAATAATCACGTCGATTATATTCATCAACATCTCTTCCATTTACTAGTTCAGATTCGTTGCTAATATAGTTGATCTGATTTTCACGAACAACTATTTTATGATTATCTTTAGATGAGTCATAATAAATATCATCGTAATCCTGTGCCGAGATATTACTAATAGTCAAAAAGATTAAAAGAAATAATGTATAAATAACTCTTAGCATAGCTTTAAATTTAAATTATATATTGCTATTTAGACCACAAAAAGACATAATAGTTTAATCTGTCAATCCATGCCTTAATATTACGCTAATTTACTACTATTTTTTGTAAATAAATAGCTCTCTATCATATTTTATCACTATTTAAGAATATACGCCAATTTTATATTTGACACATATATTTGATATAAAGGAAATTTTTGTTACCTGTTGGCGGAATTAATTTAATGCATACTTAATTCTGCCAATGGGCTTGTCGTTAATGAAGTTTACGTATTGCAGAATGGTAAGTGCACTAATTTTGCCAATGATTCTGGCAAACAAACCATTC
>JAQVCR010000035.1 GCA_028689665.1 Muribaculaceae bacterium
AATGGTTTGTTTGCCAGAATCATTGGCAAAATTAGTGCACTTACCATTCTGCAATACGTAAACTTCATTAACGACAAGCCCATTGGCAGAATTAAGTATGCATTAAATTAATTCCGCCAACAGGTATTTGTAGGCAAAAGTAAAAATAATAGTTCGTAAACAGCACAATTTCTCAGAATTTTATAACAGTTTTTTCTATAATAATAATGATTAACATAGTTATATTATGTTCATCTTTTGCATTAAAAAGTATGCGTTCATATTTTTTGCTATACCCGGCATTATTTTGTATGGAAAAATCAGTGAATTGTCGCTGAGATTGGATTCAAATCTATAATTAGTTATTTTATTAGGAAATTTGTCGGCAAGTGAGCCGAGCATTAGGTCGTGTGTGGCGATTATTCCGCCTACATTGAGGCATGTGAGCTTTTCGACAAGACCGAGCGACCCTTTTTGCTTGTCTACCGAGTTGGTGCCTTTGAGAATTTCGTCGAGGATTACCAACATTTGTTTTCCTGCTGTGGCACGGTCGATGATATACTTTAGTCGTTTCAGCTCGGCGAAGAAATAAGATTCATTTTCATGGAGCGAGTCGGTGGTGCGCAGCCCTGTGAGTAGTTCCACCGGGCTGAATATCATATCTTTTGCCGCCACCGGCGAGCCGATGGATGCCAGCACAAAATTCACGGCAATGGTGCGAAGATAGGTGCTTTTGCCTGCCATATTAGCTCCTGTGATTACTTGAAATGTTCCGTTGCCTATTGTTGCCACATCGTTTGGCACGCATTTGTCGTGCAAGATTAGTGGGTGTCTAAGGTCGTGTGCCTGCATTATTATTTGCTTGTCTTTGTCTTGAGCGGGGAAGATGTAATGTGGATTGTTGAATGCGAATGTGGCGATGGAACATAGTGCATCTACTTGTGATGTTATGTCTTTCCACCGGCTTATATGTGAGCCGAATGCTCGATACCACTTGTCGGCGGCAATTAGTTGACGATAGTCCCACATTAGGAAACCGTTAAGGATTGAGAATGAAAATACGTTGTATCGTTGGTCGAGATTAGTCAATATTCGAGCTAGCTTTTTTGATGCCGACGATGCGTATATGTTATTTTCAACCAGATTGTTTTTGAGGTCGTTTAACAGAGGAGAATTGAAATTTTCGTTTTCAATAATTTGTAATAGCTGATGCTTGGATGTGAGGTTGTCGACTGTTGCTGCGAGTTTTCTGTGCATTCGGGCGGTATTTTTCGCTCCTGCGCCTGCAATTATAACTCCGAGTGCAAATAAATATCCTATTATTGCGCCATCTAGCAGCCCGAAAAGCCATAGCATGATAGAGGCAAGCATAATGAAAGGGAAAACGTAAGCCGTGATGCGGAAAAACCTGTTAGACAGCTGTGCCTTAATTTCATTGTTCGAGTTTGTTGAGTTGGCACTTGTTCCCGAGATTCCATAAGCACGAAAATCGGCACGAAAATCGGGCTTTGCCGCCAATTCTTTTATGGCATCTTGTCGTTCGGCGATGTTGTAGGCTACGCCTAGCGGCTTGGAAAGCCACTCGGCTAAAACATCAGCCCCGGCGACGGTGCAAGTGGTATCGAGAAGAGAGAATATAGAATTGTTTCCAAAAATATCAATGTCGTAGCTGTAAGCGTGGGCAGAGTCGATATATTTTTCGCCTTTAGGCGCGTTGTCGAGATTTAGCGAAATGCGATTAATATTGTCGTCGGCAATGCTAATTCGAGCTTCACACAATTCACGTTGCAAGAAAAAATGCTCATGGGTTTTTATCAGCGCAAGGAAAGCCACAATACCGGCAATGAGAATAACCGCAGCAACAGCCGAATTGCCCCAAACAAAGTATATTGCTAAGGAGGTGGCAATGAAAACACATAGTCGGGCGACACCGATAATTCTAATTCGCGAAGATAGAGAAGAGTGAGAAGAGCAGGCAAGGCTCTTCATCTGCCGGTAATAAATAGTAGCATCAATCATAGTGCAAATATAATACAAACTAATAAAACGAAGAAGCAATAAATTTTGATAACTTTGTATTCGTATTAATTAAGTGTGCTAGCAAAATTCACGTAAATGTGTTATGAATTTACCATTTTTAGTATTTATAAAGAGTAGAGCGACCGAAATATATCAATATAAAAGCGATGTCTCGCATATAGAATGCGTCGGCTCGATCAAACTATATTGAAGGAGTTGGCTTATCGTGATTTCCATTGACGAGTTTTGCCCATTAGCGACATTATGTTGTGTTGTCGGCGTCTCATATATGCCGAGGGCGATGCTGAGTTGAATTTTATGGGATTGGGTAGAGATGCGGCTATTAGTGCGGCTTGGCTTTTAGATAGATTTGCCGCCGATGTGCCAAAGTGTTCTTTGGCAACAGCTTCGACTCCGTATATTCCTTTGCCCATTTCTATTGAGTTTAGATATACTTCCATTATTCTTTCTTTACCCCATATAAATTCTATAAAAAGGGTGAAGTAGGCTTCAAAACCTTTGCGGATATAGCTTTTACCGTTCCAAAGGAATACATTTTTGGCTGTCTGTTGGCTTATTGTGCTTGCGCCTCTCACTCGTTTGCCTTTGCTGGCTTCTTTGCGTGCGGCTTTAATCTGGGCAAAGTCGAAGCCACTATGGTCGAGAAATAAGTTGTCTTCCGATGCTATTACGGCTTGAGGCATATTTCTCGACATATTGTCAATCGATACCCATTGGTGGCTGAGTTTTGGGGACTCGCCATCAAATATTTGTTCTGCGATGCGAATGAACATAAGTGGAGTGAAATATACGGGTACCCATTTAAGTACCACAACTGCTAGAATGCTTGAGCCAAAGAAAAACAGAATGGCTCGAAGTAACCACTTACGAAATTTCATCATTTAGCAAAACGATTGGCTTCAAGAACAGGAAGATTCGTTTCTGTCGGGATATAAATTACTGTCTTGTCGTTAAGATTATTCTGTTGTCGTACCCATAAATATTGGATATACGATGGCGATAGGCTGCCATTCTCAATCTTGATAGCTTCGGCTGCACCTTTGGCACGTTCTATTTCGGCTTGGGCGTTTAGCTTCTCGGCTTCTAGATTTGCTTTAGCTTCTTCAATTCTGATTTTACGATTTTGCTCGGCTTTGGCAAATTCGGCTTTACCCGACATCTCTTGTTGCCAAACGTTATAATATGGCACGGCAATAAAGATACAAACGAGAGCAATAATACCAATTATTACACTACCAATGGCTATTTTTACATTTCTGTTCATAGTGCTGTAATATTTTTAATTAGAATGATTTCTTGAATGTGCAACGGCGTTTGTGCATTGTAGTGTCGAAATATTGCCATTGCGATTGTACTTTCTGATTATCTTCCAGCTCGGGATTTGTCTCGGCATAAACATATCCGTTTGCTCTAATTTTTGGAATGAGGTCGGAGAATAAGAGTGCGTTAACGCCTTTACTCTGATATTCGGGCTTAACGGCTACTAGCAGCAAATCGACAATATCGTTGCGACATTTTAGTGCTTTGATAAGATGATACCAGCCAAAAGGGAAAAGACGACCTCTGCTCTTAATCAATGCTTTAGACAGCGATGGCATAGCTAGCCCGATACCTATCAACTTATCTTCCTTATCGACTATTATCGAGAGATTCTGAAGTCTTACGATGGGGAAGTACATTTTAATATAATGGTCGATTTGTCGTTGTGATAGTGGCGAATAGCAATACAGCTGGTCGTAGGCTTCATTCACTAGGTTGAAAATATCTTGACCATATTTTGTTACCATCTCTTTCTTGCTAGAGAACTCGGCATTTCGTACTTCATATTTTTTTGAAATTATCTCGCTGATGCGTTTATGCTTTTCGGGAATACCTTCGGGTATGATTATCTTAAATTCTACCCATTCGGCATCTTTTTCAAAGCCCATATTTTTTAAATGTTCAACGTAGTAGGGGTGGTTATAGATGGTTGCCATTGTGCCTAGCTGGTCGTAACCATCGGTAAGCATTCCTTCGGGGTCCATATCGGTGAACCCTAGTGGTCCTACAATCTCGTTTAATCCATTCTCTTTACCCCATTTTCCGACAGCGTCGATAAGAGCGTGGCTCACCTCCGGGTCGTCGATGAAGTCGATAAACCCAAAGCGAACAGTCTTTGAATTTGTGCGCTGGTTCACAACTCTATTAATAATTGCGGCAACACGTCCTACGGCTTTACCATCACGATAAGCCATAAAATATTTACTGCTACAGAATTCAAAAGCGGGGTTTCTAGTAGGAGAAAGTGTATTAATTTCGTCGGCTATCAATGCCGGGACATAATATTCATTTCCTTTGTAAAGGTCGATGCTAAACTTCACAAATTTTTTCAAAGAATTAGCCTTAGGGCTTATTTCTACTATTTCTACTGCCATTATTTATTAAGATATTTTTATTTGTCTATATATAAGTAGTTGTAATGAATTATTGGGCGGCTGCCTTGCTTGCCGATGAGGGCTTGGGCTTTTAGGCTGTCGCACGATACACGACCTACGGCAAATGTAGTGCCATCGGGTGATGTGATTTTTACAATATCATCTTTTTCAAAGTCGCCGTCGATGCTTGTTATTCCTACGGGTAGCAGGCTCGTCGCTTTGTCGGAGATGAGGGCTTCGTAGGCTCCTTGGTTTACTCTTATTTCACCTTTAGCAAAGTCTTCGCTGTGTGCAATCCATTTTTTTACACTCGATGTGGGACGATTAGAGGGGTGAAACATTGTGAAAGGAGTGTTTCTGTCGTTGTCGATTATTGTGGATAGGATATTGTTACGCTTTCCATTTGCAATAATCACTGCAATCCCTTCATCGGCTACTTTTTGCGAAATACGGTATTTAGTACCCATTCCACCACGACCACACGATGATTTCGAGGCTTGAATGAAATTGTTTGAGTCGATTTTGCTGTCGGGCATAATATCGGATATCACTTTCGATGTGGGTTCGGCAGGGTTGCCGTCGTACACACCGTCGATATTGCTCAATATTATTAGAGCTTGAGTGTCCATCATCGAGGCGAGAAGTCCTGATAGCTCGTCGTTGTCGGTAAACATAAGTTCGGTAACCGAAATTGTATCGTTCTCGTTGACAATAGGTATCACTCCATTGTCGAGCATCACCTCCATACAATGTTTTTGGTTTAGATAGTGCTGGCGTGTGGCAAAGTTCTCTTTTGTTGTAAGTACTTGCCCGCAAGCAATACCATGCTCACGGAAAAATTCGTAATAGCGATTAATAAGTTTGGCTTGTCCTACTGCCGAATATAGCTGTCGAGCCGACACAGGATCGAGCTCTTTGTTGATAATATTTTTCAGCTCGCCGCGTCCCGATGCTACTGCTCCCGACGATATTATAATAATCTCGATACCACGCTTGTGTAGCTCGGCAACTTGGTCAACAAGTGCCGACATACGAGTAACGTCGAGTGTCTTATCGGAGCGAGTAAGAACATTGCTACCAATTTTTACCGCAATGCGTCGATATTCTAATTTATCCAAATCAATAATACTATATAAATTGTTCAAAATTACAACATTATTCTCTAATTTAAACAGATTTTACGCATAAAACTTTATAGTAGTGTCTAAATGGTGAAAAACCGTGCTTAAACGGTAAATAATCGTGCTTGAATTATTGTGCTTATAATCAGATAAATAGCTATTTTTATTAAAACAATTTAATTCGCACAATGGTATGAAAAATTATGTGATTTTATTAGTGTGTTTGCTGGGATATATCTCGGCTGATGCAGTAACAAAGGGTGATATTGAATCAATGTATCGAGCATGTAATTATAGTGGTGTGGTTAAAAATGCCGATGCTTTTGTTAATAGTGATGATGTAGATGTGCTTCTTATGATTGGCGGGTCGTATATGAATGTTGCCACTGCGATGAAAACGGAGGCTACAAATGCTTATAATTCGGCTATGATGCAATATAATATGATTATGGCAATGGGTGGATTTGCCGATTGTTCGATGAGTCTTATTTTATATCAAAGCCAGATGCAGACAGTGCTTAATTATACGATAAAAGGTGGAAATTTCTTAACACGGGCTGCCGGGCTTGGGAGTACAAAAGCATTGTCGTTGCTGAGTTTCTATGGGTTGCTGAATGGTTCATCTCCAAATTCCAATGCTCCGTCGTATAGTGGCGGATATAATAGTAATAATAGCCGCTTGCATCGTGAGCGTTGCAGTTTCTGTAATGGGACAGGAGTGAGTCCGATTGCCAACGATGTTGTCGCTTATGGCTCAACGAGTCGTCATTGGTGCGATGATTGTCATAAAATGGTGTCGGCAACACACGGCGCACACCTACGCTGTCCTTCGTGTCAAGGCAAAGGCTATAACGAGCATTACCGCTAACTGTTTACATATAGGAAGCAAACTTAAATATTTGTCGTCGCGCAAATTTATCGAAAGAAAATGTTTTTTTTACAATATGATATATTTTGCGTATATTCGCAATGTATATTAATCTTTAGTAGAAAAAACAGAAATGCGAAAACGTAGAGTTTCATTATTGTCTGATGATATATTATGGAGTAGTTTTTTACTCGGTGATGTAGAGGCATATTCTGAATTGTTTTATCGTTTTAGCGATGCAATGTTTTGCTATGGCTGTAAATTCACCGGCGATAGGGAGCTGGTAAAGGATTGTATACAAGACACTTTTGTCAAGCTGATTAATTCGAGAGAAAAATTAATAGCCACTAATAATAATATTAAGGCTTATCTATTTGTTGCGCTCAAGCGAATAATATTAGCTTCGATGGAGCGAAATGTGTCGACATTATCGATTAGTGATTTTGTAAATGATGATTTTATTGTCGAAATATCGGATAATGACCAGTGTGAGAATGTTTTGCCCGAACAGAGAGCTGCTCTTAAAAAGGCGATTGGCGAACTTACGCCGCGCCAGCGAGAGGCAATTTATTTGTATTATATACAAGAGATTCCGCTGAAAGATATTCCGGCTTTGCTTGATATGAATTATCAATCGACACGAAATCTCTTGCATCGTGCTATGTTAAAACTTCGCACGAATCTTAATGATTCACAGCTTGGAATTGCTGTGATTTTAACCCAATGCCTTTCAATGTAATGCTTTTCCAATTGCTTGGAATTGTACTTTTTATTTGTGTTATACCTTTGTCGGTGATTTCAAGTCCGCAGAAGCCCATCATAATAGTCTGAAGCACTCCGCCTGCTCCGGTTATAAAATATGGATTTGTACCACCTTTAGTCTCGGCAATAACGCCAAACGGCTTGTTCCGGTTAGGAATATAAGCATCGCAGAAGTAGTAATATGCTTTGTCGCTTTGTCCTAGTCGTGAATAAAGTAGTGAGAAAATCGCTTGAGTCATTGCGGGAGTATTCTTCACCGGTACTTTCTCTTGATAGTATTCTAAATCTTTAAGTATCTGCGCTTTGTCGGTAATTAGAGCAAGTGGGTAGGCAAGCAGATTTACGTCGGCTTGTTTGATTTTTTGTCCGTTGTATGATGCGTGTTCGCCAGTAGTGCCATCGTCTAATTTGAGGAATGCCAAATTGTCGGCAACGGTTTTCCAGCTTTCGTTTGGTGAGATTTTTAGCAACTTTGAGGCTGCATAAGCTGCCAGCATATTTATTTTAGCGGCGCCGTTGGTATAAGCATTGTCGTCGACATTTTCGGCATATTCGTCGGCGGCTACTACATTTCGGATATGAAATTTACCATCGTCGCCACGTTCGGAACGGCTAATCCAGAAATCGGCAGTAGCTGCGATAATCGGGTATCCTTCATTTCTGAGCCATTCAAGGTCTTGTGTAGCTTTATAATACAGCCACGCCGCATTTCCCACGCACGCCGAGATATGATGTTCAAATGTGCCGGCAAGAGCCCATACAGGAGTCTCTTCAAATCCCGTTTCTGCGCTCTCCCACGGATACATTGCTCCGGCATATCCATGTTCATAAGCATTCTGCTTGGCTGCCTTTAGCCTGTCGGAGCGGTAGTCGATAAGCGACTTTGCGAGTTTTGGTTGCAACATAAGCAGAGCCGGGAAAATCCATGTGTCGGCGTCCCAGAAAATGTGTCCGTTATATCCTAATCCCGAAAGTCCCATTGGCGATATTGATAGTCGAGAGCCTTCTCTTACAAATGAATATAAGTGATAAATCATATTATGCACATCTTGTTGAGCTTGATTGTCGCCGTCAATAATAATATCACTCTGCCACAGTTCGTTCCATTTGCTTTTGTGAATGCTAAGAAGTCGGTCGATACCTTCGAGAGAAGCAAAGATAGTAAGTCGTTCGGCTTCGTTCATAGGGTCGGGGTTGTGAGCCGAAGTGATAGTGCTGCCAACGACGGCAAAGCGATATTTTTCGCCTTTAGCAATACTGCGAGAGAATCGCATGGTGTGGCTGTCGTTGTTTGATGTGCTGTGAATCACACGAGGTTTCATATTTACCTCTTCGGGAAACATAAACGACGATGTGGCGCAAACTTTCAATTTTCCGGTAGGGCTGAGAGCTTCGGTCGAAAGCAGCTGAATATTTGCGTGTCGGCGAGTAATCTCGTTGTATAGTTTTGTCCCATTGCGAAAAGATACCGGAGTAGCCTGATTGTTTCGCACGTCGATTGTAATATCGTCGAGAGCTTCGATTTCAATAACCAGCAAGGCACAGTAAGGCGCTTGTCGCAAGGCTAGATAAGAATAATTAACCTTAGCTTTGTCGGTATAGTTGAACGATGAGCAGTGCATTGCCTCTTTCATATTAAGGCATTGCTTAAAGTCGGAAATATTATTGCGATTGATAGTTTTGCCGTTGACAGCCAGCGAGGTGTTGAGCATATTGAATCCATTAAGGAAATTGCTCACGCCACCACGTCCATATTTGTCGTAGCTGCCGGCAAGCACCACACATTCGGTCTTTAGCGGCTCGGGCGACGACAACAGCCCCAGCATACCGTTAGCCACCGTAACGCCATAATAATCGGTTGTGTCGATACTATCGGCTACAATATTCCATTCATCACTTTTAAATTGTGCGTGAGAGTGGAAAAGGCAAAAAGCGAGTATTAATATAAAATAGTATCTCATAATTATTTGATTTTATATATCCCCACAGAGAACTTAGGAGAGGAAATCGTTATTTTATTTTTATAAATTTTGATTTTTTGAGTGCCGCCACAGCACACTTCGTTGAGAGCCGAGATGCTGTTAATCTTTCTCGACACACTTCGTGAAGATTTTAATTCTTTTGCAGTAGGGTTGATACACACCAATATTCGTTCATTTCCTTTGGTACGCTCATAGATAAGAGGGTAGTGAGATGATGAAGAGTGGAGAAATTCTATATCGCCGCGACAAGCCAATTCGGGGTATCGGGTGCGTAAATCCAGCAAACGCTTTACATAATTGAGTAGAGAATTGCTGTCATTCTGCTGTTGTGCGACATTTGGAAATCCGAGGCAAGAGTCGACGGGAAGATAATAATCTTGAATTTTGGCAGTTGAGAAACCTGCACCTTTTGAGTTGTCCCATTGCATCGGAGTGCGAGATCCGGCACGGTTTCCTTTAGATAGCCGGCTTCCTTCTTTGTCGGGCAAACCTTCAATAAATTTCATTCCAATTTCGTCGCCATAATATATTGTAGGCACACCCGGCATAGTTAGAAAAAAAGCCATGCTGGTGCGAAGTTGTTCGATAGAGTTTCTAGAGCCACAATTTGGGCGTTGAAAGTCGTGGTTGCCCGTTGGGATAGATATGTGTGCGCTGTCGCCAATGGCAGCCAGACAGTCGATAAGGTTGTCGATAAACGGGTTAGGGTTTCCGCAACCGCGAGCGTCGAAATAGCAAGTGTCGCGTGGAAAAGTACCGGCATTGTTAAACATCATATTTCGATAACCGGTCTTGCCAAAATGTATAATGAAATCCATCATAAAGCCCACTTTCACAGCTTTCTGTGGTGCGCTCCATTCGGCAAGGAGAATACCTTCGGGGTAAAGGCTTTGGAAATGTTGTCTTATCTCGTGCCATAGCCGAGAGGTTCCTTTTAATTCGGGGTCGTTTTTTACAAGCGAGCCAGCCATGTCGACACGGAATCCGTCGCAACCCATCTGCATCCAATAGTCGATAATGTGCATTAATTCGTTGCGAGTGGCAGTAGGCGCAGGCGCGTCGATAGGTTGTTCCCACGAGTTTTCGGGATTTACAATTCCATATCCATAATTTAAAGCAGGTTGGCAATCGAAATAATTTTTGAGATACGTGCCGTTTCGGTCAAAGTTACCTTTTACAAATTTGTGAGGAGTAATCGACGAGTCGTTAGTCCAAATATATCGAGAAGAGTAGTAATTATTATTTTTTTGTTGAGAGAATTTAAACCACGGGCATTGGTCAGACGAGTGTCCGGCAACAAGGTCGAGAAGGACACGCATACCGCGCCTGTGTGCTTGATCAAAAAGCTTGCGAATATCTTCGTTGGTGCCATATCGAGGAGCTATACGATAGTAGTCGATAACATCGTAGCCGCCATCTTTAAAAGCCGAGTGAAAGCAAGGATTAAGCCATATAGTATTAACACCGATAGATTGGATATAGTCGAGCTTGCTGATTATTCCTTTAATATCACCAATACCATCGCCGTTGCTGTCTTTGAAACTAGGCGGATAGATCTGATAAAGCACAGCATCTTCGATCCATTTCGGTAGTTCTTTTGGCGGATTTGCAAAAATGCTAAAGCAAGAAGATAACAGACAGAAATATAATATAGATTTAATATAACTCATGAAGTGAAAGAAGATTTATAAATGAAAAAAATAGAGTTGGAGGGTATTTTATAGTTCAATAAAATCACCGCCAACTCTATACCTATCTATTTACCTGTGTTAGTTGCTATTTAATTGGCAAGTTCGGGGTTTGCTTCTATTGCGCTCAAAGGCACAGGAAGAAGAATCTGGCTAACCGGAGTTTCAGGCTTCTCGTAGCGAGCAGGGCAGTATTTGTTGAATCTTACCATATCGTTGCGACGGTTAGGACCGTCCCAGTAGAATTCAAATCCACGCTCGTTATATACAGCTTCAAGATTAAGCTCGGCGGCAGTAAGACTTCTAACTCCGCGTTTTTCTCTCACTGCATTTATGTCGTCGAGAGCACCGGCTGCATTACTTCTCAGCTTAGCTTCGGCACGCATTAGATACACGTCTGCGAGGCGATAATATTGGAAGTCGTTTTCGCTTGCGCTAGTGTATGTTGTTGTAGGGTCGGGAGCATATTTCACTACTCTTGCGCCTTGAGTTTCAGTTGAATTCTGAACACTGAAGTCGGGAGTGAAAAGAAGAGGTTTCTTTGTACGGTCAAGAATTTCGCTACCGTCGGCAGCATATTGTTGTCCGATTAGGATACCAAGGTTGAACCCGATTTGTGATTTTAGGCGATTGTCTTGATAGCGAGGGTCGGTAGTGTCCCACGTGTCGAGGAACGTAGGAGTGGTGCAACAGCCGTTCCAAAAGTTTGAGTAATTGTTAAATTTCTGGTTGTAGTGTAGAGTAATATTAATCCATGGAATGCCTTTAAGTCCGGCTGTGCAATCGTAAACAATAGGAAGTATAGTTTCAGTCTGGTCAGAATATACTGAGTTGTCGGCAAGATACAGCTTCCAATAGTCGTCGGCAAGTTTGTATTTTCCCGATTTGATAATGTCATCACAAATTGTGATTACCTCGCTCCAACGAGCAGTACCATCGGAAAAAGTAGGAGCAGTACCGGTGTACACTTGATTATTAAGATACAGCTTAGCAAGCAGCATCTGAGCGGCTGCTTTAGTAATTCTACCATAAGG
The DNA here is from genome assembly GCA_028689665.1 of Muribaculaceae bacterium. GTDB lineage: Bacteria > Bacteroidota > Bacteroidia > Bacteroidales > Muribaculaceae > JAQVCR01. Next base: position 11,889 of record JAQVCR010000035.1, read on the forward strand.
CACATCGCCTTTCTCTTTAAGAAGAGGGATAATGGTTTTAAGATCTTCTTCAATCTTAGTGTAAGCTTGAGCCCTAGTTAATATAGCAGGCTGTGTAGAATAGTCTATTTCGCTAGCTTCGCGCATAGGGAATTTACCAAAGCAATCCATAATATTATACATACAAAGGGCGCGAATAAACAGAGTTTCGTTAGTGTAGTCTTTAACAGTTTCGGTCTGTTGCAATTTAGCAAGATATTGAAGAGCCACATTACAACGAGTGATACCAATCATAAAGCTGTTCCACGTATTTTTGATGTAACTGTTTTTGTTGTCGTATTCGTGAGTGAACAGTGTGCGATAGTTAGAGCTGTTCCAGTCGCTTCCGCGAGTAGGGAAACAAAGTTCGTCGGTTACACTCTCCAATACCAACCACACTCCGGAGCGGCTTTGCAGGTCGCGAAGATAGGCATAGGCAGGCGAAACAATCATACCCGCATTTTCGTTGTTTGTTATTATTGATTCGTTGTCTTGCTCATTGAGAATCTCTTCATGAAGATCGGAACACGAAGATGTAATGAACAAAGAAATCATGACAGCTATAAATAGCAAATATTTATTATTTTTCATGTTAATGTCGTAATTTTTAATAGTTAGAAATCAATTGTTGCACCAAAGCTAAAACTGCGAGCTTGAGGGTAAGAAGTCCAGCCAATACCAAGTGAAGGCACACCGTTAGATGAACGAGAAGCATTTACTTCGGGGTCGTAGCCTGAGTAGCTAGAGATAACGAATAGATTGTTACCGGTAACAGAAAGGCGGATATTGCTGATGTAATTGTTCTTTTTAAGAGGTACAGTGTAACCAAGAGATGCGCTGCTGAGTCTTACATAAGAGCCGTTTTCAATGTATCGGCTAGAGTAATCGAGTACGTTGTCGAGAGCTTCGGTAGAGCTTGCTGCACTGTGTGTAGTGTTGTTTCCTTTAGCAAACATACTCATATTGTCGATAACGTTAGCAAGGTTGTTGTAGACGTCGTTTCCAAACACACCATTAAAGAATAAGCTCATATCGAAATTTTTCCATCTTAGGTTAGTGCTAAGGTTCATAGTGAAATCGGGTTGAGCATTACCGATACATTTCTCTACCTTTTTGCCATCTTCGTCGGTTTCATATATGCTGTGTCCGTCCTCGTCAAATCCTAGGAAGTTGTATCCCCAGAAAGTGCCGATAGAATATCCGCTCTTGATTACTTGTGCGTTGAATCCTGTGATACCGGGACCGCTTGGTTGAGCTGTTGTGATAGATTCCATAGGAAGATTTCGCACTTCGTTGCTGAAAGTAGCGAAGTTAATTCCCATTCCCCAATTCCAGTCGCGAGTGTCGATGATGATACCGTTTAATCCTATTTCGATACCTTTATTAAGAATCTGCATATCGGCTACGTTGCTCCATACTTTAGTTGTAGGTGCCGGAGAAATAGAATACACTTCGAGTAGCACGTCTTTAGTAGTTTTAGAATATAAATCGATAGTACCAGATAAGCGATTTTTGAAGAAAGCAAAGTCAAGACCAAGGTCGACTTGCTCGGTGCGCTCCCATTTTAAGTTTGGATTAGGAGTACGAGTAAGGGTAATACCCGGAGTAGCAGTGCTGCCACCGTCAAGGATAGCTCCCGAAGTGCTGCCCAGCATGACTTGAGAGATTTTGTTAGGAATTTCCTGATTACCAGTGATACCCCAGCTTAAGCGGAGCTTCAAGTTGTTGAAAACGTCGAGGTCGCGAATAAATTTCTCTTCGCTCATTCTCCATGCTGCTGCCGCCGATGGGAAGAAACCATATTTGTTGTTGGCACCAAATTTTGTAGAGCCGTCAGCACGAAGATTGACAGTAAACAAATATTTGTCCATTAAGTTGTAGTTCACGCGTCCGAAGAAAGATTGTAGCTCGTTTTTAGTAACATCAGATGTTGCAGTAACGGTGTTGTTGTTACCAAATGCGAAATCGTAGATATAATCTATATTGTCGACGTCAAAACCCGTGATGTGCATTCCGTAACGATAGTTTTTAAAGCGTTGGTAAGAATGACCGGCGAGAAGATTGAATTTGTGAGTGTCTTTGATATTGAAATCGTAAGTAAAGTAGTTCTCAACTAAGAAGTTTCCAGCCTCTACATTGTTTACGTCGACCATACCTTTATCGGTCATATATACAAGCTGTGCATTTTGAGTTACTTTTCTCGAAGCAGTAGTTTCGTCGAATGCAAGATTGAGTTTGTATTTCAAACCTTTGATTATTTCAAAAGTACCATTAAAGTTTGCAAGAATTCTATCGGTGCGAGTGTTATCGTTGGTGAGATCGATCATAGCAACCGGGTTTCTGGTATCTGGGCTCTTTTGGAAATAAGTACCATCTTCGTTATAAATGGGAAGGGTAGGGTTTAGTTTTAGAGCAGTGAGAATAAGGTCGCCTTCGTAACCTCCCGATTGTCCTAGAGGCGCACGTTGGTCGTTAGTACGAGTTGCTAATAAGCTGGCTTCTAAGGATAGACGGTCGTTGAAAAATTTCTGATTGATAGAGAAACGACCTGTATATTTTTCCATACCCGATTTTCTCACGATACCTTCTTGGTTTTGGTATCCAAGCGATACGCGGTAAGTACCGTTTTTCACGCCACCCGATAGAGATAGATTGTGGTTGTGAGAGAATGCTGTGCGGAAAATCTCGTCTTGATAATTATTGTTTGCGCCACCGTCTTCAATTGTTACGCCTTTTTCTTTAGCAAGAGCGCGATATTCGTCGCCTGATAGTATGTCATATTGTTTGCGAATTTGCGATATGCTTATCGAACCAGAGTAGCTGGCTTTGCTGCGTCCTTCTTGTCCTTTTTTAGTGGTAATCATAATCACACCATTAGCACCGCGCGCACCATATATTGCAGTTGCCGAAGCATCTTTCAAGATGTCCATCGATGCGATGTCGTCGGGGTTTAAGAAGTTTAGTGGGTTTTTGTTACCCGATGAGCCTACGCCGGCAATGCTTGCGCCGCTAGGTTGAAGATCGTCGGAGATATCCAAAGGCACACCGTCGACAACATATAGAGGTTCTTGTCCCGAACGGATAGAGTTGCTACCGCGAACGCGAATAGTAACGCCTCCACCCGGTTCACCGTCGTTGCTGGTGATGTTGACACCCGGCACACGTCCTTGAATTAATTGTGTTGCCGACGACACAAGTCCTTTATTGAAGTCTTTTTCGTTTATGGCAGATACCGAACCGGTAAGGTCGCTTTTTTTCACTGCGCCATAGCCCACAACTACAAGCTCATTGAGTAGCTCGTTTTGGCTGTTTAGCTTAACAGTCATATTGGGGGTTGCTTTCGATTCTTTTTTAGTATAGCCAACATAAGAGAATACTAAAGTGCTTGAAGGAGAAGCATTTACCGAATAGTTGCCTTCAAAGTCGGTGATTGCACCGTCGTTAGTGCCTTTAACTTGAACTGTAACGCCTATTAGTGGATCGCCATTGTCATCGATCACAGTTCCGGTTATAAACTTTTTTGCATCGCTGTCGGTGTTAGGTTTTAGAATTAGAATTTGACGGTCAGAAATTTCATAATTGTAACCAGTGCCGGCGAGTAAGCTGTTCATAATCGAAGCTATTGATGCAGAGTTTACATTAATAGTCTTGGTAGAATTTAGATTTACTTGTTGAGCATTGTAAACAAATACATATTTGCTTTGTTTTTCAATGTCTTTAAGTATGCTGCTTATTGGTTTATTGGTAGCGTTAATAACAATAGTTGCTTGTTTGCTAGTTTCTGCTTTTGCTTGAGCTACAGTAGATACCGGTGCAGCAATAGAAGCGGAAATAAACAAAATATAACTTACGATAGCAAGCCTATTACATAAAAATTTTGTAAACTTGCAGAAATGATGTTTTATTCTCATTTGATTAAAGATTTTGTTGTTAAAGTTTAATATTTTAGATTCAAAGTCTTGATTAGAGACTGGGGGATACTGATCCTATCTCTCAGTCTTTTTTTTAGGTTTTTTCCATGCTTATATATGATTTAAGGGTTAGTCAATTTTATAATATAGGTCGATTTATTTTTTTTGTCGATTGTGATTGGCGCAATTTTGGCGATGCGCTCTAGTATCTCGCTGATGTCTACGCTTATATCCAGCTTGCCTTCGAGGCGTATTTCCGACAATTCTGTGCTGTCGTATTCTAGCTTGATATTATAGTATTTTTCAATCTTTGGCAATACATTGCTCAGTGATTCATTCTCGGCATTGATTATGTTTTCGGTCCAGTAAATTAGTGTTTCTGTTTCTACTTGTTGTTCGAGTCTCGATTTGGATGACACTTTTGTATAGGTAAACCTGTCTTTTGGGTTTAGGATTACTTCTTCGTTTGTGTCAAGTGTGTTTATTTGCACTTTACCCGATACTAATGTTACCGATTCGTTTCCCTCTTGGGGATATGCCGAAACAATAAATTCTGTGCCGAGTACGCTGATGTCTAGCGATTTGGTTGTGGCTGTGAATCTTTTTTCTTTGTTGTGGCTTACATGGAAATATGCTTCACCTTCGAGATATACATTTCGCTCTGTCCCGGCAAACTCAAAGGGGAAGATTAGCTGAGATTGGGTGTTTAGTGTTATTTCTGAATTATCCGATAATATGACCGATGAGTTTTTGCCTGCCGGCACGGCTATCTGTATTGGGGTGCTTGCATCGGCTACGGCAAAAGAAAACAGCGATATGGAATCTTTCAATATCTCTATTTGATGAGATGATGCGTCGCATTTCACTCTCACGTTGTCGGCTAGGTCGATGTGTTGGTCGCCGATTTGTAGCACTATGTTGTCTAGTTTGGATATTTCAATGCTTTTGGCAAGTTGGGTGAAACCTATATTGTTGCTGTTGATATTCAGAATGAATACTGATCCTATAATAATGGCGGCAATTGATGCGGCTACCATTATTTTCTTGAAGTTGAAAATGCTTTGGCGCGGTGAGCTTATTTGTTGCTCTATATTTTGCCACATTTCGTCTTGTTCATTGGCTTTGAGGTGTGGCTCGTTTGTGTTGACGATTTGGCGGTAGGTGTTTATGTCTATGTCGGTTTTTTTCATTGTCAAGAATTTTTGGGTCTTTAATTACTAAACAGAATTACTGCCTTTTTGTACTCACTAAATTGATATTTATATGAATGTTTTTTTATTCAGATATGTTAAATAATATTAAAATTATTCTGCCAACTCTGAATCTATTTCATTCTTTTCGACCTTTTTTTGCTGTTAGTTTTTGCTTTTATCTTTGCTAATTTTAAATGTAATTTCGCCTTTAGTTTTTTCTCCTATTTCCCCTGTTTTTTACGATTTGACTTGTTTTTTTACGATTTGAACTTTTGCGTGGCTCCATATGGAGCCATTTTTTTACCATATGGAGCCATTTTTTACCATATGGAGCCATTTAACTATCATTTAACTATCATTTAACTAAAAAATACGATAATTTAAACAGAATATTTTGTTTGATAATGCTATTATATTATAACTTTAAAAAATATATGTAAAGTGGAATATAAAATATAACGATATAGCGGTATATTATCATTGAAATTTGCCTATTTGGCGTGATTATTTTTTATTCAATCTTCCACTTATATTTAGAAAAGTTCGGATTATGGTATTAACTATTTTTTACTGCATATATAAATTATATGCAAGTAATTTTAACAATTTCAATTTCCATCGATTAATAATTAGAATTAGCAATTATGTATTTATTTCTTCACATACTAATACTTCTTTGCAGGCAGATGCGAAGCTCGCATTGGGTAATGCGGATAATAGATGTGTAGTGTGCAGCTCCTACTACCCGAAAGGTGGTAGGGGAAATTGTATGGTTGGAAAATCTAGAAAAATAGAAATTTTACAATTAAAAGTGAATTAGATAAAATAATAT
>JAQVCR010000036.1 GCA_028689665.1 Muribaculaceae bacterium
CCTTACATTAAAAAAATACAAGCCAAATTAAACAATCGCCCAAGAGAAAAATTAAACTTTTTATCTCCGAAGCAAGTGTTCTTCTCTAATTTCTACTAATTTTGCACTTGCTTGTTGACTCTAGGTTGTCATTATTTATACCAAAACGGCAGTAAAAAAGCTTTAGTAATTTAAAGTTAGGAAGATAAATACATATTTTATAATCTACTTTGATAATAAAAACAAAATATGTAAAATATTTGCTAAAATAGTAGGAAATCTGGCTCCATATGGAGCCAACTATAAAATATATGTATAATTCTGATAATATGTGTGAACGACGTAAGACACCAAGAGCCAACAAAAAGATATAAAGCAAGATGAAGAAACATAAAAAAAATGACAAAGAGCAAACGCAGAAACAGCAAGAAAAGCACAGCCTAAAACGGACAAAAAAATAACGCCCCAAACAACTCTAAAAAATACCACAACTGTTAAAATAAAAAGGGGAAAATGGAAAGTAGAAAGTGGAAAATAGGCGAGGTTTTTCGTTGTGGCAAAAAACTAGAGGGCTTGTATTTTGTTATGCTTTCTTTTGTGCTATCTTTGTGCCATAAAATCATATAAAATGAAGTTCTTTCAGTTAATCGGTCGTTTTAGCAGAAGTCGTATTGGCGCGTTGGTGTGCAATTTGGCTCTAGCTTTTTTCATTCTGTTTGTATCCCGGCTAATATTTATCGTTTATAATTATGATAGGTATTCTGAATATATGAGTATGTACCTATTTTGCGAAATGCTTCGCGGAGGAGTTGTATTTGACTTGTCGGCATTGTTTTATCTAAATGTAGCTTATATTCTTGCATATCTTTTCCCTTTGCATTATAAAGAAAATATTAGTTATCACCGCTGTATAAAATGGCTGTGGGTGGTGCTAAATTCGGTTGCCCTTAGCGCAAACCTTGTAGATACCGTGTATTTTCGGTTTACGGGACGCAGGAGTACGGCGACGGTGTTTGCCGAATTTTCTAACGAAGGAAATCTGTATAAGATTTTCGGCACCGAGTTTATTCATAATTTTGTGTTGGTTATAATTTTTGCTGTGTTAGTGTGGTGTGCATTTAAGTTATATCGTATTCCAAGACTGACAGCAAAGTGTGGAAATTTGCGATATTATGTTATTTGTGTGGTCTCGCTGGGGATAATCGCACCCTTGAGTATAGCGTCGATTCGCGGAGGTGTTGATCGCACCACCCGACCAATAACGATAAGCAATGCAAATCAATATGTCGACCGTCCCATCGAGGCAGCCGCCGTTCTGAATACCCCCTTCTCAGTGTTGCGTACTATCGGCAAGCCCACATTTGATCTCAAGCCCTATATGAGCGAAGACAAATGCGCATCACTCTATTCACCCGAGCATTACCCAACCCCTCAAGGCGAATTTAAGAAAAAGAATGTAGTAATATTTATCGTCGAGAGTTTTTCAAGAGCATTTATCGGCACGCTCAACAAAGATATGGACGGAGGAAAATATAAAGGCTATACGCCATTTATAGATTCGTTGATAAATCATTCACTCACCTATACAAACTCGTATGCCAACGGAATGAAGAGCATAGACGGTATGCCGTCGGTGCTATCCGGGATACCAATGATGATAGAGCCATTCTTTGTAACACCCGCCTCGATGAACGAAGTGAGCAGTATTGCCGGAATGCTAAAGTCGAAAGGTTATTATTCAGCCTTTTTTCATGGCGCGCCAAACGGCTCGATGGGCTTCCAAGCCTTTGCCCGCAAGGTAGGCTATACCGACTATTTCGGTCTAGATGAGTATTGCCAATCACCCCGGCACAACGGCAAAGACGACTTTGATGGTAGTTGGGCTATATGGGATTATCCATTTATCCAATATTATAAAGAGACAATCGACAGCTTTAACGAGCCATTTGTGGCGACCATATTCACAGCCACTTCTCACCACCCCTTTGTAATTCCCGACGAATATAAAGAGCGTTTTCCAGAAGAAGGCTTTCACCCGATTTTGAAATGTATTCGGTACACCGACGAGTCGCTAAGAGCATTCTTTGCGGCAGCTAAAAAAGAGTCGTGGTATAATAATACCTTATTTGTTATCACGTCAGACCATTCAAGTCAGCCCATCGCACCAAAGTTTAACAGCGACCAAGGCGTATATGCCGCTCCTATAATCTTCTACGCTCCCGGCGACAGCACCCTTCAGGGCTACGACACCGATAAACTAGCGCAACAGACCGATATCTTGCCCACTGTGATGAGCTATCTGAACTACGACAAGCCATACGTAGCATTTGGCGTAGACCTGCTCACAACAAAAGCCGAAGACACCTTTGTATTTAATTATCTCACCGGAATATATCAATATACCAAAGGTGAATATTTTATGCGCTACGATGGTGAGAAAGTGAAAGCCGTGTATCGCTATCACATCGACCCCGAGCTAAAGAATAACATCATGTCAAAAGTGCCACAGGCGCAACTCACACAAATGGAAAATGAGCTAAAAGCAATCATACAGCAATATGCAACAAGAATGAAAAACGATAAATTAACAATAAGATGATCACGATAATAACAGCCATCTACAACCAATTGCCGATGAACAAACTCTATTGGGAATATCTCAATAGATACACGACCGTGCCTTACGAATTAATAATTGTTGATAATGGATCGACCGACGGATCGTTGGAATTTTTCCAAAATCTGGAGAAATATTATCCGGTAACAGTCATAGCAAACGATGGAAATTATTCATATCCTTATTGCCAAAATATAGCGACAAAATAGCTAAATATGATATTTTAGCCTATCTGAACAACGATATACTTCTACCTCCCAGCTGGGGCGAGCGAATAATGCAAGTTGCTGGAAAAGAAGGGCTTGAAGTATTCACACTCGCATCTACCGACCGACTTTACAACCTAAAGCAAACAAAGAAGATGCAACATCGCTGGAAGCATATCAAATATCCTTTCCGTGCAATATTTGGGCAGAGAATGTTCAATCTTCGCCTTATGGCGTGGCTGTGCTATGGGAACTGGGAACGCTGGAGCGAAAAGAACTACAAGCGATACGGCTTATCGTTATCCCCCGGATTTTCGGGGTCGGCAGTAATAATGACACGAAAAGGAATATCCAACATTGGCGAGTGGGACCCTTCGCAGCAAGGAGCCGACTATGATATGATGACACGCAGCATAGAATATTGGCACCATCACGACGATATGCAGCCGTGCATGATAATCAATGGCGTGTATTGTCATCATTATCGCCGAATCTCAGCCGATGAGAAATTTCCACCATTTAAAGATGCTTCCAATCTGATAGAACTTGAAGAAAAGTGGAAAGACAATTCCAGACCGATGCTCGAATGCTTTGCCATAAACAAAACATTTAAGTTGCCTGCAAAATAGCAATTTTATGCCTCGTCTCTTAGGTTGTAGTGGTTGCGAAGATCTTCAAACTCGTTATACTGAGTTTTTAGAGCGGCTGTATCGATTAGCGGATTATAAGAATCTATAATTCTTGCTTGCGAGGGTAACGACGTATTTCCCATATCAATAACATCACTAGCGACATCGAAACCAAAATGCGAGGCGACTGCCTCGATCATCATTTCGGTAGCCCGGTGCTTGCCCTGCGCCGAATAGCCGGCAATGTGAGGGGTAGCAATAAAAGCCCGTTCAAGGAGTGCAGAGTTAATATTTGGCTCATTTTCCCAACAATCGATGGCGACCGAAATATTTCTATTGTCGATGAAATCGACTAAAGCATCGTTGTCGACAATTTCGCCTCTCGCACTATTAATTAAAAATTGACAATGCGAAAGCGACTTTAGAAAAGCCTCATCGCAAAGATGAAAAGTCTTATCGGCACCCGTTCGTGATAGCGGAGTGTGAAAAGTGATAATATCAGCTTCCTGTTTCAGAGTATTAAGAGAATCAAATTTTCCACTCTCACTGCGCTGACGCGGCGGGTCGTTTACAAGCACTCTGAAACCTAAATGCTTAGCCCAACGAGCCACAATCGAGCCAACATGCCCAACGCCCACAACTCCAAGAGTCAAGGCTTCGGGGTGGCAGTAGCCTTTAGCGTTCATATATCGAAAAATCGACGCAAGCACATATTGCGCCACCGCAGGCGCATTGCAACCCGGCGCACTCACCACCTTAATTCCGCGAGAACTGCAATAATCTTTATCAATGTGGTCGGTACCAATTGTTGCAGTGCCAATAAATTTGCAACTACTGCCCTCAAGCAACTCATAATTACACTTTGTGCGAGTGCGAACAATCAACGCATCGGCATCGGCAACCACAGCAGCATTAATATCGCCGGGAGCAAGATATTGCACCTCGCAAAATCGATCAAGAATACCATTAATATATGGGATATTCGCCTCTATTATAATTTTCATATTTAATAAAGTAATTGCCAGATAAAGAAAGCAAAAATCGCAATTATGATTAATCCTAAAGCAATATAACGACGCAAAAACGAATTCGAGGCATAGAACTGCCCTATCTGTATTGCCACAGTCAGATTTAACAACGGAAAATATGCATTGTAATTTTTGAAATCTAATATTATCATTATTATTGAGAAGAACATCAATAGCAAAATAAAGCCATTGTATACACGTGTTCGGAGCTTGTATTTCAGAAGAGTAAATGCATTAGCCGATAGAGCAACAATTCCTAACAAAGAGACACCCAACGCACCAAAGACAGCCATTGGATAGCTCGATGCTTGAAATATCGACACCGGTGCATTGTAGTGCAAATCACTAATACTGATAATCCCCGAACCTAAAGCAATCCAATACGGAGTAATTGCACCAAACAACATAGCAATAAATCCCCTCAACGAGAAAGCTCGCATTTGGACTACTCCCAACAGGAATAGTGGAATGAGATAGCAAAATGCAACATTATAAAGGCTGAGAGCAGAGAGAATAGAGAATAATATAAAAATCTTCTTTGTGGCATTGCGATTCTCATAGACAGAAAAGAGCAAAGCCATACACACAATCGCCACAACCGCCACAAGAGAACCTTCGTTCCACTGCTGAGAAAGCGCAGGATTTGCCGCCACAAAAAGGATAAACAACGACGCAAAAAGGAACGTAAGGGAACGAATAAACGAATATGCTTTATTTATTCCGATAGTTATTACAGCCGTTAGAATTATAAATACAAAATTTATCCCAGCCGACAACAGCCCTGAGTCGGTGATATTATTTAAATTAATATTGAGAATACCGGTTGCATTCTCTTGCAATATATCGCCTTCAAGCCACGCTATGTAGCACATAATGGCGACAAGAAAAGAACAAACCACAAAGAATGTCCTACTCTGCACAAATATGTTTATTCCTTGTTCTCTCACAATTCTATTTTAAATCGAAACCAATATCTCGTCGGAAATATTTGTCTTTAAATTCTATTTTAGATATTGTTGTGAAGGAGTGTGATAGTGCTTCATTTTTTGTTGCGCCGTAAGAGCTTACTGCTATTACCCTGCCTCCATTTGTGAGCAAGTTGCCATTAGAATCTACTTTGGTGCCTGCATGGAAGAGTATGCTGTCATCGCCTGCTTTATCAATTCCTGTGATAACATTTCCTTTCTCATATTGTCCCGGATAACCTCCGGCTACCATCATCACCGTTACTGCATAGCGCGGGTCGATGACGAGAGAGGCTTTATCGAGCGTGCCAGTCGCTGTTGCTTGCAACAATTCGAGCAAATCGCTCTTTATGCGCAGCATTACAGCTTCGGTTTCGGGGTCGCCCATACGCACATTGTATTCTATCACCATCGGCTCATTATTCACGTTAATCAGACCTAAGAAAATAAATCCTTTGTAGGTAATATTTTCTTGTTTTAGTCCGTCGATAGTGGGGATAATAATGCGGTCGGTAACTTTCTTCATAAATTCATCGTCGGCAAAGCTAACGGGAGATATTGCGCCCATTCCTCCGGTGTTCAGCCCTGTGTCGCCTTCACCTATACGCTTATAGTCTTTTGCAACGGGGAGAATCTTATAATTATTGCCATCGCTAAGGACAAAAACCGAGCATTCTATGCCGCTTAGAAATTCTTCGATTACAACAGTACTCGAAGATTTACCAAACATTCCGTCGAGCATTGCCGCTAATTCAGCTTTTGCTTCGGCAAGAGAAGGCAAAATGAGTACTCCCTTGCCTGCGGCAAGTCCGTCGGCTTTGAGTACATATGGAGCTTCAAGAGATTCGAGAAAAGCATAGCCTTCGGCAATATTTTCTTTTGTGATGCTCATATAGCGAGCCGTAGGGATATTGTGGCGTTGCATAAAGCCCTTAGCAAAATCCTTGCTTCCTTCCAACTGTGCGCCATCTTTCGATGGTCCAATCACAGGAATGCCGCTTAATTGAGAATCGGAAATAAAAAAATCGTATATACCGGCAACAAGAGGGTCTTCGTTGCCCACAATCACCATGTCTACGCCGTTTGCCAGAACAAATGTTTTGACAGCCTCAAAATCGAGAGGAGAAATCGCCACGTTCTCGCCGTAAGCCATTGTTCCGCCATTTCCGGGAGCTATATACAGCTTACCACAATTATTGCTTTGACTAATTTTCCATGCTAAAGCACACTCTCTGCCACCTTGACCTAATAGTAGAATATCAATTTTTGCCATTATTCTCGACCGTTATATAGAAGTGATGTAATTATTTATTTTCGTTGTTATTGTTATCTTTTTTCGTGCTGTCATTCTCGATATCGTTACGTTTCCAACCATTGCGACGCCCGCGAATAATTGTACGTTCGCTTTCCTTTCCAAGAGTAGGCTCACGGAATTTCACAATTTTCTTTGCAATTTCGTCTCCATGAAGTTTCTCGGTGTGTGGTGCATCGCTATATGGCTTTTGTTCGTCTTTATTGAAACGCCCTGCAAATGGTTTGTGATAGCGTTCTTCAAGAGGATTGCGAGCAGGAGCCGGCTCAGGACGATGTCCGTAGCGAGTGATTTTACGTTCGCCTTCTTTTCTTGTATCGCTATCCTTGTCGTCTCGGCGACGATCTCCGTACGGCTTGTCATCTCGACGACGATCCCCATACGGCTTATCATCTCGACGACGATCTCCATACGGCTTATCATCACGGCGACGATCCCCGAACGGCTTATCATCTCGGCGACGATCCCCGAACGGCTTATCATCACGACGACGATCTCTGTCGCTCGGACTGAAGTTACGGTCAGATGGTTTAAATTGTCTGTCTTTATCGCCTTGGAATCGTTTTGCGGGAGCTTCAGGACGTTTAAAATCCTCATCTTTCACCGTATTACCCTCTTTCACGAAATCATTATAACGGCCATCAAAAATCACATATTCACGCAATTCACATTCAAGTGCGCCATTTAATACAGGATATTTTAACGACGGTTTAAGTCCAATCATATCGAAAAGCTCCGTTTTAGGACCAATCAACCACGCCTTACATCCTTTAAAAGCGTTTTTAAGTCGGTCGCCGATTGATTTATAGAAAGCAATCATATCGTCAAGCTCAAGACGCTCGCCATAAGGAGGATTACTAATCAACATAGTGTTTTCGGGAACCATTTCGATAGCACTTAATGGTTTCACCTCAACGCTTACATACTTAGCAACACTGGCATTTTTTATATTGCTTAGTGCAATATTTATTGCTTTAGGCGAAATGTCGGAGCCATAAATTTTATATTCAAAATTACGTTCCTTCGAATCGTCGTTATAAATGCTGTCGAATAATTCAGGGTCGTAGTCGTGCCAGCGTTCAAAACCAAAGCTCGTACGATAGACACCCGGATATATGTTTGCGCCAATCAATGCAGCCTCGATAAGGAATGTCCCCGAGCCACACATAGGGTCGATAATGTTACAGTCGCCATTCCAGCCGCTCAGCTTGATTAATCCGGCTGCAAGGACTTCATTAATAGGAGCTTCGGTCTGAGATACACGATATCCTCGCTTGTGTAGCGATTCACCCGAACTATCGAGCGACAGCGTAACTTGGTCTCCGGCGATGTGAACATTAAATATAATATCGGCATTAGAAATGCGAATAGACGGACGTTTTTCATATTTTTCATTGAAATAGTCGACTATGGCATCTTTCACACGATATGTAACAAATCTTGAATTTCTAAATTCCTCGCTGTAAACAGTAGAATCGATAGAAAAAGTTTGGCTAACCGAAAGCACCTTATCCCAATCATATTTCTTCACAGCTTCGTATAATTCATCGGCATTAGTAGCCTTGAACGTATAGAAAGGTTTTAAGATTCTCAATGCTGTGCGGCAACAGAAATTTGCCTTGTAGAGCATCAATTTATCTCCTTCAAAAGAGACCATGCGACGCCCTATCTCAATGTTTTCGGCACCTAATTCTTTTAACTCGTCGCTTAAAACTCCCTCTAACCCTTGGAAAGTTTTGGCAATTATTTGATACTTATCACTCATCACTTTTAAATCTTAATATATTATTTGCTTTTGCTTGAACTAATTTTTCACCTTCGCCCACGTCCTCGGTTACCCACAAGTTACCGCCAATCACAGCATTTTTACCTATTGTGATACGCCCAAGAATCGAGGCATTAGAATATACTACCACATTGTCGCCGATAATAGGGTGGCGAGGAATACCCTTAATAGGATTATTATTTTCATCGAGATTGAAACTCTTTGCGCCAAGAGTAACCCCTTGATAGAGCTTCACATTGCGCCCAATTATCGCCGTTGCACCAATAACGACACCGGTGCCATGGTCGATGGCAAAATATTCGCCAATCTGCGCCGACGGGTGAATGTCTATTCCCGTCTCGCTATGCGCCATCTCGCTAATCATTCGCGGAATAATAATTGGAACCCCCAGCTTTATTAGGGCGTGAGCAATACGATAATTAGAGATGGCACGTATTGCCGGATAGCAATAAATAACCTCCTCACCACTCACCGCCGCCGGGTCGCCAATATACATAGCTTGCACATCAGTGTGCAGAATACGGCGTATTTCGGGCAGCTCCGAGATAAACAGCATCGCAATATCACGCGATTTCGCCTCTATCTCCTTTCTATCAGCCTCCCCGCTGCACTTCACATCGAGTAAAAGCCCAGCCTGCACTTGATTTTCAAGCACATTACGAAGCTGCTCGCACTGCAAGCCAATTATGTATTCAATATTAAATGTATTTACACCTTCGGCACCGAAAAAGCCCGGAAAAAGCACAGAACGGCATAACTCAATGATTTGCGTTATCATTGACTGTGAAGGAAGAGGCTCACCCTGCCACTTCATGTGGCACATATTTTTCAGCCCTTCGGCTTGACTTAGCGCAGCGACTGCGCTTTTCAACACACCCTCGTGTTGGTAGGTACTTCCACCCATATCTGTGTCGGTGTTCAATATGTAAATATTCTAGAATTTGGCAACAAACGCATAAACACGCCGTATCACCGATACAAAGGTATTAATTTTTACGCACTTAGCATCAACGAAACCCAAAATATATTCACAAAAACGCCCACAAAATAAAATAGCGCATTCCCCCCTTTTAGAAATGCCCCTCAAAAACAGAAACGAAGAACGAAGATAGAGTTTAAATAAGCAAATGTTTGTGAAATTGATTGATTTCTATTAATTTTACAAAGAATAATTATATTTCAACAAAACAACAAATGGTAGAATCGTGTTCTTGATAGGTTACGTTTGATTATAAATGTTTTTAATTGGGATTAGAATAGTTATCTTAAAATTATGACTAAATCTAGCGATAAGACTATTGAAGAGCTCAAATATTATGTTTACGCACTAATTGACCCACGCAATGGTAAAATATTCTACATATGTAAGGGTTATGGAAATAGAGTGTTTCAACATTGCAAATTGGCTGCCGAAACAGATGATGATTCATTAAAATTTTAATAATAGTATGACCTATAATGAGATTACCGAATTATTTATAGCGAAGGGGAAACAGCCCTATTTGTGGAGGTTGATTAAGTGAAATTGTGTGAAATGGGGGCTTGGTTGCAAATATAGTAGTATATTTGCATATTGGAGTCGGTGCGTGGTTGCGCATGTTTGACTAAACGAATAAACCAGAACAAAAATGAAATTAAAGAGTTTATTGATAGGTGTGTGCATTGTGTCGGGCGGCGTAGTAGCTAGTGCCGAGTCGATTTTAGATACCGATGCCGGAGGTTATCTGGCTCGCGGGGTTGATATGTATGTCTCGAAAAACTATACTGGTGCAATAGATCAGTTGTCGCATGCGAAGGCAATGTCGGGTGGCGCAACACTGGCTGAGGAGGCAGATTTCTATATTGCGATGAGCTATTATAATAGTGGAAATTCAGGCACTGTTGACCTTCTCAATGGTTTTCTCACCGATTATCCTAATTCTCAATATGCTCCTGAGGTAATTTTTGCTTTGGGTAATAAGTATTTCTTTGCGGGCAAGTATGGCGAGGCGATAGTTAATTATTCTCTTGTCTATGATAATGCCCTCGATAAAGGTTCAAATTCCGACTTGATCTATCGTCGTGCGTATTCAGAACTTCGTCTTGGTAATTATCCACAAGCCGGCAGCGACTTTGCACGAATAGCAAATGTGCCTAAATACAGGCAGGCAGCGATATTCTATCAAGGGTATATCGACTATGCTAATGACGATTGTGATGCGGCAATGGCAAAATTCAATCAAGTGTCGCGAGGCAGCGAACTAGCCGAAAATGCAGAATATTATATTACTCAGATTTATTTTAAGCGTGCCGATTACAGCAAGGTAACTTCTCGTGGTGGCGAATTGTTGCAGAAAGAAGTGAGTAAGGAGTTTGCACCCGAGCTAAATCGCATAGTTGGCGAGAGCTATTATAATCTTGGCGATGATGCAAAGGCAGAATCATATCTTACAAAATACTTTGAATTGTGCGATGAACTTACTTCGCCAATGCGGTCGGCGAGCTACATTATGGGTATTATCTATCAGCGTAAAGGCAATAATGACATGGTGGTGAAATATATGGGCAATGTTACCGATGCCGATGATGCCCTTGCGCAGAGTGCTTATCTCTACACCGGGCAAGCATATATCCAGATGGAGAATTATAGTGGTGCGACGATAGCTTTTGAGAAAGCAATGCAGATGCCTCACGACCCTTCTATTCAAGAGACAGCCTTTTTCAACTATGCTGTTTCGCAGAGCAAGTCTAATCGTACACCGTTCAGCCGTGCAATAGATTTCTTTGAAGAATTTCTGAATAAATATCCCGATTCGCGCTATCAGAGCGATGTCGACGACTATCTTGTAAATGCTTATATCACCAGCACCGACTACACTAAGGCTCTTACGAGTATTGAGAATATAAAAAAGCCGTCGGAAAAGGTGCTTCAAGCAAAGCAATATGTGCTGTATAAAAAGAGTGTCGATGAATATTCAAACAATAATATTCAGGAGGCAAAAGCGATTTTAATAAAAGCTATTGCGCTCGGGAACTATAAAAATGGCGTATATGCCGATTGTGCTTTATGGCTTGGCGACTGCCTGTACGACGAAGGGAATTATTCTGAAGCTCAGAAGAAATATAGCGAATTTCTTTCGCTTGTAAGTATTAGTGCCGATAATTACAGTCTGGGGCATTACAACTTGGGGTATGCGCTTTTCCAACAAAAATACTACGACAAGGCTCGCACTGCTTTTGAACGAGGCGTGGCAAAAGGCACCAAACTTAATGCCGCCACACTAGCCGATGCCTACGCCAGAATAGGCGATACACACTATTATGCAAAGAATTATGGCAGTGCCGCCGACAACTATTCATTATCCATCGCTGCCGACAAGTCGGCGAGCGACTATGCTTTGTTTCAAGAGGCAATGATGAACGGTCTGCAAAAACAATATAGCGCAAAAATCAAAAAACTCGATGCTCTAGTTTCTGCCTATCCTAATTCTAACTATGCCCCGATGGCAATGTTTGAGAAAGCTCAAGCACAATTGGCAATAAACGATAATTCGGGAGCCGAAAGTACTTTTGAGAAATTGCTGGTAAAATATTCCTCATCGGTCGAAGCACGCAAAGGACTGCTCCAACTGGCAATAACAAAGAAAAACATAGGAAAAGAACAAGATGCAATAGCTACATATAAAAAGGTTATTAGTCGCTATCCTTCGAGCGAGGAGGCTATGCTTGCCGCCGAAGACATGAAGGTGATATATGCCGATAATAACGATATGGAGAATCTTACTGCATTCTTAGAGCGCACGCCTAACGCTCCGAAAATCGATGTTAGTGAACTCGACCGTATTGCTTATTACTCTGCCGAGAAAGCCTATACCGGCTCGAAACAAGACATCACGAAGATGAAAGATTATATCAAGAAATATCCCGAAGGAGCTTTCGTGATAAATGCTAATTTCTATATAGCCAAAGACCTTTTTGTCAACGGCAAATACGACAAATCCCTCTCGCTGATTGATGAAGTGCTAGAAAAAGGCAACGACGCAGCTTTTGCCGAAGATGCGCTTGTGATTAAGGGAGAAATATTAATGAAGCAAAAACGCGAACAAGAAGCACTAAACACCTACAAGACCCTCTCGAAGAAAGCTACCACTCCCGATAATCATATTAATGCCGGACTTGGAATTATGCGCGCCGCCACTGTCTTGGGACACAATAACGACGTGATTGATGCGTGCAAATCCCTTCTCGCCGTTGGCGGACTAAGTGCGGAAGAAGAAAAAGAAGCAATCTTCTTGCGAGCATCAGCACTTTCGACCTTGAAAAGAGATAAAGAAGCCGTTAACGACTGGAGCCGTCTAGCCAAAGACCCACGCAGCCTGTACGGAGCAAAATCGGCATTCTCCCTAGCCGAGCATTATTACAATAAAGGCAGCTATAAAGAAGCCGAAAAGACTATAAATTCGCTAATCGACGAAGGTACGCCTCATCAATATTGGCTTGCTCGCGGATTTATCCTGCTATCAGATGTATATAAAAAACAAGGAAATAACTTTGAGGCTCGTGAATATCTCGAAAGTTTAAAAGCAAACTATCCGGGAACTGATACTGAAATTTTTAAAATGATTGACGAGCGTCTTAAATCGCTAAAAAAATAATTGGATATGACTAAAATTAAATATATCGCCTCGGCATTATTTTGCTCCGCACTATCGCTAACGGCTGTGGCTCAATCGCTTTCTAAAGAAATTGTCATCGAGAAAGACTATGTGCCTGTGGAGCAGAAAGCTACTCGACTAAATGAAACCCCTAGTATTGCCAAGATTCAACCAACTGCCAAAAATATCGACTTCAGCAACTGGAATGCGCCATCGGCTACCGGGACTGATATTCCTACACTGCTGCCTTATGGCTACAATACAACTCACAAATTTGGGGCAAAGCGAGGATATTTAAGCTACGGACTGGGGCTTAACTGGAATATGAATGGAAGTGCCGGATATAAAATAATCGACAAGGAGAAAACAGCGCTTAATGTGTGGCTGCAGCATAATTCTTTCTGGAACTATAAAAACGAAATTGCCGACTACAAGCAGAAATTTCTTAACGAAATCGTAAGCCTGAACTTTGCCCACAATATCAACCATCGCACCATCACTGCCGAGGCTTTCTACCATTTTGCTCGCGGAAACTATCGAAAATTTGATAATATCACTTCAATCACTTCGCAAGATTTCAATAACGTGAACGAATTTGGTGCTAATGTGGGTATTCTAAATAATTCCGACCTCGATAAATTTAACTATAATGCCAAACTAGCATATAATCACTTTGGTAATTCCATAACAGATCACAATGCCTTGAGCGAGAATCAATTTAACCTCGCCGCCGGAGCCTCGATGGCTACCGGAGATGACAGCCGCGCCAGACTCGATGTGGCTTTCGATTACTTGCACTATGGCTACACTAAAACCGAAATTATTTATGCCGGCGGCACAACCGTTAAACCCAATTTAGATGCCGATAAAGCAAAACTAAGATTAACTCCACACTTCACAAAGAGTAGCGATAAATTCCTGCTACGTCTTGGCTTAAACATCGACCTTTCGTTCAGCGACGGCACAATATTTCGCATAAGCCCTGATGTGAAAATGGAATATAAATTTATTGATGGGTTCAGCGCATATTTAGATGCAACAGGCGGCAAAAAACTAAACACTTTTGCTAATATCTATCCTCAGAATCATTTTATGTCGGCTCTTGCTCCTATCAACAGCACTTACACCCCTATCGATGGGAAATTTGGCGTGAAAGTAGGTGCTTTCGGCGGATTTAAGGCTAACGCGTGGCTGGGCTATGGTATTGTGAAAAATCAACAATTTGCACACAATTCCAACTCATTAGGAATGTTTAGCTCCTCATACTATTCAATCGACTTAAAGGGCTTATATTTCGGAATCGACGCCTCTTACAGCTATATGAAAATTGCTCGCTTATCGGTCGGCGCAAGATATGCCGCTCAAGATGCCGAAAAAGGCTATGCACTCGGAAGCGACCGCCCCGAATATATATTAAACGCAAACCTAGAAGTGATGCCGATAGAGAAACTAACGCTTAATCTCGGCTACGAACTTAGAGGAAACCGCACTCTGTATATCCCCACGTGGACAAACGAAATACTAGCATATCCCAGCTACTCGCTCGGCGATGCTAATAACCTAAGATTTGGCGCAAAATATCAAATCAACGAAATGATTGACTTATATGCCAGTCTTGAAAACATATTAAACAAGAAATGGAGCATTGTCGATGGTTACAGCGCACAGGGCTTCACCGCATTAGCAGGCTTCGCGCTGAAATTCTAAGCCATTAGGCAAAGGGCGAAAGCGAGCGGCCCCCCAAAGAACCAATAGCGAGGAGGCACCCTCACCGGGGTGCAAATCGTTGTGTTTTTGTAACCATAGGCTTAAAAGCCCATGGTTATAGATAGTTTAGCCACTTCGTGGCTATGTATAGGACACAGTTCCACATTTCCACACTCCATTTAACCTGCGCAATCAGCGTGCAAATTCCACACTCCACTTGCATAGATTCTCCCATACATTGCCACAGCGTGGCAACACCATTCATAACCGTGTGCTTTTAAGCGCACGGTAGGAAGACTCGCCCGATACAGCACCCCAAAGCGGGTGCCACCCCACCCACAGCCACAACTTTAAGAGCCTAAGCTCGTAGGCGGCGACACAATAAAAACCAACAGCGTTCACTTATTACTGTTTAAGTGAACGCTGTCAGCTTATATTTTTGCTTTTAGCCTTTTGCTGTCAGCTTATTATTTAGCAATAGCCTTTTGCAGAAGGCTTCATTTTTTAGTTTTTAGCCCTTTATAGCTTAAACACCTTATATCCCCATGCCTTCAGGCTGGTAGGAAGTTGCTCTTCGGTATTAGAAAAATAATTGGTAGTTTTTCCGTTCACCTCAGGAGCTTTTCCTGTATATTCTATCTCGGCATCGGTATTGCTAAGATTTAAAAATACATACACGCCACCATTTTTATCGGTACGAGAGAATATATAAAGCGATTTATTTGTAGTCGGATACCTTACCATCGGTGCGCCCTCAGTTCCAGCCTGCAATGCACTTACCGTATGTTTAAGTTTGCAAAGACGACTGTAGAAATCGTAATAACTATCGATAGTCCAGTCGGGAGCTTTGTCTTTCTCGAAGAATTTAAACGACTCTACCCAGCCCGTTTCTTGTCCTGTATAGATAAGCGGCATACCCGGCAAAGTGAACGAAAGCACAGCCATAGCATCAACTCCATCGCCAAAGCGAAGAATCTCACTACCTTCCCACGAATTTAAGTCGTGATTAGTGATCATATTCATCAAGTAATAATCCTTGGCAAAGTCTTTATCTTGAGAGCTTAGAAGAGAATCGATGTCGAGAGCAAATTTAGCCTTATCGCCCGTCGTATTGAGTTTCTGTGTATTAGCAATCTGAGTGATTAAGTCCTTCATAGGCCAATTGTAGCCCATATCGAACGATTTCTTGCTCAAGTCGGGGCGAGAACTCTCGGCAAGCATAAATACCGGCTTGATAGAATCGAGAGCAGGGCGCAGAGCGTCCCAGAAATCTGTTGGCACTTCCGAAGCCACGTCGCAACGGTAACCATCAATATCGACGTCCTTAACCCAGAATTTCATTGCATCGGTCATTGCGGCACGCATCTCAGCATTAGAGTAGTCGAATTTATACACATCGCTCCAATCGTAAGGATTAACCATATTTCCAATCGAATCTTTTGCATACCAATCGGGGTGAGAGCTTACCCATTCGTTATCGCAACCACTGTGATTAGGAACCCAATCGAGAATAACCTTAAAGCCCTCTTTATGCGCTTCCTTAACCAACTCTTTAAAATCTTGGAGACTACCAAATTCGGGATTTACAGCCTTATAATCCTTTACGGCATAGTAACTTCCCAATTCTCCCTTGCGATTTAGCTCCGAAATTGGGTGAATAGGCATAAACCACAAAATGTCGACACCCAGACGTTTAAGGCGCGGCAAATGCGTCGCAAACGCCTTAATAGTACCCTCATCGGTATATTGGCGCAAATTCACCTCATAGATTACAGCATTTCTCGACCACTCGGGGTGATTAACTTCGGTAAAAGTGGAATCGCGCACCACATTTTTATCCGTTTTAGAATTGCCACACGAACAAAACATAAATCCGAGCAGCGAAGCAACAATAATAAATGAAACCAGTTCTTTCATAAAGTATTAATTTATTGATTAGATAATAGTTACAAAATAAAAATACAATTGCAAATATACCACAATTAGGTGAATTCAGAGTTAATATAATTAAGACAAATCTAACATAATCATAAACTATGTTAATCGCCCACATTTTTATGATAGAAAAGTATGCTGTATAACATAAAACATATATCTTTGCACTGTGTTTTTCATGGTATTAGATTTAAGGTTAATAAAAAGATTGGTTGTCGGGAGACAACCATTTTTTTTTGCCCTCATCCAATCGCCCCCACCCACAGCCAAGAACACCCCCACCCCAAAAATACCCCACCCACACAGCCAAGAACAGCCCCACCCACAGAGCCAAGACAACAATCCCCCCAAAAAAATACAGAAAGCAAGAAAAACAGCAGAAAACAGCTCCGCAAAATCCACATCCCCACCCCACATGTTTAATCCCCCCAAATTTCCAAGCCACATAAACAGAACAATAAAATTCTTTGTATATTCAAAAACGAAGTGCAAAGATTTCGCATTGCTCCCGGCGAGGGAAGCCTTAGCGGCAAGGGGCGTGCCGGTACGCCCCGTTGTGCGTCAACAAGCAATACAAACAAAAAAGGAGACCG
>JAQVCR010000011.1:0-12325 GCA_028689665.1 Muribaculaceae bacterium
CCCATGACGGGTACTGTCCCGTCCTTTTTCACTACCTGACGTTTGAGGTAGTAGATAACTGAAAATGTACTCTTCATCGTCCTTAATTTTTTTAGGTTCAAAATTAGTCGGTGAAGAATCCTTCGTCAGTACGCAAAACACGGAGGAACGACGCAATCTTTTTCCGTAACCGGATTTGTTGCGTGAGTTGTCGGTAACTCACTATATCACAATGCCTTGTTTTGCCATTCGCACCCATTTTGTTACCTATATGGTGTGGTTACGAACAAGTAACGTAGCGACGTCTTGACTTGGCTTCGGCAAGGATTATGGTGGCGTTGGAAATAATCGGCAGCTTAAATGAAACCTCTGTAAATCAAATCTATTACTACATTCTTCCGCATTCCACTTTTTTGTAGTAACTTTGTGGCGAAAGGATAATAATTCCAAAACTATGCACGAGTGCATTTAATTTCTCATTATATATGCAATTAGTGAAAAATAGATTTATTATATTAATAATAAGCATAATCTTTTCAATTAACTTATGTGAAGCGCAAGAACACTTCTCACGAGGTATTGAACAACACTCATTTGTCCCCAAGGGGCAGATTGTTGCCGGTTTAAGTGCAAGCTATAGCCAGTCGAAACAAGATAATTATCAATTTCTTATAATTGAAGGCATATCAGGCGATTCATATTCGGTGAAAGTAAGTCCTATGGTGTGCTATATATTTAAAGATAATATGGGTGTAGGAGGGCGTCTGGCTTATACCCGGACAAAGACAAAACTTGATAAAGCGACAATAGTCATCGACTCCGAGACCGATTATTCGATGGATAATATGTATAGCATAAGTCAAAAAGCATCGGCAATGGGAGTTTTTCGTAATTACATAAGTCTTGGCGATTCAAAGCGTTTTGGTATAATTGCCGAGATGCAATTAGAATTTGGAATGGGCGAATCAAAAATTACGAGTGGCTCTGGAACCGACTTTACCGGAACTTTTAAACGTGATTATTCCTTAGATATAGGACTGTCGCCCGGTCTTGTGGTATTTCTAAGCAACTATTCAGCACTAGAAGTGAATGTAGGAGTGCTGGGATTTGGCTACACACACTCAAAGCTGATAACAGATCAAATTCACGTTGCAAATCTAAAGACTACATCGGCAAATTTTAAAATTAATCTTTTCTCCATATCTTTTGGAGTAGCTTTTTATTTATGATGAAAATGTGGAGAAACGCTATATTAACGCTTATAATTTCTGTGTTTAGCTTAAATGCACAAGCTGAACATACTACCGGCGATAGCACTGTAATAGTAGGAAATACGAAAATAAGCAAATTAGAAAGTCAACCGACAGATATGTTGGATAAGGTTGTAGTAGACGGCGATACTGTTGATATTATCTTACCCGAAAAGAATTATAGTCGCTATGACAGAGGGCTGTTTAATTATTTGTTTATACCAAAGAAACAGTGGTCTTTTGGCTTGACAGCCTCGTATGGGAATCTAGAAGGAAGCGATATTCAGATACTGAATGTTTTGAGCGATTTAGACTTGAAATGTACAATATTTTCGCTCAAGCCATATATTTCTTATTTTATTGCCAACAATTCATGCGTTGGTATGAAGTTGGGGTATAGTAAGACAAATGTTGATCTTGGCGCATTGAGTATGGACTTCGGCGACGACCTTAATTTCTCTATCGGAGATGTGCTCTTTTATAATGAAAGCTATTCGGCATCAATATTTTACCGCCACTATATTGGATTAGGACGAGATAAGCGATTCGGAATTTTTAACGAGGTCGATTTAGCTTTTGGAAGTGGAACAGGACAATTTAAGCGTAATTATAATGGCGAGACGCGCGACACGCAAACGATTTCGACAGAGTGTCGTCTTAATTTCTCTCCCGGACTATGCGTTTTCTTTCACGACTATGTGAGTTTTAATGTCTCTTTCGGCATATTTGGTCTATATTATAAGCATGAGAAGCAGAAAACAAACGATATAGACGAGGGTTCTCGCTCGTCAAGTGGTGCTGATTTTAAATTTAATTTGTTCAATATAAACTTTGGCATCGCCGTTCATATTTAATATATATTATGAAGCATATAAATACAATATATAGTATGATGATATTGGCTCTCATAGCGATGGCTAATTCATGTATTAAGAATGATATTCCTTATCCTCACACACAAGCCGATTTCGTAACATTTGTTGCTGAAGGAGAGACTTCGGCTGCGGTGATTGACGCTAAGGCAAGAATTGTAAATGTATATCTTCCCGAACAGACTAATCTGTCGGCAGTAAAGATAAAATCGTATACACTCACCGAGGGCGCAAAGCTCATTTCCACCGATTTATCAAGTCCAATAGACTTATCAAGCGATTTCAAGGTTACGCTAGCAATGTATTACGATTTTGAGTGGACAATAAAAGCAAATCGCACAATAGAAAGATATTTTACCATCGAGAATCAAGTGGGGTCATCTACTATTGATGTTGTAGGGAAAAGGGTAGTAGCATATATCCCCGAGACTTCAAGTTTGAAGAACGTAAAAGTGAATACAATAAAGCTAGGACCGGCAGACGTGTCGACAATGACACCAAATCTATCAGGCACAAGTGTAGATTTTACATCACCGGTACAGGTCTATGTGAAGTATTATGACACCGAAGAGCTGTGGACAATATATATTAAAAAGAGTAGTGAAACAGTAACTACCGATCGTGTAGATGCTTGGACAAAAGTGATTTGGGCATACGGAACTGCACAAGTAGGCAAGAAAAATGGTTTCCAATATCGCATTGCCGGAGCTACCGAGTGGACTACAGTCCCCGATGAGTGGGTAACAAATAGTGGAGGTTCATTTGAGGCAAGAATAGCACATGTGAAAGAAAACACTGAATATCAAGTTCGAGCATTCTCTGATAGTGATTACGGTAGCGAAGTGAGTGTAACGACCGACGGTATTTTAGAAATACCCAATGCATCGCTTGATAATTGGTGGCTTAATGATAAAGTGTGGAATCCATGGGCAGAAGGAGGAACATCGTATTGGGACACAGGAAATAGAGGCGCTGCAACATTAGGCGAAAGTAATTCTATCCCAACGACAGAAACATGGAATGGCAAAGAAGGGTATGCTGCCATGCTCCAAACTAAATTTGTAGGAATAAGCGTGATAGGAAAATTAGCCGCCGGAAATCTATTTGTTGGCGAGTTTGTAAAAGTAGATGGAGCTAATGGAATATTAAATTTAGGCAGAGAATTTAGCGGTCGACCGACAAGCCTTCATGGCTACTGCAAATATAAGACATCGCCAATTAATTATGCCTCCACAAATCTCAGCTATATGAAGAATCAGCCCGATACAGCAGTTGTATATATGGCTCTAACCGACTGGGCAGAACCTTATGAAATACGAACAAATCCTAAGAATCAGCAGCTGTTTGATCCCAATTCGGCAAATGTGATAGCCTATGGCGAGGTAAAATATGGATACGACATAAATGAGTACACCGAGTTTAAGGTCGATTTAAAATATCGAGCAACAAATAGAAAACCTAAATATATTGTGATAGTATGCTCGGCAAGCAAGTATGGAGATTTCTTCACAGGCGGGTCGCAAAGTGTGTTATATTTAGATAATTTTTGGCTCGAATGGGATTATGAATAATAATTGATATAAAAAACAAATAAATATAAGGAACGATATTATTTAATGATAATATCGTTCCTTTCGTCCTATATTACACATCAATTGGCTTAAATGTCGTTTTTGTTAGTTTGTTGATTGTAGTTTAACGAAATATGTGTAATTTAGCATTTTGATTACAGAAAATGTGCAAATTAACAAAGATGGCACATTAAAAATAAATATTTATGAGCGCAGAGAAAAAAATACGCGTTGGCATTACCCACGGGGACATCAACGGAATTGGTTATGAGATAATACTCAAGACTTTAAGTGAGCCAATGATTGCGGAGCTATGTACTCCGGTGCTGTATGGATCATCAAGAATTGCCACTTACTATCGTAAGGGAATGGGCATTGAACAAGTGCCTTTCAAGCTAATAAAGGGGGCAGAAGATATTGTGACAGGACAGAATAATCTAATAGAGGTTCTTAGTGATGATATAAAAGTAGCACCCGGCGAAGAGAGCAAAGAAGCAGGAATGGCCGCCTATATTTCTTTAAATCGAGCAGTGAACGATTTGAAAAATGGTATGATTGATGTTCTTGTAACAGCCCCGATAAATAAGAATGCTATTCAAAATGAGAATTTTAATTTTGCCGGGCATACAGAATATTTGGCCTCTGAATTCGGCGATGGCGATAAGCCGTTAATGATATTGTTCAATGATGCCATAAAAGTGGCTTTAGTAACTACACATCTACCAATATCAGAAGTAGCTCAAGCCATAACCAAAGAACGTGTAATTGAAAAGTTACAAATACTAAATGATACTTTACGTCAAGATTTTGGATTAACGCGTCCTCGAATAGCCGTACTGTCGCTAAATCCTCATGCGGGAGAGAATGGACTACTGGGGAAAGAAGAAGAAAATATAATTATACCGGCAATAAAAGCAGCTGAGGATCAGAAAATAATGTGCTTCGGTCCATTTGCGTCCGATGGCTTCTTTGGAAGTGAACAATATAAGCATTTCGATGCAGTATTAGCCATGTATCATGATCAAGGGCTTGCACCATTTAAGACAATAGCAATGCAAAGTGGAGTTAATTTTACCGCCGGATTGAAATATATTCGCACCTCGCCCGACCATGGGACAGGATTTGACATCGCAGGTAAAAATGAAGCCTCAGAGGAGTCGCTAAGAGAAGCAATATATAAAGCAATTGATTTGTATCGTAATAGAGTTCGCTCTCAAGAGGCATATAGCAATCCATTGAGAAAGCAATATTATGATAAGAGTAATGATAACGTAGTTCTAGATCTTACAAAAGACGACGACGATAACGAATAACCACTAAGAGATATGAATTATGCAATAATAGCCGCAGGAGAAGGCTCGCGACTGGCACAAGAAGGAGTTAAAAAGCCCAAGCCATTAGTAGAATTGAATGGTCAGCCAATGATTGGCAGACTAGTGTCGATTTTCTCGCGTCTAAATGCCGAAAGTATCAGTATCATTGTAAACAATGAGATGACAGAGGTGAGAGAATATATCGAAGAATTGGCAAAGCAATATCCTATCAATATAGTAGTAAAGTCAACTCCAAGCTCGATGCACAGCTTCTATGAGCTTAGTAAAGTGATGAAGCCCGGAAAATTTTGTCTTACCACAGTTGATACCATATTTAAAGAAAGAGATTTTGAACGCTATATAAAAGCTTTTGAAGCCGATGAGAAATATGATGGTATGATGGCAGTAACGCCATATATTGAAGATGAGAAGCCATTATATGTAGACACTGATGTCGATCTAAACATTTTGGCATTCAGAGATAGCAAATGGGACGAAGCCAAATATGTTTCGGGTGGTATCTATGCTCTTAATGAGAAAGCAGTCGACATATTAGCCGATTGCATAGAGCAAGGAGTATCAAGAATGCGTAATTTTCAAAGAGCTTTAGTAGCATCAGGATTAAGGCTTTATGCTTATCCAATCGATAAAATTATCGATGTCGACCATGCCGAAGATATAGCAACGGCAGAGTCGTTTATAAACGAGTAGAAGATATATAAAATCTAAATAAACCAATGGCTGATATAGTTATTGCCGGGATAATGAGAGCAGGTGCTTATTCTCCCAATCACATAGGAAACGATGCCGCAATATTTAATGCTACGGCAGAGCAGTTGCGAAAGCGCGGGTGTATAGTAAATATTTACAGTGAAGAACAATTCCTTGCAGGGAAAGTAAAGGAAGACATCATATTAAATATGTGTCGCGAGCGAGACAGCATTTCATTGTTGCAAAAGCTTGAAGATGAGGGCAAGCTCGTAATAAATTCGGGATATGGAATTGAGAATTGTACGCGAGAGCGAATGACAAGGATTTTGCTGGGTAGTAATATCCCATATCCGGAAAGCTTGATAGTCAACACCAATGAGGTCGTAAAGCCGGCTCTCAAAAAGAGCGGATTCACAAGTTGTTGGATAAAGAGAGGTGATTTTCATGCCATGCACAAAGAAGATGTGAGCTATTGTCGCCACATTGAAGAAGCCCAAGAAGTGTTGCAAGAATATTTTTATAGAGGCATAGAGCGAGCCGTAATTAATAAGCATCTTGTAGGCGACTTAATTAAATTTTATGGAATATATGGCACCTCATTTTTTTATTGGTTTTATCCATTCGACGAAGGTCATAGCAAATATGGGCATGAAGCAATAAATGGAAAATCAAGAGGAATAGAATTTGATTTAAAGAAATTCAAATCGATTTGCCAAGCCGCATCCGAAGTATTAGATGTGAAAATATATGGAGGCGATTGCATAGTATCACCCGAAGGAGATATACAGATAATAGATTTTAACGATTGGCCAAGCTTTGCGCCATGTCGTAACGACGCCGCTCCACATATAGCAAAAAGTGTAATGAGTATAGTGAAAAGCCGAGGTTGAACAAATACAGATAAATAATGGATAGTAAAGAGAGTTTTATTGAAAAATATAAAGCTACATTAAAATCGATGGACACAGAAGAACCAATTGATTTAATGTTTTATCGCCCTATAGGATATGCGTGGGCGTTACTTTGTGAAAAGTTAGGGATAACTCCAAATGTAATAACTATAGCCTCTATTTTTTTAGGCGTAGGTGCAGGAATTATGTTCTATTTCGATAATATGGTATATAATATAATCGGAATGTTTTTACTAATATGGGCAAATTCATTTGACAGTGCCGATGGACAGCTGGCAAGAATGACAAAGCAATATTCTAGATTAGGACGCATTCTTGATGGGCTTAGTGGAGATTTATGGTTTGTAACTATTTATTTTGCAATTTGTTTTAGAGAAATTGCAACAAGTGGTTTCTTTATTGAACATCATTGGGTAATATGGGTGCTTGCTGTAACCACAGGATTATGCCATGCTAAACAAGCCGCAATGGCAGATTATTATCGTCAATTTCACCTCTTTTTCCTAAAAGGGAAAGAAGGTAGTGAGCTTGAAAGTGTGCAAATCCTTGATGAGCGTTATGCTTCATTATCGTGGGGTCATAACTTTTGGCAAAAGATAGTTCTTTTCTTTTATCGTAATTATACAGCAAATCAAGAAAAGCTGACACCATCGATGCAGAATCTACGTCGCACACTAAAGACAAAATTTGGTGAAGAAATCCCACAGACTTTCCGCGATGCTTTCAGAGCAAAGAGCAAGCCATTGATGAAATATACTAATTGGCTGTCATTTAATGTGAGAGTATGCGCATTGTTTTGTGCGTTATTTGCACAGATGCCATGGCTGTATTTTGCATTTGAATTTACGGTACTCAATATTATGCTAATCTACATGATGCTACGTCATGAAAAGATATGTAAAAACTTTGTAAAAGAGCTTCAGAATGGAACATATTGATAACCTTAAAGGTATTATTTTTGATTATGGAGGCACCATCGACAGTCATGGCGACCATTGGAGCGAAATCATTTGGGCAGCTTATAAAGATTCAAAGATACCCGTATCAAAAGAAGATTTTAGAGAATGTTATGTGTTTGCCGAGCGCGAATTAGCGCGTGTGCGCCATATCCTTCCACATCACAATTTCTACGATTTATTGTATATAAAAGTACAGATAGAAATTGGATATTTAGAAAGGCAAGGAAAACTACCCGAAGGAAGTGTAACACTATATTCGGAATCGGTTGCACGATACTGCTATATGTCGGCCAATCAATCAATAGCAATAGCAATACCTGTGCTTGAAAAACTCAGTTCAAAGTATCCGATGGTGCTTGTAAGCAATTTCTATGGAAATGTAGAAAGCGTATTGACCGATTTCGGCTTAAAGAAATATTTTAAACAAATAATAGAAAGTGCAGTAGTAGGAATCCGCAAGCCCGATCCCAGAATTTTTCAATTGGGAGTAGATGCACTAGGATTTGATGCAAGTGATATATTAGTAGTTGGTGATAGCTTTAAAAAAGATATTCTTCCAGCCGAGTCTATCGGTTGCAAGGTAGCATGGCTAAAAGGAAAAGGCTGGACTGACGACGAAGATGCAATAGTTCATCGTAATATCATTAAAAATCTCGATGAATTACTCGACGTAGCGTTATAGTTGGTTAACAAGATTGGTATTAAATCGGCTACAAATTACGACAAATTGACTAAATAGGCTATAATTTAAATATAGTTAACTATATAATAATGTTTTATAGCGTAAATAAATTTTATAAATAGAAAAAACGATGTACTTTTACCACGTTTAATTCAAACATGGAATAGATTATTCTTAAAAGAAATTATAAAGGTATTAAATTGACAATTATGAAAAAAATTGATGTGCAGAAACCTGAAGGTAAATTAGGTGTGCTAATCGTAGGTGTAGGTGGTGCAGTAGCATCAACATTTGTTGTCGGAACATTGGCAACTCGTAAAGGTTTAACAACTCCGATAGGTTCAATAACTCAACTTTCTACTATTAAGCTAGAAGACGGTGGTGAAGCAACTGCTCCTAAAATTAAAGACGTTTTGCCTATTGCAAAATTAGATGATATTGTATTTGGAGGTTGGGATATCTTTGAAGAAAATGTTTATGAAGGTGCAACACACGCAAAAGTTCTTGAACAAAAAGATCTAGAAGGCGTAAAAGATGAATTAAAAGCTATCAAACCAATGAAAGCTGCATTCATCAACGATTATGTAACACGTCTTCACGGAACATGGACAAAAGTAGCTCCTACTAAATGGGACTTAATGCTACAAATTAAAGAGGATATAGCAACATTTAAAAAAGCTAATAACTGTTCAAGAATCGTTGTTATCTGGTCAGCTTCTACCGAAGTATATGTACCAATGACAGAAACTCACATGAGCTTAGCATCTTTGCAAAAAGCTATGAAAGAAAACTCTCCTGAGATTGCTCCTTCTATGCTTTATGCTTATGCAGCTATCGACTCTGGCGTTCCTTTCATCAATGGCGCACCAGCTTTGACAGTAGATATGCCAGCTATGTGGGATCTTGCTGAGCAAAATCAAGTACCGGTATGTGGTAAAGATTACAAGACAGGACAAACATTATTGAAGACAGTTCTTTCACCAATGTTGCATACACGTATGCTAGGTTTGAGAGGTTGGTTCTCTACTAACATACTAGGAAATCGTGATGGTGAAGTTCTTGACGATCCAGCATCATTCAAAACAAAAGAAGTTTCTAAACTTTCAGTACTCGATACAATCTTGAAACCAAGTGAATATCCAGAACTTTACGGAAACATCTACCACAAAGTACGTATCAACTATTATCCACCACGTGGCGATAATAAAGAAGGTTGGGATAACTTAGATATAGTAGGTTGGATGGGCTATCCAATGCAGATTAAAGTCGATTTCTTATGTCGCGACTCTATCCTTGCTGCTCCATTGTTGCTCGACTTAGTATTACTTGCCGACCTTTCTAAACGTTGTGGCTTCAGCGGAATCCAACATTGGTTGTCATTCTACTTCAAGAGCCCAATGCACGAGCTTGACAAGCAACCAGTTCACGATATTTTCGCTCAAAATGTAATGTTGCGTAATAAAATGCGTGAAATTATTGGCGTAGATTATCGTTCAAACATCGACTAATTAATAGTCAGTACATATAACAAAAATAAGGCTGTTTTTACACAGCCTTATTTTTTTTGTTCAAATCTGTAACTTATGCTAATTTATTTGAAAGAGTAGATAAATAAAAACAGAGTAAACAGTCTTAATTAAATAAAAATTTATATCTTTGCAACAAAATTTGATATACTATATATGTATTGGGGAAACGTCTTTCAATTTATTATGTAGTTGAAATAATAGAAATAAGAAAAATTATAGATATGCAAAATCAAGATATTAATTCTGTTGAAAAGGAAGAGGCGGCGAATGGGATTTCAATGAGAGATTTTTTTGAAACATGTTACCGACATTGGTATTGGTTTATTATTTCAATCATTGCATGTACTAGTTTAGCATTCTTATTTGCTCAATCGCAGACAACAAAATATAAATTGTATGCTTATATCCTGATTAAATCGGACGAGAAGTCTGGAAATATATCCGAAAATTCACTTTTTGCTGATATGGGAATTGGGAACCCTTCGCAAGCTGTTGAAAATGAAATCTATATTATTAAGTCTACACAATTGCTTGAACAAGTTGTAAATAGGTTAAATCTCGATGTTACATATTTCGTTAAGCCACTATTGCGTAAAGTAAATATTTATAAAAAGTCGCCTATTGAATTGCGTTTCCTTAGTGAAGTTCCCGATTTAGGACTTAGTATGGAGGTCGAGTTAAAAGACGACAATGTTTATGAGTATTCTTTTCCTAAAGGCGACGATGATTCATGGTATACTGCAAAATATGGCGATAAAATAACTTCATCAGAAGGAGTATTTATTGTAACAAAGACACCAAACTTCACTCCTGATAACGAAAACAAATATTTATATCTAAGTGTGCGCAATCCACGAGTGACCGCCGAACAGATTTGGGATAAATTGGCAGTTAAGAAAGCCGATAAAGAAACAAATGTTCTTGAGCTTACGATTGATGGAAATAATTATGAAATGTGTTGCGACCTTCTCGATAACTTGATTGATGTATATAATCAAGACGTAATAAATGTTAAGAATCGAGTAGCAAAAAATACAGAGCTGTTTATTTTTGACCGTATCACTTCATTAACAAAAGATTTGGGCGGAATTGATGGTCAAATAGAAAAATTAAAGATACAAAATAATATTCCCGATTTAGCCAGTGCAGCAGGTAAATATGTCGATTCGGGCGAAAAATATTATGATAATATAGCTGCTATTGAAACTCAATTATCGTTAGTGAAATACATTAAAGACTATCTTAACGATGATAAAAATAAAAATGGCTTGATACCTGCAAATATCGGTATCGCCGATTTAGGAATTGACAATTTAATTATCAAATTTAATGAGGAGTCATTGAAACTAAGCAAATTAGTTTCGGGGTCGGGAGCCGATAACCCATGGGTTAAAGAACAAGAAAAGACATTACGCTCGCTACATGCCAACATCCTTCGTTCGGTTGATAATCTTTATGGAACATTAGCAATAAAGAAACAGCAAGCCACATTACAAGAAAATGTAGCTAAACAAAGAATTTCGTCAGTACCAACTCAGGAAAAAGAAATAAATGACGTTCTACGTCAACAGAAAATCAAAGAGGAATTATATTTATATCTACTTAATAAGCGAGAAGAAAATGCACTTAAACTTGCCATAACTGAGCCAAATGCAAAAGTTATTGAAAAAGCCGGTGGCGAAAAAGCTCCTATTTATCCTATCACACGAAATATATTGTTGATTGGTTTTATGATTGGACTTATAATCCCTGCAGGTATAATTTATTTAATCTTCTGGATATACTCGCTCGATAAAAAGATACATTCACGTCGCGATGTGGAAGTGGCAACTTCATTGACTGTGATAGGTGAAATACCTCGCAAGAAAAAAGGACAAGAAGATCAAGAAATAATTGTTACAGAGACAGGAAAAGACCGAATATCTGAAGCAATGCGAATGGTAAGAAGTAATCTTGAATATGTAGCGAAGTCTGAAAAAGGCGGTGTAGTGATGCAGTTTACATCGACAATGCCCGGTGAAGGAAAGAGCTACATAGCAATTAATCTTGCTCTATCTTTTGCTCACATGGGGAAGAAAGTTCTTGCAATCGATTTAGATTTACGTAAAGGTAAATTCTCGAAGATAATCGGAACGAAAGGACATAAAGGTATAAGCGCATATCTATCGGGTAAAATTGACGATTTAGATTTAATAATAAATCATGGAGAGCTACATCCTAATATGGATACAATTGGACTAGGCGCAATTCCACCAAATCCTGCAAATCTAATTATGAGCAGACGTTTCGATGAATTAATAGATAAGTTGAAACAAGATTACGACTATATATTCCTCGATACTGTACCTTATAATGTAATTGCTGATGCTGCGCTAATTAATCGCAAAGTAGACACTACAATTTATATAATACGTGATAATAAGGTAGACAAACGTTTCTTGCCGGAAATAGAAAAAATGAGTCGCGAAGAAAAAGCTAAGAATCTATGTGTGCTATTAACCGATATAGATGTTAGTGCAAAACGTTATGGCTACGGTTACGGTTACGG
>JAQVCR010000011.1:12425-69958 GCA_028689665.1 Muribaculaceae bacterium
GGTTACGGTTACGGCTATGGCTACGGCTATGGTTATGTAGAAGGTGAAGAAAAAAAGAAAAAATAAATAGATAAACGAAATTATTTGTATATTTGATGAGAGAAATGATTTTATTGTTTCTCTCATTGTTTTTTACTTAAATTAAATACGAAATGGATATAGCAATTGTAGGAACGGGATATGTAGGCTTAGTAACAGGAACATGTTTTGCAGAGTCGGGTACTAATGTTACTTGTATCGATATAAATGAAGAGAAAATTGAAAGCCTTAAAAAAGGAATAATGCCAATTTATGAACCGGGTTTAAGAGAATTGGCGATTAGAAATATGGATCTAGGACGACTAAAATTCTCGACAAGGCTAGTAGATGTATTAGATGATGTAGATATAGTATTTAGTGCAGTCGGGACACCCTCGGATGAAGACGGAAGTGCCGATCTGAAATATGTTCTTGATGTAGCGCGTACGATAGGACAGAATATGAACAAACATCTAGTAGTAGTAACTAAGAGTACCGTTCCGGTAGGCACAGCTAAAAAAGTGAGAAATACGATTCAGTCCGAGCTAGATAAGCGAGGAGTAAATATCCAATTTGATGTCGCTTCAAATCCGGAGTTTCTAAAAGAAGGAGCTGCAATCAAAGACTTTATGAGTCCCGAACGAGTGGTAATAGGGACAGATTCTGAAACAGCCGAGGCATTGATGGCACGTCTATATAAGCCATTTATGTTAAATAGTTATCGTGTCATTTTTATGGATGTCGCTTCAGCCGAGATGACAAAATATGCCGCAAATGCAATGTTAGCCACAAGAATCAGCTTCATGAACGAGATCGCAAATCTATGCGAGAAGGTGGGCGCAAATGTATCGCAAGTGAGAAAAGGAATAGCCAGTGATAGTAGAATTGGTAGTAAATTTTTGTATCCCGGTTGTGGCTATGGTGGCTCATGCTTTCCTAAAGACGTGAAAGCATTGATACATACTGCACACGAAAACGATTGTAGTCTGCACGTTGTAGAGGCAGTAGAGGCAGTCAACGAAAAGCAAAAGCATATACTATTCAAGAAATTGGTAGGTCATTATGGCGATATTTCGAAGCTGAAAGGGCAAAGAATTGCAGTGTGGGGCTTGTCGTTCAAGCCCGAGACCGATGATTTGCGTGAAGCGCCATCGTTAATATTAATAGATGAGTTATTAAGTGCAGGCTGTAAAGTAAAAGTATACGATCCTATATCGATGCCCGAAGTAAAGCCAAAATTAGGCGACTCGGTAGAGTACTCTAAAGATATGTATGATGCCGTACTTGATGCCGATGCTCTGATTATTGTAACAGAATGGAAAGAATTTCGCGTGCCGGCATGGGGAGTAATAGCAAAAGCGATGCAAGGCAACGTGATTATCGACGGACGTAATATTTATGACGCAAAAGAATTAAAAGAGAATAAATTTATCTATTATATGATAGGGAAAAAAATAGATTAAAAATTATAGTTTAGAATCTTAATAGAAAGTGCATAACAAAATTAAACTTAGTTTATTTTGTTATGCACTTTCATTTACGTTATCTTTGCACTATAAAGACGAGGCCGTAAAATTTGCGACCTCACAAATAGAATTTTTATGATAAAATCAATTTATCGAAGAGGAGCCGACGACGGTCTGATTTTTGGCATATACCTTTCAGCTATATTCCTTTGCTCTGTAATAGGAGTCGGTGTGCCAATTCTTTCAATACTAAGTCTATTATTAATAATAGCATTACCACTATTACTGTTTAAATTTTTACGTCGTTCATTTGTCGCCTCTAACGGGCTATCTACATTCTCTGAAGTTTGGATGCTGGGAATATTAATATTTCTCTTTGGATCATTGATATGCGGGGTTGTAACTTATGTGTATTTGCAATTTATTGAGCCAACATTTATTTACGATCAAGTGAACGCTGCGCTAGATATTTATAAGTCGATGCCTCAAATGAAAGATGCCGAATTTGTAAAAATCATTCAGCAAGCTATCGATCAGCATTTGTTGCCAAGTGCGATACAGATAGTTATACAAATGATATGGTTCACAATATTTAGTGGCTCTTTATTGTCGCTTTTGTTATCGGCAATAGTGAGAGCAATTAGAATTAAAGAATAAACAAACAATATATATAAATCAGATGGATATATCTGTAATAGTACCTTTATATAACGAAGAAGAATCACTTCCTGAGCTAGCATCATGGATAGAAAAGGTGATGATCGAAAATAAATTCACCTACGAGATAATTTTTATTAATGATGGTAGTACTGATAATTCGTGGAAAGTAATAAAGAGCTTAAGCCAGAAAAATTCTGCCGTTGGAGGAATAAGTTTTCGACGCAATTATGGAAAGTCGCCAGCCCTATTTAAAGGATTTGCAAAGGCAAAAGGTGATGTTGTGATAACAATGGATGCGGATTTGCAAGATAGCCCCGACGAAATCCCCGAGCTATACAGAATGATAATGAGCGACGGTTATGATTTAGTATCGGGTTGGAAACAAAAACGATACGATCCATTATCAAAGACTCTCCCTACAAAGCTTTTCAATGCAACTGCAAGAAAAGTGAGCGGAATAAAGCTGCACGATTTTAATTGCGGACTTAAAGCCTATCGCAACGAAGTAGTAAAGCATATCGAAGTGTATGGTGATATGCATCGCTATATTCCATATCTGGCAAAGAATGCAGGATATTCAAAGATTGGTGAAAAAATAGTGCATCACCAAGCACGCAAATACGGCTCTTCAAAATTTGGGCTGAGTCGCTTTGTGAATGGCTATTTAGACTTAGGCACATTGTGGTTTATGTCGCGCTTTGGCGTAAAACCGATGCACTTTTTTGGCTTGCTCGGCAGCTTGATGTTTATAATAGGATTTATTTCAATTGTGGTGGTAGGAGCGATGAAAATCTACAATATGTATGCCGGGAACCACTATATATTGGTAACCGATTCTCCATATTTCTATTTATCATTGACTGCAATGATACTCGGAACGCAGTTGTTCTTGGCGGGCTTTGTCGGTGAATTGATAGCTAGAAACGCCGAAGGCCGCAATAACTATGAAGTAAACGAAGAATTATAAATTTAATAACAAAAATATAATGACTTATACCGACTTTCTTGAATTAGTAAATTCTCGCTATTCGTGTCGTAATTTTTCGGATAAAAGATTATCAAAAGATACTATTGGCGAAATTCTTGAAACAGCACGTTTAGCTCCATCGGCTTGCAACAAACAGCCATGGAAATTTATTGTTATTACGACTAAAGAAAACAGAGATAAAATAGCACAATGCTATTCTCGTGATTGGATTAAGTCGGCATCGGCTTATATATTAGCATTAGGACACAACGAAGAGGCATGGCATAGAGCCGACGACAATAAAGATCACACCGATGTCGACTTAGCTATTGCAATTGAGCATATTTGCCTTGCAGCAACTTCGCTAGGTGTAGGTTCGTGCTGGGTATGTAATTTCGACGTGTCTAAGTGTAAGACTTTATTCGGCATTGGTGAACGATTTGAACCAATAGCAATAATTCCGTTAGGCTATCCAAGCGACGAAACAATAATTTCTGAAAAGAAACGTAAAGCTATCGACGAGATAGTAGAATGGGATACTCTATAATGAATAAATCGCTAAACATATTATTATTATTTGCAATAGCATTTTCGATTATTAGTTGTACTAGCGAATGCCTCGATAATAAAAATAGCATAGGACTTGCCGGATTTTATTCAGCATCGACAAAAAAGAGCATAACCATTGACAGCATTACTGTCTATGGTAAGGATGCCCCGGGTGATACGATGATATTGGAAAATCAGCAAAATGTAACACAAGTGTATTTGCCAATGCGTTTAAATACGAGTAGCGTGCAATTTGTATTACATTATGAGCAGAAATTAATTTCAAGTCCTCTGCTTAATGATACAGTAACTATGAATTACGAGGCTATCCCTTATTTTGCCTCCGAAGAATGCGGCTCAATGTATTGGTATAAAATTAATGATTTTGTATACACCGAGCATATTGTCGATTCTGTTGCAATACCATCAATGATGATAACAAATGCCGATGTAGAGACAATTAAAATATTTTTGCGCACCGAAATAACACAAACAGACGATTGAAAATGAGGAAGATATTACTAATATTAATAGCTATCGTTTCAATTCTTGGAGTTACGGCGCAACGCAAAGTTACACCAATCGAGAATAAAAAATCGTCATTGCAAACAATTGAAGGAAAACAAGCAGCGAAGAAACTGCTTGAGAAGAAAATTGAGCCTTCGCTAGTCTTTGGCGATTCTATTATAAATGTCGATGAAGAGACAAAGCCCGACACTGTTGGCAAGCCTAAAATGATATTCCCCCTTATGCAAGGATTGTCTATTGGTGTCAATATTCTAGACCCTATAATGATGATTTTTGGGCAGTCTTATGGAAGTATTGATTTCTCTGCCGAATTATCACTTCACAATCGTTTTATTCCGGCTATTGAAATAGGTATTGGGCGAGCTAATAATACGCCCGAAGATGGAAATTATACTTATAAGACACCTTTGTCGTTCTATGGAAAGATAGGAGCATCATATAATTTTCTTTATAATAAGACTCCCGACTATCAATTGACTGCTGGATTTAGAGTGGGTTTTTCCTCATTTAAATACGATATTACTAATATAACAGTGAATTCGGGATATTGGGACGAAACAAAAAAGGTAGAAATACTCGATCAGAAATCGAATGCTTGTTGGGCAGAACTTTTGCTGGCATTAAAGGTGAAAATCTATCGTAATATTGCAATGGGGTGGAGTTTCAGATATAGATTAATGATGAGCTATAAAAAGAATGAAAACTCCGATCCATGGTATATTCCGGGATTCGGCTCTCGAACAAATGGTGCAGGAGCAACTTATTCTATATATTATACATTACCACTCAACCGAAAGGGAAAAGTGTCCGACAAGGTCGATGCAGTCAATAAGGAATTGAATAAGCTGCCATTTGATTCAAAGACCGAGTAATTAGATAATAAATAACTATTATGAAACGTATTATTATTGTTGGAGCATCGTCGGGAATTGGGCGATGTGTCGCTCTAGAGTTTATTAATCGAGGCTTCAGAGTAGGGGTTGCCGCTCGGCGAGTGGACAAATTGAACGAGTTGGTGAATATCGCTCCCACAAGAGTTATAGCGATGTCGCTAGATGTAACTGCCTCTAATGCCATTGATATACTAGAGCAATTAATTTCAAGGCTGGGTGGTATGGATATTCTGTTTTTGGCTTCAGGAGTAGGAAATCAAAATCCGGAGCTTGATTTTAATATCGAAAAGCGTACAATTTTAACTAATGTACTAGGTTTCACAAACATAATAGATTATACGTTTAAATATTTTAGAGATAATAACTTTAGTGGCCATATTTCAGTAATATCCTCTATTGCCGGGACTAAGGGGCTGGGAAGTGCACCATCATATAGCGCAACTAAAGGCTATCAGAATACTTATATTGAAGCGCTTGAACAGCTGGCTGTAATGCAGAAATTGCCAATAACATTCACCGATATTCGCCCCGGATTTGTAGCGACGGCTCTATTAGATGACAAGCACAATTATCCATTATTGCTATCGCCCGAGAAAGTGGCAAAGAAAATAGTCAGAGCAGTCTTGGCAAAAAAACATGTTGCCGTAATTGATTGGCGCTATTCAATATTAACTTTTTTATGGAGCCTTATACCACGCTTTATTTGGCGTAGATTACCAATACGTAATTAGGCTGATTCGTTTTTTTTCTTATTCCAAAATCTTTTAATACGTTTCACTCCTTCTACACCGATTATTGTAATCCCGGTGTATTGAAATGTCTTAGCTAAACCAAAGAATACTACCCAAAGTATCCATTTAGTAGTTGCACTTATTGGAAGCATTATCTGAGCAAACGAGAAGATGTAGCATGGAATGCAACATATCATAATTATGATTCCGGTGCGAAAGGAAAATTGCGAAAGGAATTGTTTTAAATCACTCTTAGTCATTATGGCAGCCATCTATCTAAATCGTTAATATTACGTCGCTTTGCGTATTCAGCTCGTTGATCTTTACCGATATTACCTATAACAAAATAATCACTGTCTTTGTGCGAAATCATTAATCCACACACACTCGAAGCCGGCGACATTGCCCCGTTTTCGGTGAGTGATATTCCGATATTGCTGAGTGGCATAATCTTGTCGATGTCGAAAATAATAGATTGGTCGGGGAGAGAAGGATAGCCAATTGCAGGGCGAATGCCTTGATAATACTTCCGTAATAAATTTTCAAATACCGGCTTATCTTCGGTCGAATATCCCCATAATTCTGTGCGTACTTTGCGGTGAAATACTTCGGTGGCTGCTTCCACAAGACGGTCGGCGACAGTCTGGTATAGTAATGCGCCATATTCATCGCCCGATTGATGCTTATAATTAATGATGTTTTCTATCTGTTCGCCCACCGAGACTGCAAAAGTAGCTAAATAATCCTCTTTGGGGCTTATATAGTCGGTTAGTGCAATTGTGTGAGCTTTGTCTTTCTGCTGACGCAAGACTGGTATTGCCATACCGTTGAGGTCGTTAAAAATAATCTCATCATTAATCGAGTGTACTTTCCATGTGGCATATTGGGCTGTAATACTATCGCTCGCAACATCTTCAAGATAATCAATTGCGCGATTAGCCTCTTTAAACAGCTGAAGGGCTTCAGTGGCTGTGTTAATATTTTCTTTGTCTTGCGATGCAAGCCAATTAGCTTTGCAGTGGTCGCACCCCGAAATAAATGCTATTGAGGCATATTTACTGTCAATTTTCCACGTCGAAAAGAATTGCCTCCAATTAATAAATTTGCGTATTTCTTTAACCGAAATTACATCTTGAGTAACACTCTGTATTCTTGGCGCAGGAGCAACATAATTGTCCCAATTAATACAGAAATGCCTTTTTCTAGCTTCTTGCAGAGAAATTAGTAGCGAGCTTTCCATATATTTTTGTCGTAATTGCTTTTGAGTATTTTGCAAATTTTGAGAATACTCGGTTCTATTATTAATTAATTCTTTAGCCACAGCAGGCATAGATGCAGCATCGGCAGTGTGTGCCACCGGAGAGCTGTAATGTGGAGCTATCTTAACTGCAGTGTGGAGAGCCGATGTAGTGGCGCCACCCACCATTAATGGGATAGTGATTTCCTTATCTTCAAGAGCTTTGGCAACATTGCACATCTCATTTAGTGATGGTGTTATAAGCCCGCTAAGAGCTATAATATCAGGCTTTTCCGCTATCGCTTTTTCTACAATTACTTCGGCAGGAACCATCGTACCAAGGTCGATTACATCAAATCCATTGCAACGCATAATTACAGCCACTATATTTTTCCCAATATCGTGAACATCTCCTTTTACAGTTGCAATAATCATTTTGTGATGTTTTACCTCGCTTGACGTATTCTCTTTCTCGATATATGGGTTTAACCAATCTACTGCTTCTTTCATTACTCTAGCACTCTTTACCACTTGTGGCAGAAATAATTTCCCTTCACCAAATAGTTTCCCCACTCGATTCATTCCTGTCATTAGTGCGCCATCAATCACAGCCAACGCACTATTTGTCTCATTGAGATTTAGCTGAAGGAGTTCTGCAATTTTATCATTTCTGCCTCTTACAATAGCGTTAGAAAGGCGTTCAGAATTACTAATATTGATGCTGTCATTGATGCTGTCGGATGTAGAAGTGTCGCTGAGTATGCCGTTTTTATACTTAGAAGCAATATCAATAAGATTATTAGTGGCTTCGGCAGAACGATTAAAAATTACATCTTCAATGCTCAGTCGCAAATCCTCCGGAATTTCATTATATGGAATTATGTTTCCGGCGTTTACGATAGCCATATCCATTCCTTCTTTTATGGCATGGTAAAGGAAAATAGTGTGCATTGCTTCGCGTACATAGTTATTCCCACGTAGGGCAAACGAAAGATTACTAATACCGCCACTCACTTTAGCTCCTTTTAAGTTGTCTTTTATCCATTTCACTGTATTAATGAAATCGTAGGCATAATTGTTATGTTCGTCAATTCCTGTTGCTATCGACAATACATTTGGGTCAAATATAATATCTGTTCCGGCAATACCCGCTGTGGTAAGAATATTATAAGCACGTTTACAAATATCAATTTTACGATTGTAATTTGTGGCTTGTCCTTCTTCGTCAAAAGCCATGACAACCATGGCAGCCCCCATATTCTTAATATATAAAGCTTTCTCTATAAAAGCTTTCTCTCCTTCTTTCAGGCTTATTGAATTGACAATACATTTACCTTGCAATAGAGGTAAAGTGTCTTTTATAACATTCCAATCCGAGGAGTCGATCATAAAAGGGACGCGAGCAATATCGGGGTCGGATGTGGCAAGATTAATAAAATGAGTCATTTCTTTAGAGGCATCAAGCAGAGCATCGTCCATATTAATGTCGATAATTTGCGCTCCATTTTCCACTTGATTCCTAGCAATTATTAAAGCCTCATTATAATTTTTTTCAGAGATAAGTCGAAGAAATTTGCGACTTCCCGCAACATTGCATCGTTCTCCTATATTGATGAAATTTAGCGACGATGAAATTTCTAGCGACTCCAATCCACTTAATATTAGAGCATCTCTTTTCTCGTTAGGCGAAAATGGAGTAGCGTTTTTTACTGCGTCAGAAATTGCTTTAATATGTGCCGGAGTCGTTCCACAGCATCCACCAATAATATTAACAATACCTTTATTAATAAGAGGAGCGAGATAGCTAATTGTTTTCTCGGCACTTTCATCATATTCACCCATTTCATTTGGTAGTCCGGCGTTGGGATATACACTTATTTTATAAGGTGTAATTCTTGCTAATTCCTCAATGTAAGGTACCATTTTTTCTGAGCCAAATCCACAATTAAGTCCTAGCGCAAACAAGTCGTATTGAGAAATACTTGCTATGAAGGCGTCTAAAGTTTGCCCGCTTAGTGTTCGTCCGCTTTCGGTAAGTGTAACCGATACCATAATAGGAATATTCCTATTCATCTCTTTCATAATGCGCGACGCTGTAAATAATGCGCATTTGGCATTCAGTGTGTCGAATACAGTCTCGATAAGCAGAATATCTACACCACTATCAATAAGCCCCCTAATCTGTGGCTCAAATGCGTTGGCTAAGCTATCCCAATTAATTCCACGCAAAGCCGGATTCT
This sequence comes from Muribaculaceae bacterium, assembly GCA_028689665.1. GTDB lineage: Bacteria > Bacteroidota > Bacteroidia > Bacteroidales > Muribaculaceae > JAQVCR01. Next base: position 21,715 of record JAQVCR010000011.1, read on the forward strand.
CTACATCGGGCGATATTGATAGGCTCTTATTTGTAGGCCCGATGCTTCCTGCCACATAAATAGTACGGGCTGAGTGGCTAGCAACCTCTCGAGCCAACTTGCCTGCGGCAAAACTTATATCGTAAGCTCTATCTGATAAATTATATTCGGCAAGCGAGATCGTGTTAGCGTTGAAACTATTAGTTTCGATAATATCGGCGCCACTAATAATATATTCCTGATGTATTTTTTTTATAATATCGGGTTGGGTGATAGATAGTATATCATTACAGCCCATAAGTTTTGCCTTCCAAGTGGCAAACTCCTTACCCCTAAAATCGTCCTCGTTAAGCAATGCACGTTGAATCATTGTACCCATTGCTCCATCGAGTACTAGAATTTTATTTTGATTGTAGATTTCGTTATGCATAAATTATCGGTTTATTCTTATGCAAAGGTAATATAAATGAGAGCAGAACAAAAGATTTATTTCATTTAGTGGTATTGTAATGACTATTATGCGTCAAAAAAATTACAAAAGATAAATTTTCTATTATAATGGTCTCAAATATGATAAAAATGTAACAAAAAGCAACAAAAAAGGAGTAATTAATTTGGTTTTAAAGGAAAAAGGGTATAAATTTGCATCGTTGTTTTTTGTAAACATTTATAAATTAGTTTAAAGATTCACCTGATAAAGTATTGTTGTATAAGTTCTTAAAAACACAACTCTTTTATTCAGCATTAAATAATAGTGTATCTATTAGCAATAAATGTTTTATTATAACCACCGTAAAAAACGAATAACTTGTCAGAAAAAGAGATATTCCATTTTTTAAATATGTAATTTCCTCTTTTTCAATCATTACAATACAGAGATTTAGTATTAAATAGTTGTTTTATAGATAATTGTGTATTTAAAAAATGGGAGAGTCGTGAGACTGTCCCTTTTTTTGTATTCTTATTTTAGCTCCACATTAATCCATTGTTTATAATCTTTTGGCGCAGTTAATTGTTTCCCATTTTCGCCAAATCCTTTATGTTCACCGAATCCACCCGGTCTGTTGCCACCCGGTCTGTTGTCGCCTTGTCTGTCGGGAGGAGGCATCATTTCGCCCATTTCCTTATTCTCAGCTTTTGCCTTACGCTTAGTGTTTGCAATACCAATTGAAATCTTTCCTTTTTTATTTAGTTGCTCATTTAATCGGGCGTATTTTATCGCTATATTATAAATTATTTTTGAGTCTTTGTAGTCAATTGATGCTTCATTTTCGGCTAGAAGATATTCATCTTTATCTATTCTCAAGGTGATTGGCTCATAACCAAGCTCGTCGACTATGCTTTTTATTTTCTCTTCATCTAATATTTGAGGAGCTTTGTCTTCTTTCTGACCACGGCGGCGAGGCTCTTTTGAACGATAATTAGAAAATTCTACTGCGCATTTTTCTTTTTTCTTGCCAGTAATATCAATATATACAGAGGCACCTTCGTTAATCATTTTGCGTTTCAAAGAATCGCCCATAATTTCAATACTTACAAATATGCCTTCATCGTTATTCTGAATGGTAACTCCAAAATTGTCTTTATCAAATGTTGTTTGGTCGGTTTCTTCGCAATATTCAGAAACTGAAGGCAAATCACTGCAAGGTACTGATTCTAGTTTATTCTCTGCTAACGATAATAGAGGGCTAGCAATAATAATAAACATAAGAATAATGTAAGATTTAGTTTTCATAATTTTTTATGATAAAACTACATTTAGAAAAATTATTATTAAAACATTTTCGACAAAGAGTATTTATTTAATTCTAAATGCTTATTTCCATTTGGTTTGTTAAATATGAATTAATTTATTTAGTAGTTTAATTTTTTCACCGATTATTCTTACCTTTGTAGCAAGTTGTTTAATTATAATATCAAAATACTAACTGCAATGAAGAATTTAGATCGCATTCTAGCCGAGAAACTTTTGAACATTAGTGCAATTAAATTGCAACCAGATAATCCATTTATATGGGCTTCGGGTTGGAATTCCCCTATATACACCGATAATCGTAAGACTTTATCATATCCGGAGCTTCGTAGCTTTATTAAAATTGAAATTAGTCGTATAATTTTAGAAAAATTTGGCGAGGCTAATGCAATAGCCGGTGTTGCAACCGGTGCGATTGCACAAGGAGCATTAGTTGCCGATCTACTATCATTACCTTATGTCTATGTGCGCTCAAGTCCTAAGGATCATGGCTTAGAAAATCTAATAGAGGGAAATCTTAAAAGAGGACAGAAAGTTGTCGTAATTGAAGATTTAGTATCGACCGGAGGAAGTAGCTTGAAGGCAGTAGAAGCCATAAGAAATTCGGGTTGTGAGGTAATTGGAATGATTGCCATCTTCTCTTATGAATTTCCGGTTGCTGTTGAAGCATTTAAAAAGGCAGGTGTTGAATTAGTTACATTAAGTAATTATAATGCAATGCTTGAAGCTGCATTAGAAATTAAATATATCAAAGAGTCGGATATAGAAACATTGAAAGAGTGGCGTAAAGATCCTGAGAATTGGGTACCAATTGAATTATAATTTTAATATTATTTTATGTCTGAATATAGAAGTGAAGTAGCAAATATAAATTATGATATAAATCTAGTTTATTCCAAATTGTCGAATCCAGAAGCTCTAAAGTCGATGGCTGATATGCTACCGGCAGAATCAAGAGCAAAAGTTCAAGATTTGAAATTTTCGGCAGATACTATTTCGGTAAAGGCTAATCCTGTGGGCGAAATTACACTTCAAGTTGTAGAACGTATAGAACCTACAACTGTAGTTTATAGTGCAGTATCTTCGCCTGTCCCATTTAAGCTGTCATTACACTTAGATGCCGATGGAATAGATAAATGCAAAGGATATGCAATTATCGACCTAGATATTCCGGTATTTCTTAAACCTATGGTGCAAGGGCCTCTCAATCAGGCATGTCAGAAGTTTAGCGAATTACTATCGGTAATACCTTACGATAAAATTTAAATAAATATAATGGCTGCCACATAGTTATTGAGGCAGCCTTTTTTATAAAATACTCGCACATGAAAAAGATTGGAATTTTATCAGATACACATGCGTGGTGGGACGATAGATATATACAATATTTTAAAGATTGTGATGAGATATGGCATGCAGGCGATATTGGCAGTGAAGATATAGCCGATCGCTTGTCGGCTATTGCACCGCTAAGGGCTGTATATGGTAATATTGATGGGGCATTGCTACGACGTCGATTTAAAGAAATGGAAATTTTTGAAATTGATGGATTGAAAGTGATGATGACACATATAGGCGGGTATCCGGGAAAGTATGCACCGGGTATAAAATCTATCATATTGTCGCAACACCCTGATATTTTTGTTGCCGGGCATTCACACATATTAAAGGTGGTGAACGATCCATGGTTGCATTGTCTTCACATCAATCCCGGAGCGGCAGGGCGACAAGGCTGGCAGGTAGTAAGTACGCTGATATTATTAACAATAGATAATGGAAAGCCAATTGATTGTGAGGTAATTGAGTTAGGAAAGACAAAAGTGAGTATTTAATAAAGAGATTTAGATTATGAATAAGAACATAGTTATATTAAGTGCGTTGATTTTAGCTTTTACGACAATATCTTGTAAGACTACCGAGAAGAATTATCGTACGGCTTATGAAGTAGCGAAAACGGGCAACGATCGCACAATGGTAGATGCAAGTATTGAGAAAAAAATATTAGAGGAAGAGAAGGGTATTCTGACCGAGGTTGCGGGCGATTCGGTTCGAGTTAAGACAGAATATGTAACAATCGTAGATACACAGCAGTCAAAAGATTTTTGTGGTGTGGTTGTGGGCAGCTTTAAGCAGATTTTTAATGCACGCTCCTTTCGCAAGCGGCTTATAGATAAAGGCTTCAATTCCTATGTTGTACAAGATGCTCATCAGCAATATTATGTAATTATTAAAGGCTTTGAGACAAAAGAGTTGGCATCAGATTTCATTAAGAATATTAAGAAAAATGTTCAATTTCCGTTACCAATCGAGCCATTTATCTTAGTTACTCCGAAATAAGAATAATTATTTCATATATTTTATTACAATTCATTCAGATTATTATTCCGAGTGAATTGTTTTTTTATGTCCTATATTGATGTGTTTTGATAGCAATAAAACTTAACTGGGCTTTATTTTGGTAGCATTTTGTTATTGCATTATACAATTTGTTATTAAAATAAATTAATTGGGCTTGAAATATTGACAATAAATATTTGGAAGATTAACTTTTAACTTTTAAATTTGGATAGAAAAATGAAACATAATAAATTTTTGGAATATATGTTTTTATAGATTGTAGATTTAGAGAAGGTCGTTGTTGTGAAACAACGCCTTTTTTATTTCAGCTTATCCGGATTTTTGGCTATGAATTCCTTCCACGATTTGCACACTTTCTCTACCTGCGGTCGCGATGACTCATAGTAGTGGCACAATGCAGCACCAAGAGCATCTGTGGCGTCAAGAAACTCGGGCATTTCTTCTCTAGGGATATTTAAAATACGACGCAACATCTCGGCTACTTGTTCTTTCGATGCATTTCCTTGTCCTGTTATGGCTTGTTTTATCTTTAATGGAGCATATTCAGTAATTGGTATGTCGCGAGCTAATGCGGCAGCCATGGCTACTCCTTGCGCCCGACCAAGTTTTAGCATCGATTGTACATTTTTGCCAAAGAAAGGTGCTTCAATAGCAAGTTCATCGGGCAGATATTGCTCGATAAGACCTGTAACACGTTCAAATATTCGTCGGAGTCGGAGATAATGACTTTCAAATTTGTTGAGTTTTATCACACCGAGAGCTATAACTTGCAGGTTGCGCCCCTTTACTCCAAGTATTCCGTAGCCCATTATGTTTGTACCCGGGTCGATGCCTATTATTATGCGATCATATTCCATATTATAGTTCTACTACGTTCATAATAGTAGTAAATCCAGCTATGTGTTGTCCAAATTTCGCTCCTATTTCATTAATAAGAGGCGTTCCGTCGCCTTTATACCACGAGTTTAGAATATCAATCGATTCTACTTTAAATTGCAATGAATAGCTGTTGCCTTCATCGCCTTCTTGTCGTGCCATTATAAGAGCCAACTGAGGTTCGGTAAGAGTATTATTATCTATTGCTTTGGGGATAAAGTATTCTTTTATCCACGATATAAACTCGTCTTCTTTTGCAGGGTGAACGTGAAATGTGGTATTGTAAATTATCATATTTTCAAATTTAGTGTAAAGTTACGATATTTATCAGAATATTAAACTCGAAGACGTATCAAACTATTATTGTAAGGCACGTGATATGATATGCTAGTGTAATAATCCTATTGAGTCGAATAATCGGTAATCATCGTCAATTCTATTGCCTATCGTGGTGAGCATATCACCAATTAGTGCGCCATTCATTCCTCCCAGCAAAATCTTTGCTTGAAGCTCGGCCGATAATCTAGCTCTACCTCCGGCAAAACGGAGAACAGCATCGGGCAGAATAAAACGAAATATTGCAACTGTGCGACGTATCTCTTCGTCGCTAATATATTCTACATCTTGCAGTGGAGTGCCGGGAATAGGGTTGAGGATATTAATAGGGACCGACTTTATATTTAGCTCTTTTAGCTCGAATGCTAATTCTATTCGTTGCTCCATACTTTCACCCATTCCAATAATTCCACCCGAGCATACTTCCATACCAAGACTTTGTGCTATGCGAATTGTATTTTTTTTGTCTTCGGGAGTGTGAGTCGTACAAAGAGTTTTAAAGTAGCTTGCCGATGTTTCAAGATTGCAGTGATAGCGTTTCACTCCGGCTTCTTTGAGAGCTTTTAATTCATTTTCACCTAGCAGTCCCATTGATGCACACAGATATAGATTAGTATCTTGCTTAAGGGTACGATAGTAGTTACAAAATTTTTCGATATCACGTTGAAGCACGCTGCGACCACTTGTAACGAGAGAAAATCTTTTTACCCCACATTTGTTGTTATGATGAGCCATCTCAAGTAATTCGCTTTCCGATATAGTGTCATATTCTTCTACACCGGTAGCAAAGTGTCGAGATTGAGCGCACCACTTGCAATTTTCGCTACATTGTCCCGAGCGAGCATTTATTATAGAGCAAGTGTCGACAGTATTTCCACATTTTTTTTCTCTTATTTCGTTAGCGCAAGCGCAAAGGTCTTCAATATCCTTTGTTTTAACAATTTTTTTTGCTTCTTCAATTGTGATGCTTTTGCCACTTAATATTTTATCTTTCAGTATAGTTACCATTTGTTTGAATTTATTGATGTACAAAAGTACCCATTTAATATCAAAAAAACTATACCAAGAGTTTGGTATTTAGAAAAAAATATCTACCTTTGCGCCCGGGTAAGTCCTATACGGCCAGCTCCTTGTAAATTCCCCCAGGTCTTGATCGAAGCAAGGGCAGCAGGTTGTAGCGGCGCGATGTAGTTAGCTTACCCACCTGCCTCTTTAGCTCAGTTGGCCAGAGCACGTGATTTGTAATCTCGGGGTCGTTGGTTCGAATCCGACAAGAGGCTCAAAAAAGGAGATAATGCTTATGTATTATCTCCTTTTTTTTAATAAAGCTTTTAAATTGATGATTTATGAGATTCAATAATCTATTATATATAATAATTTTGTTGGCTGTATCGTCTATTGCTATAAATGCTGGCACTGATAGGTTATCGAAATGTGCCATAACGAAACAAGTTGAGTCGGAACCGAGTCCGGAGAAATTTATAAATTCATTTTTCCATAAATATGTGTGGGGGAAATATACGCTTGACAGAAAATTGGCAAAAAAATATTTAACTACACGGCTAGCAAAACGATTGCTTAAAGATTATGCCGAAGAGTATGATGGTTGTGATGATTGTTTTGCGGTCTGGAATTTTCGTCCTTATGGCAATGATGGTGGCAATGATGATGGTGTTGTAAAAGTGGCAAAAATCAATAATACGAATTGGTATGCTGTAACACAACGCTATTGTGGCAAAATATTTGTTCTTAAAGTTAAACTAATAAAATCCGGAGATAGTTATAAGTTTGATCAAATTAAAGAGTAGTTAATATTATATTGGTGGTTTACTAACATTACATATATATATAGAAAAAGGAGCGAATCTTGCGATTTGCTCCTCTGTGTCTTGATAATAATCTGTGAAGATTATTTTCTGATTCCGAGTTCTTTCTTTGCGATGATAGCACGGTAACGAGTGATGTCTTTTTTGATTAGATAATCAAGTAGACGACGACGTTTACCAACTAATATCTTAAGAGCTCTCTCAGTGCTATGGTCCTTGTGATTTAACTTCAAGTGTTCAGTTAAATGCGCGATACGGATTGAGAATAATGCTATCTGTGCTTCAGCTGAGCCAGTATCAGTATTGGACGCTCCGTAGGTCGCGAAGACCTCTTTTTTTTCTTCAGAATTTAAATGCATTCTTTCGACTTTTTATATGTTAATAAAAATTTGGTTTGCAAAGTTAAGACTAATTTCTCTAAAATAAAAGCCTTTCATCTCTTTTTTTATTTATGTCTTTGATAATCTGTGCGATTAATGGCTTATTCTATAATTAAAATTATTTTATTGTCAATTTTTTACCTGCGCTGTGTGCTGTAAATTGAGGCGAATATTGGCTTTGAATGGTTGCAATTCCAAGATTATAGCTACCATTGGCACTAATGGTAACATCGTAATATAATTTATAAGTTCCTTTTGGTAGGAAACTGATAAACATATTAGTGTTGTCATTATTTACTTCACTATAAAAGCCAAGAGTGTCGCAGAAACGGTATCCCGAAATTTGGTCGATTGGTTCAAATGAAGCGCAACGTTCGTCGTTAATAGTAACATATTCCAGATCTTGAGCTGTCTTAATTGTAAGCATAACTCTCACTCTGTCGCCAACTTTGAATTTCTCGGTAGAGAGTAGTAGCTTGCCTTTTTTGTCATATAGCTCTTTGGTTATCGAAAGCCCATTAATCGAAGCTGCTTTAATTTGTGCCATTGGTGCTTGATATTGCCATATTAAAGCGCCCCAAGCCGGCGATTTACCTTCTCTATTGATGCGTATTGTTTTGCCACTGCGCTCTTTTATTGTAGATGTGTAGTGCCCTGTGAATTTTGCCAAGCTAGAATTAGCAATCTGTTCGTTATCAATACTTATTATAGTGTTTGCTGATTTTTCCAGCCAATTGCTACCCGTAGTGAGTAAAGAATTAATTGCTTCGCAAGCCATACTCGAGTCGCCCCAGTCGGTAGTTTGCTTTTGTAATAATATCCATTCTCTAATTTTATCTATTGCACTGTCGTTACTATCTACTGTTGCAATAGCGCGAAGTAGGAGAGATGTGAGCGAAACTTTGCGATAGAAGGCATAGCTGCCTATTTGCAAATTATCCCAATACATTCCATTATTGCTTGTGCTTATGGCATTTTGTTTTAACGATTTAACTATATTTTTTGCTACGTCGTTTTTGTTATATTTAGCTAAAAGTATGGCTGCAAAAGCTCTATCGGCAATCTCCATCTTTTTCCAATTATTCTCGAAATATTGGATACCCTTTTCACTAAAGCTGTTTAGGGCTTCTGAACGAGGGATGTTATCATAAAACGCTCTTATATAGGCATAGTGGGCAAATTGGCTAAAGTCGTTTTTGATTTTCTGCTTATTATAACGATTTATAACTTCGGTATCGAGATATTTTACAGCATCAACTATCATTTTATTAAGCCTGCTTTCGGTTTTTATCAAGCCTGTATTATACACATCACCAATCAATTCAAGCACAGTTGCGGTGGTGTAGTAAGAGCTTTTTCCATTCTCATACCAGCTCCACCCACCATCGTGCTGTTGCAATTTTGCAAGACGTTCAATGATTTCGTTTTTGCAACTTTCGATATAGCTGTCGTCGTATAGTTTAGCAATGCTTTGCATTTGCAGGGTCTGGCGCTGAGCATCGTTAAGCCAAGGCGAGTTTTGCAATTCGCTTATTTTCAACGAAGAGTTTTTCTCAAGCATAGAGATAAGAGCAGAATCTTTTGGCGTGTTGTTCCAATATTCGATTGCATCTTTAATTCGGCTGTCTTTATGGGCTATCCATTTAGCAACAAATATTGAATAAAGGCTGTGTGCAAGGTTGGTCGAAGTGCTTGCCGAAGAATCAAATATCGATGGTAGGGCAGTAACGCACAGCCATGCAGGATCGTCGTAATAGTCGAGTGTAGCTGTGGCATTTGCCGGAATTTTAGGAACTATAAAAGAAATTTTATTTGTAGTTTCATTTAAATAGAAAGGCTTTGACTCTATCACCGGAGAAATCGAAGGTAATACGGGGATTATATTTTGCTCCCCATCTCCATATCTGCCATTTGTTGCTTTTATTCTATATCCTAATATTGCAATTGTGTCGGGAATATTCCATGAAATTTGGCAACTTTCCTGCTTGTTTACTCCGATATTAAGAGAATAACTCTGAGAAAGGTAAATCTCATTATTCTCAGGGTTGAATAGCTCGATTATTGCATCACAATTCTGAATAGTATCGCTTGCATTAATCACAACGGCATTAATTATTGAGCTGTCGCCTTGACGTAAGAATCGAGGTAGGTTTGGTTGTACCATAATTGGCTTACTTGCAACGAAATCGTGGGCTAAGTTGTGGGTAAGTAAATTCTTTGTATAAGATATTGTGCGAAGTCCCCACGTCGTATTATAGTTTGGGACATTGAATGATATTTCGATATTTCCGGCGTTGTCGGTTTTAAGAAATGGTTTCCAGAGAGCCACATTCAATTCTCCTATACGAGCTTCTACATTATCGAAATTTGTATCTTTGTTATTGTCAACAGCTTCACTGCTTTCGGCAAATGCACATTCTTCTATTACATTTGCCTCTTTATCAAACATTCCAAGCGAGGCATTAATTCCATACATTCGTTTGTGGAATAAATTGCCAAACATACTATTTCCGTACATATTGAATTGAGGTATTTCGATAGTGTTGGCAGCATATTTATTATCGAATATCTGATTATATGTGTTTGCTCTGAAAGAGTAGAACGAATCATAAGAATACCACAGGCTTATTTGTCTTATCGGCATTATTGTGAAATCGAAAACGTTCTGTGTAATTTTATCGACTGCGATATTGTAGATATTAAGTATTGTAGCGGCTTGCAAGGGTAGATTGTTTTGGTTGGTAAATCTAAATTTCCAATTTTCAACATCTCCTGCCGTAACTTTGTCGCGAAATGATTCTATTACTACACCTAGTTTGTCGGGCTTAATGCGTGGAATTATAATAATACTTTTACTAGTAATCTTATAATCTTTTACCGTGAATAAATTTAGTGTTATTGGCTGTGATATGTCGTCGGCTATGTTATAAATAAATTTATTCATACCTGCTTCAAATTTTATCCACCCCGAATTAATAATTTTGTCGTCGGTATATGCGGTGTAGTAGATATAGCTTTGTGTGTCGCTGGCAAGGATTATTATCGCTTTATCGTTGCTTGCTTCTATTCTGTTGATAGGTATCCATAAAGGCGAGCTAATAGGTGATTCGCTATCACTATTGCGATATAGTACGATGGTTTCTATTAGTTTATTTTGTTTTTCAGTTCCTATAATATTCGCCATTAAGGTATATTTTCCCGATTTCAATGTGCTAAAATCAAGGGCGGTAACTCCCGGTGTGAATGCGCCGGTAAATACGGTGTCGTTAGCTTCATTTATGAGTTGTAATTTGCATTCTTTCTTCTCTTCGTTTGTCGATTCATATTTAATTGGCAATATGATAGGATTAGAGACTTCAAAATTCATTTCATTGAGCGATAATTTGCTATAATTACCTATAATAAAACTTGTAGATGCACTTTGAGTCTCTCCTGCAACCGATGTTACCATTGCTTCTATGCCATAGCTGTAAAAATCGTCCGTATTTCCAATTGAGTCTTTGGGAATTTCTAATTCAAAAAGTCCTTCATCATTTGTTGTGCATTCAAATGTTGCTAATACTTCGGCATCTCTAGGACTGAAAAAACGCCAGAAATCCCAAATGTCTTGTGATAGCGTGATAGTTACTTTGTTGTCAACAAGAGGAACTTGCGAGAATGTAATTGCTTTACCTTTGATGATTATAGGCGCATTTTCTTGATAGCTCGATTGCTCGTCGATAATCTCGACCGAAAATGTTGGTAATTTATATGGTGCTACTTCAAAATCTTTTGAACCTTCCCATTCGTCTTTCGAGTCTTCAATTTCTATCGAATATTCTCCTTTAAGCCCCGTCTTTGGTATAACAAACGATGAGGCAATTCGTCCGTATTCATCACTTTGCAATGCTATGCTGTCGATTCTATTAAAGTTGCTATCGATTAGATAGGCAGTTAATTGTAATCCTTCTATGGCTTTTTCGCAATGGGCGATGCCGACAAAATTTACTGTTTCGCCGGGACGATATACAGCCAAGTCGGTAAAAATTGTTATTCCTTTACTTGGCTTTTTATTGCTGTCAAAATAATTAAGGTTAATCTTGTCGTTATATTTGTCTTTGCCTTTCTGTATGTTTATACAGTTAGTTCTATTGTTATTAATATCAAGAGTTCCGTCTTTGCCGGTCTTACAGCGTTGTATTATTTTATCGTCAGTATCAATTAATGAAATCTCAACTCCTTTTATCGGCTTTCCACTTTTTCCGTCGCTTACAATAATTCGTTTAGTACCGGGAACTCCTTCTACAATTGTAGTTGATAGGTCGGTTATTATAATTGTAGAACTCGGCTTGCTTTCAATTTCTTTTCCTGTTTTATTGTAGGCGATTGTGGCAGTGTATATACCATACTTCTGAGGCTTAAATTTAATTTGAGTCGTATTATTAAAAGGGATATCCCCCTTTGGCACAGTAATGTGAATGGAGTCGATAAAATCCATTTTCTGTATATCGTATGGCTGATTCTTATTATTATCGGGCAAGTGATAAAGACGAATAATAGCATTTGTAATATTTGTTGTATTTACATCAAATGTTATTGAATCGTGCGACGAAAATACTCCTGTGTTTTCCAATGATGCTTCGATATTGCATAGATTATTAATCATTGCTTGAATTTTCTGCATAAACGGATAGTACGGGAAGCGGGCTTTAAATTGCGTTAAAAGCGTGTAAAAGGCTTGTTGATGCTCTTTGCCTGCGCTAATCTTCTCAAGAATTAGCCCTGAATATTGGTTGTCGCTATATTGATTATATAGCTTCACATAGTTTTCAAATGTATTATTATAGTCCTGCTTAGTTTTGATGCTTATAATTACAGGAATATTATCTTTATTTAGCTCGAGTAATTGAGCTGTGATGTTGTTAATTAGTTTGGTGGTGTTATTTTTCCATCTGTAATCATTTAAAATATCAATAGCATTATTGGCTAAGAAGTCGTAAACGGTAGGGTAGAACATTTCTCCATATTCATTAAATGATAGCGAATTTTTATATTCTGTAATAGATGAAGTCGCTGTTATTTCTTTGTTCTCAAGGCTTCTAGATATTAATTCTTTTATTTTATTAGTAATTTGCTCATTGCTCCATTCATTAATGTCGGCTGGCAATGATTCGGTGCTTTCGGTGCGGTTAGAGAAAGTGTAATAATTGTGATTATAATAATCATTGTAAACAATGGCTTCGAATGAGAGAAGAATATTTTTTGTATTAATATTCTTTTCTCTTACCACGAATTCTTCAATTTTATTGATAATATCGGCAATATAATCGTTAGATTTATTGCTTTTAGCAATAGAATATTGCACCAATGCAGGTATTAATTCATTAGAGTTATCGGCATGCTTAATATTAAGCATGATGCTGTCGGCATGAGCTATGACATCGTCGGGGTAAGCAAAATCGGGCTTGTAGGTATTCATTGAAGTTGTGGTGAAGGTTAGTGTGCTGATTATAAGTAATATAATTAAAGAATAAATTGCTTTTTTCATATTGTTTGTGTTTAAATAATAATGCAAGTTAGATAAAAAAGTACCAAATCCAAAATAATAAGTTGATTATTTCAGACAATGTTTAGCAAATCATATTATATGAAATGGTGATGGCTGACAATACATTATAGCTGTGCTGCCGCAAGCGAAAAAGCCGAGATTTTTATGTCTTTGTATTTCGATTTAAATTCTTTGGCAGCCGACACTAATGTGGAGCCGGTTGTGATAACATCGTCGACGATTAATATATGTTTTCCTTCAAGTGATTCTGACGCTGCTATTTCAAAAATATCGAGAGTGTTCTGCCACCGTTCATACAGCCCTTTATGTGTCTGTGTGGCATGTGGTATTCTAGCTTTGAGGTATGTTTTCATTTCAATTCCGGTAGCTCTCGATATTCCTTGAGCCACATATTCACTTTGGTTATATCCTCGTTCACCTTTTTTAGTATAATGCAGTGGGATAGGAATGATATAGTCGATTCCGTCGAAATAATTAGTCGATGCTATTGGTAGTGTTAATTTCCACGCCAGCCATTCTGCCATAGGGGGGCGGTTGCGATATTTTATGTCGTGCAGAATATTGGCATAGGGCGACGATTTTGTGTAGAAAAATAACGATGAGGCATGTTCTATCTCTACTTTTCCCGCAAAGAGTTGTTCCGCTTTGTTAAATTCAATTTCGTTGAAACGTGTGAGCGGAATATCGGTCATACACCCGATGCAGATATATGGCTCTTGGTAGCCCAGAGTAGTGCCACATACCGGGCAACTTCGAGGAAACAATAGATCAATAAAGCATTGTCTGATGTCTTTAATATTCATCGTCGTCGGAGAATTCAAGAATTTTATTAATATTTTTCAGCACAAGAGATGATTCAAACCCACGAGATATTCCAAAACGATATAGTGATGCACGTGCTTTTGCCGGCTCTTTCCCTTTAAGTGTGCGAGCTTTGATACGCATAATTGTGATTGCTTGCTCGGCGTATTCATCATCATTGATTTCGCACAGGCAACCATCAATAATATCAGCCGGTATGCGCTTTTGCTTTAGAGCAAAGCGAATTTTCATTTTCCCCCAGCCTTGAAAACGTGATTTATCGCGACAGAAAGCGGCGCAGAATCGAGCATCGTCGATAAATTTCTCAGATATTAGATTCTCTATAATTGTAGGTATATCCTCAGTATTCACGTCCCAGTGTCGCATCTTCTCGGCAATATCGTGTGAGCATTGTTCGCCTCGCGAGCATAATGCTCCGGCTTTTAGGTAGGCTTCTTTTGCTGTCATATCTATTTTTTTAATGCTATCACAAATCGAGGCATTGAATGTATATCTTTAATTATCTCAATATTTATATATCCTTTGTCGCTAAGCATCGAGGCTACTTCTTTTGAATATAGGCTGTTGATTTCAAAGTATAACCAGCCTTTGCTATTTAGTGCTTTTGTGCCATAGTCGGCAATTGCTCGATAGAATAACAGAGGGTCGCTGTCGGGGACAAATAACGCACTATGTGGCTCATAATCCAGCACGTTTTTATCCATATTTATTTTTTCGTTGTCGCAGATATATGGAGGATTGCTTACAATTATGTTATAATTTTCATTGTGCGAATCATTATAATTTAGAATGTCGGCATTGATGAAATTCACTTTTGCGTGAAGTCTTTCGCCATTCGATTTAGCCACGTCGATAGCTTTATCCGAAATATCAATCGCATCTACTTGAGCAAAACGTAATGCCAAAGCAAGCGAGATAGCTATGCAGCCACTACCCGTGCCAATGTCAAGCACTCGCAAATCGCTCTCTTTATTTTGCTTCACTATGAAATCTATAAGCTCTTCGGTCTCCGGACGAGGAATTAGCGTGTCGGGAGTAACTTTAAAACGATGACCATAGAAATATGTTTCACCAAAAATATATTGTATGGGGCGGCGTTTTATTAAATCTTGCACTACATTCTCGATTTTTGCACGCATAAAATCAGACAATTTGTTATCTTTGTGAAGAATTATATCGACTGTTGAGTAGTTTAGCAACTCCTCAAAGATAATCTTAATGAAACTCTCTATTTCGCCTTTATCATAATATGGCGTGAGTGATTTTCTGATTTTATCTAAAGTATCTTTCATAATTACAAAGATAACAATTAATATTCTTTTTTTATTATATGACCGACGAAGATTTTATGGCTCGAGCATTGCAGCTCGCAAGACTTGGAGAATATAGCGTGTCGCCTAATCCTATGGTGGGCGCAGTCGTAGTGTGTGATGGCAAAATAATAGGTGAGGGCTACCATCGGTGCTATGGCAAGGCGCATGCCGAAGTTAATGCTATTGCTTCGGTTGCCGATCGTTCGCTGCTTGCTAAGAGTGTGATATATGTTACTCTCGAGCCTTGCTCGCATTATGGAAAGACTCCGCCATGTGCCGAACTTATAATAAACAGTGGTATTAAAAATGTAATTGTTGGAGCGTTAGACCCTTTTGAGAAGGTGAGAGGACGAGGTGTGGAGATGCTTAGAAAATCCGGAATATCGGTGAAAACAGGAGTTCTGGAAGCTGAGTGCAAAGCTGTTAATCGTCGCTTTATGACTGCACATATTAAACAGCGACCTTTCGTTTGTCTTAAATGGGCTCAAAGTGCCGATGGCTTTATAGCCCGACTTTCGGACAATGGTGTGCCTTATCCGATAGCATTTTCAAGCAAAATCACGAAAACACTAATGCACTGCGAGCGAGCAAAATATGATGCGATAATGGTTGGCTCGAATACTGTAGTAGCCGATAATCCCACATTGACTGTGCGTCGTTGGTGTGGAAATAACCCTTTGCGTGTGGTATTAGATCGTCGAGAGATAATCCCACTGAATAGTAATGTCTTTAATAGCGAAGCTAAAACATTAGTGTTTGGTAATAGCGATAAATATCACATAGAATCAGAAAATGTGGATTATTGCAAAATAGATAATAGTGTGAAGAATATTATAGATTTCATATTAGCCGAACTTTATTCTCGCAATATATCAAGTCTGATGGTTGAAGGAGGCGCAGAATTATTATCAAAATTTATTGAAGCAGATAGTTGGGATTGCGCCAGAATTGAAAAATCACCGCTCAAAATCGAGAAAGGAGTAGCAGCACCCATAATAAAAGGTGTTATAACAAATGTAGAAAAGCATTCAGAAAACATAATTTGCCATATAAATCATAGCCAAAATCATAAAAAAGCGATATAATTATGCTTAATGTCCTTTTTGTTATGCGAATATTGATATGAAATATTAATTTTACAGCGAATTCAAATAGAATAAATTCTATAAAAAGAAATAAATCATACACCGCTATTAAGGATTTTATTGTAAATTTGCGGTTTAATAAAGAAAATCGAAAGAATGAACAGAAAGATTTTATTATATATCTTCTCATTCCTGATTGCAGGAATTGTATTATCGTGTAATAGTGATAGCTCCGATAGCGAGCCGGTAGAATATTCATCGAGTATTGCGGTGAAGACGTTTAAATTATCTAAAGATGATAGCGTAGTGTCTAATCTCGATTCTGTGTTTTTTACAATCGACTTAGCTAACCGAAAAATATATAATGCCGATTCACTGCCTATGGGGACAGATGTTACCAAGTTGGTAGCTAATATAACTTTTCCCGTTATGACATCGGTTACATTACATATAACTGATGGCAAGATAATGAAAGACAGTACCATTAATTATGCCACAAATGCTAGCGATAGCATTGACTTCACCGGTAATGTGAAACTCACATTAGTCTCTGAAGATGGAACCGAAACGGGAGAATATTCGTTGAAGGTTAATGTTCATAATGTTAAATCCGATTCTTTGTATTGGAATAGAGTGGCTCGCCGTAATTTACCTGCCTACACTACTCCAATAGAACAAAAAACGGTGGAATATGCAGGCAAGGTAAATTGTCTGATTAAGGAAAATACCCAATACCTACTATCAACTATCGAGAACCCATCGGCTAGTGCATGGAATATAGTCAAAGTTAATTTCAACTTTACTCCGATAATATCTTCATTCACGGCAACAGACGATGCCCTTTATATATTATCGAACGAGAAGCTCCTTTACACATCTACTAATGGTACGGATTGGAACTCTTGTGGCGAATATTTCTATTCTATTATTGGTGGTTATAAGAGCTCAATCCTTGCTATTGAAAATAAAGAAGGGGCTTACACTTATGCTTCTTATCCTAAAATTAGTGGAGCTACCACCGAAACCATAGACGAGGATTTCCCTATTACAGGCTCGTCGCCTTTGATTCCTTTCACTACCCAATGGCAAACAGCCATGCAAGTGCTAATGATTGGTGGGGTAGATAAAAACGGTACGACAGTAGGCGATTGTTGGGGCTTCGATGGTACGAATTGGGGCAAAATATCAGAAAATAATATACCGGCTACAAAAGGTGCAATTCTAATACCTTACTTTACTTATAAAGTAGATAATCGTTGGATTGCAACTCGATATACTACATTATTAGCTATTGGTGGCGTAGTAAAAAATGAGGTGAGCAAGAAAGTCTATGTGTCTTACGATATGGGTGTAAATTGGAAAATCGCCGACGACTTGTTGCAACTTCCGGATTATATCCCGGCATTTACTAATGCACAAGCAATAGTGTTGCCAACCGATATGTATGCTGCACGCACAGCAAATGAATGGGCTGCTTATTCTTCTAAAGAATTGCCTGTGTGGAATTGGGTGATACCGGCAAGCAATGCGCGTAATTATGAAATTAGTTGGGAATGTCCTTATATATATTTGTTCGGAGGAACTAATACACAGGGCAGCCTATATAATAATATATGGAAAGGCGTTTTAAACAGATTGTCTTTCAAGCCTTTAATATGATTAACGGCCTAAATTATACTTTTATTTGTAACTATACGTTTTCTATATATAACCGACAATAGAATTATAGATGAGAAAGTTAGTTTCAATATTAGTTGTAATGGTGGCTTCAATGCTAAGTGGAGCTCTTAATGCTCAAAATTATAAATTTGAGATCGGAGCAGGCGTTGGAATGAGTGGGTATCTTGGCGATGTGAATAAAAGTAATTTTTTGAAACATCCGGGATTTGCCGGTGGAGCAATGTTTAGATATGTTCTCGATTATCGTTGGTCGCTTAAAGCGAATCTGTTTACGGCTGGATTGAGTGGTAACTCTGCCGATTATGGAGATGTATTTCCCGGTGGTGCAACGTATAAATTTAATTCTCAAATTTATGACTTAGGCGCACAGATGGAATTTAATTTCTTTAATTATGGAATAGGATACACTTATAAACGTCTTCATCGCTTGACTCCATATATGCTTTTAGGACTTGGTGGAACGCTTTCTTCTTGTGGTGGACACACTGCTTTTGCAATAAATATCCCGATGGGAGTAGGCTTGAAATATAAATTAAAAGAACGTTTGAATTTAGGATTTGAGTTCACAATGAGAAAAACTTTCGGAGATAAAATTGACAATTTCACTATCGACGATTTGAATGGAATTAAAAGCTCTTTTGTGAAAAATACCGATTGGTATTCATTAATTCTTTTTTCTATAACATACGAGTTTGGTAAAAAATGCGAACAATGCCACTATGTGGAATGATAATAATAATATGAGATAATGTCATTAATTGAAGAAATAGATATTAACCGTTTGCCTAAACATGTTGCCGTCATTATGGACGGTAATGGAAGATGGGCTAAAAAACGAAACCTCTGCAGATCTCAAGGTCATGTTGAGGGGGTTAATACTGTGCGTAAGATTACTGAAATAGCTTCTGAAATTGGCATCTCGTATCTTACATTATATGCATTTTCAACCGAAAACTGGAATCGTCCAAAAGAAGAGGTTGATGCTTTAATGAATCTTATTGTCATTGCAATTGAGCGAGAAACTCCCGACTTGATAAAAAATAATGTCTCGCTTTCTATGATTGGCGATACAAATAGAATGCCCGACTTTGCAAGAGAAAGATTACAGAAATGTATTCAAGACACATCGCATTGCACAGGCTTGAAATTAATATTGGCTTTAAGCTACTCTTCGCGTTGGGAAATTGTAAATGCAATCAAGAAGATTGCCATAAATGCAGTTAATAATAATATCGACATTAATTCTATTGATGAATCGAGTGTCGATGCTATGCTCACAACTAATAATATTCCCGACCCTGACTTATTAATTAGGACGGGCGGAGATGTGAGAGTTAGCAATTTCTTATTATGGCAAATTGCTTATTCCGAATTGTATTTTACTCATAAGTTTTGGCCTGACTTCTCAAAAGACGACTTCTGTGAGGCTATTATCGACTTCCAATCTCGTGAACGCAGATTTGGAAAAACTAGCGAACAAATTATAATATGATAAAATTTTATACATCACACATAAACATGAGCAATAAGATAATCTTATTAATGCTTACGATTCTATCGCTCGGAGCATACTCTCAAGCGCAAACTCCAAATGATACGATTTACAATCCTAATGTAATCTATTCGAGTATGCCTAAAAAATACGAGATAGCTGGCATTAAAGTTTCAGGAGTTAAAAACTATGAAGATTATATTATAATTGGATATTCCGGACTCTCAATTGGTGAATCGGTTGAAATTCCCGGAACGGAAATCACAAATGCCGCTAAACGTTTTTGGAGACAAGGACTATTCTCAAAAGTACAAATTAATGTAGAAAAGATCTGTGGAGATAAGGCTTGGTTGGAAATTGCGCTGCGCCAACAACCTCGCATCTCGCAAATCAATTATCTAGGTATGAAAAAAAGCGAGAAAGAAGATATAGAAACTCGCTTAGGATTAATGAAGGGTAACCAATTTACTCAAAATATCGCAGCCCGTGCTAAGCAGATTATAGAAAAATACTACGATAACAAAGGCTTTAAAAATGCAGATGTTAGGGTTACTCAGAAAGAAGATTTGAGCAACGAAAACGAAGTTATTGTTGATATAGCTGTCAATAAACACGATAAAGTGAAGGTTCACAAAATTTATATAACCGGTAATAAAATGCTTAGCGATCGCAAGATTAAAAGTACAATGAAGAAAACTAATGAGAATGGCGATCTTCTTAATTTATTCAAGCAGAAGAAATTTGTTACCGATGATTATCAAGCCGACTTACAATTGATTATAGATAAATATAACGAAAAGGGATATCGTGATGCGAAAATTTTAAAAGACAGCATCGCTAATTTTGATGACAAGCATGTAGATGTGTATCTTGATATTGAAGAAGGAAAACAATATTATATTTCTAATATCAACTGGGTGGGAAATACAATTTTCCCTACCGATGTCCTTAATGCTTATCTTACTATTAAGCCGGGTGATGTATATAATCAGAAACTATTGAATAAGCGTACTCACGAAGATGAAGATGCTGTTGCCAACCTTTATATGGACCGTGGTTATCTGTTTTATCAACTTGTTCCTATCGAACAGAATATTCATGGCGACTCTATTGATCTCGAAATGAGAATGGTCGAAGGTCCACAAGCCAGAATTAATAAAGTTGTCATTAATGGTAATGATAGATTATACGAGAAGGTTGTGCGTCGTGAGCTTCGTGTGAAGCCGGGACAGCTTTTCTCCAAAAAAGACTTGATGCGTTCGGCTCGTGAAATTGCTCAGACCGGACACTTCGATCCTGAAAAAATGGATATTCGCCCCGAGCCGAATAACGAAAATGGTACTGTAGATATTCTTTTTAATCTAGAATCGAAAGCTAACGACCAAATCGAGTTCTCTGCAGGTTGGGGACAGACCGGTATTATTGGAAAATTGAGTCTTAAATTCACAAACTTCTCAATCCAGAATCTATTTAATCCTTCACGATTTAAGGGTATTATTCCTCAAGGTGAAGGTCAGACGTTCACTATCAGTGCGCAGACTAATGCAAGATATTATCAACAATATAGCATCTCATTCCTCGACCCGTGGTTTGGAGGTAAACGACCCAACTCTTTGTCGGTGTCGGCCTATTACTCTCGTCAGACTGGTGTAAACTCATCTTACTATAACAGTAACTGGTCAAATGCTTATTCTTATGGCTATGGCTCGTCTTATGGCTATGGTTCCGATTATTATCAGAGTAGTTATGAAAATGCTTACGACCCTAACAAATTCTTGCAAATGTTGGGCGTTACAATTGGTTTTGGTAAACGTCTAAGCTGGCCGGACGACTATTTCTCATTTACTGCCGAGTTGAGCTATCAATGGTATTATCTTAAAAATTGGGAATACTTATACTATATGAATAATGGTGTATCTAATTCTATTACACTAGGTCTTACTCTTGCTCGCAGCAGTATAGATAACCCATTATATACTCGTAGTGGTAGCCAATTCTCTATCAATTTCCAACTTACACCTCCGGTGTCGTTGTTCCAAGACAAAGATTGGAAAGCCCTGTCAGAAGCTAACACTGTCGATTCTAAAAAAGAATTATATAAATGGATCGAATATTGGAAACTTCGATTCAAAGCACGTACTTACACTCCGCTTACCGACCCCGATGGTCAATGGACTCTTGTGTTAATGACTCGTGCCGACTTCGGATTGCTTGGAAGTTATAACAAATATCGTAAATCGCCTTTTGAAACATTCTATGTTGGTGGTGATGGTATGAGCGGAAGTTATACGTATGCTACCGAAACTGTCGCTCTTCGTGGTTATGACAATGGTTCGCTTACCCCATGGAGTAAAGAAGGTTATGCCTACACTCGATTCTGCTTTGAGCTACACTTCCCATTTATGTTGCAACCGTCGACTACTATTTACGGTCTTGCATTCCTTGAGGGTGGTAATGCTTGGACTTCTGTCGACGATTTCGCTCCATTTAATTTGAAACGTTCGGCTGGTGTCGGTGTCCGTATCTTCTTACCTATGATTGGTATGATGGGTATCGACTGGGCTTATGGTTTCGACAAAGTATATGGAACCAAGGGTGGCAGCCACTTCCACTTTATTCTAGGTCAAGAATTTTAATCATACAATATACGTAACAACAAAAGGACGATTTTTTCGTCCTTTTGTTGTTAAAAAAGCTATTTTACGCACGTAATTAGTGAATAATACTTATTTTTGTTTTGGAGAATAAACTTATTCGTTAATTTAGCGTCTAAATTAACGTTATTAACTTAATACGATATTATATTATGAAGAAAGTAATTTTTCTTTTTGCTGTATGCTTAGCTTTCGCTTTCTCAACTTCAGCTCAGAAATTTGCATTGGTTGATATGGATTATGTTCTTAAAAACATTCCGGCATACGAAATGGCTAACGAACAGCTAAACCAAATATCTCAACGCTGGCAGAAAGAAGTAGAGGGGAAGGGAAAAGAAGTAGAAACACTTTACAATAATTTCAAAAGTGATATGGTATTCCTTACCGATGATCAGAAGTCAAAACGTGAGCAAGAAATAGTCGCTAAAGAAAAAGAAGTGAACGATCTACGCTACAAATATTTCGGACCCGAAGGTGAGTTGTTTAAAAAGCGTCAATCGCTACTTAAACCCATACAAGACGACGTATATAATGCTATAAAAAAAGTATCGGAAGAACGTGGATATCAAGTAATTTTTGATAGAGCATCTTCTCAAAGTATTGTTTTTGCTTCTCCTAAGATTGATGTAAGTAATGAAGTGCTTACAAAGTTAGGATATTCAAAATAAAATATTAATTTTGCAGTGTTAATGCGTTATATACTGATAGAACGATATATAAATTAAAAATTAAACAAAATAAAGATGATTAAAAAATTATTATTGGCTGTGCTTATTGCACTACCTATGTGTATTTCTGCTCAAGCAGTTAAATTTGGTACCGTAAACTCTCAACAAATATTTGAGATTATGCCTGAAAAAGCTAACGCTGAAAAAACTCTTGTTGAGGTTTCTAAAAAATACGAAGATGAATTTAAAAAACTTCAAGACGAATTCAATAAAAAATATACTGAATTTCAAGCATTAGATGCTGCAACTCCTCAATCAATCAAAGATCGTAGAATGCAAGAACTTCAGGAGAACCAAACTAAAATCCAGAATTTCCAACAAATGGCTTCTTCTGATCTTCAAAAACAACAAGAAGCTCTTCTTGCTCCAATTTCAGAAAAACTTCAACAAGCTATCAAAGCTGTAGGTCAAGAAAACGCTTTTACTTTTGTATTCGATTTAAGCATTCCTTCTGTCGTATATAGTGGCGCACCTGCACAAGATATAACAGCTCTTGTTAAAGCTAAATTAGGCTTGAAATAAGATAAATATTTATCAAAATATATCAAAAGAGGGTTCAACATTTGTTGAACCCTCTTTTGATATATCTATACATTATCGCTTGTGAAAATAAATAACTTTCAATTGCATAACAAATACACAAATCCTTAATCGCTAGCGCCTCGCCCTTTAAAAATATAAATTTTATAATCGGCTCAAACTGTTTGAGCTGTCGGGGCGATGACTATTCTGTCGTTGTTTGTTTGTTTGGTTGATATTTGTTTGTTTGTTTGTTTGTTTGTTTGTTGTTTGGTTGATGTTTGTTTGTTGTTTGTTGTTTGTTTGGCAGTCGCCCTCCATTCTGTTGCATGACGTAGGTATATAAAAAGAGGAAGCTTAAAAAAGCTTCCTCTTACTTGGTGGCGGGGGCAAGACTCGAACTTACGACCTTTGGGTTATGAGCCCAACGAGCTACCACTGCTCCACCCCGCGATATTGTAGTGCAAAGGTAGACATTATTTTTTTAATAGCAAATTATCGCCTAATTATATTTATCTATTAACACTAATTTAACCTAAAGCCTGCTTTTAAGCCTCAAATCTACCTAAAAAAAATACTTAACCTAAATTTACGAGCAAAATATTAACGGTAATTTCTAAAATTAATCAGTCATACAGCATTATAATTGCATATTTCTACATTTATGAGTACTTTTGAACTAGAATAAATGTACAATTATGAATAAAGTTCTAGTAACAGGAGCCGATGGATTTATCGGTTCACATCTCACCGAACTTTTGTTAGCTAAGGGCTACCAAGTGAGGGCGTTGAGCGTATATAATTCTTTTAATTATTGGGGTTGGTTAGAAGGAATGCAACATCCTAATCTCGAAATAGTTAATGGTGATGTAAGAGATGCAAATTTTTGTAGAGAGATAGTAAAAGGTTGCGATACAGTTTTTCACTTAGCAGCTTTAATTGCTATTCCTTACAGTTATGTTGCTCCCGATTCATACGTTGATACGAATATTAAAGGGACTCTAAATATTTGCCAAGCAGCAAAAGATTTGGGCATTGAGCGAGTTGTTGTTACTTCTACAAGCGAGGTATATGGCACGGCTCGTTATGTACCAATAGATGAGAAGCACCCTAAGCAACCACAATCGCCTTATTCGGCTACTAAAATAGGAGCTGATGCAATTGCAATGAGTTTCTATAATGCTTTTAATCTTCCGGTAGTAATTGCACGCCCATTTAATACTTATGGACCACGTCAGTCGGCGAGGGCTATCATTCCTACAATAATCACACAGATTGCCAATGGCGCGAAGGAAATAATGGTAGGCGATTTGACTCCTACTAGAGATTTTAATTATGTAAAAGATACTTGTCGTGGATTTTTAGCTTTAGGGCTTGCCGACGGTGTGGTTGGCGAAGAGGTAAATATTGCTACTAACAGCGAAATCTCAATGGCCGATACACTTAATCTAATTGCCGATATAATGCACAGTGATGTGAAGTGGATCCAAGACCCGCAGCGGTTGCGCCCTGCAAATAGTGAGGTGTTCCGCCTTTGGGGCGATAATACCAAAATTAAGAGCCTTACAGATTGGACTCCTAAATATTCAATTCGCGAAGGTCTTGAAGAGACTATTCAATGGTTTAGCAATAAAGAAAATTTGTCAAAATATAAATCAAATATTTATAATCGATGAACAAGACGCTGACAATACTAATGCTAGGTGGAGCAAAACGTGTTTCTATGGCAGAACAGCTAATTAAAGCTGGCGAATGTGCAGGATATGAAGTGCGCATATATAGTCATGAGCTAAATCGTTGTGAGCCGATAGCAGTTGTCGGCAAGATTATTCCCGGTAGTAAATATTCTGAAGAGTCGGTAATCGGAGAGATTAACGATCTGGTAAAAACATATAAAGTAGATATCTTATTACCATTCATTGATCCTGCTATCGAAATTGCAGTGAGATGCAAGGAGGGTAATAAATCTCTGTTTTGCCCGGTTAGCGAGCTAGATACAGTTAGAATAATGTATGATAAGTGTGTCAGCTCGTTAGTATTTGAGCAAAATAATATCATTGTACCTAAGCGTTATGGCGAAGAAGATGTGAAATTCCCCGTAATTTTAAAGCCTAGAACCGGCTCAGCATCTAAAGGTATAATAGTGGCTAAGTCGGCGGCTGAGTTTGCGTTGGTGGCTAACAAACAGAATTATTTGATTCAGGAATATATTGCGAATAGAGAGGAATATACGCTCGATTGCTATATAGGAATGAACGATAATGAGATAAAATGTATAGTTCCGAGAATAAGAATTGAAACTGCCGGTGGCGAGGTTGCAAAGACTCAAACTTGTCGTATTCCCCAACTTCTATCTTTGGGTGAAGAGGTGATAACAAAGTTGAACCTTAAAGGGGCTGTAACTCTACAATTTATATATGATAAAGACAATAACCGTTTTTTGCTAATGGAAATTAATCCTCGACTTGGAGGTGGAGTGATATGTTCTATTCTGGCAGGAGCTAATATTGCTGAAATGATTGTCTCGGATTGGTTGGGCAGACACATCGATCCAGTAAAGATATGGAGAGATGGCGCTTTAATGACTCGATACTTTAAAGAAGTAATGTTTTATAATGATGGAATTAAATAAAGTGATAATTATAGCCGAGGCAGGAGTGAATCATAATGGTAATTATGATTTAGCTGTCAAGATGATACACGAAGCTAAAAAGGCGGGTGCTGACTATGTGAAATTTCAAACGGCAGTCCCTGAGCTAGTTATCTCTACATTTGCCCCTAAGGCAGAATATCAGAAAGAAACGACCGGTAGTGAGGAATCTCAATTAGAAATGTGTAAAGCTATTCATTTACCCCTCGATGCGTATAAAAAATTAAAATTGATTTGCGATGAAGTAGGGATAGGGTTTATGAGTACACCTTTCGATTTGGTTTCTATCGACACTCTCGAAAATCTTGGAATGGATTATTACAAAGTTCCTTCGGGAGAAATAACTAATCTGCCTTATCTTCGCAAAATTGCATCTAAGCATATTCCTGTGATTATGTCTACCGGAATGAGTGAAATAGATGAAATTGCCGATGCTATACAAATCCTTGAAGATGGTGGGCTTGAGCGCAATCAGATTATATTACTGCATTGTAACACTCAATATCCTACACCTTATTGCGATGTCAATCTTGCGGCGATGAATACGCTTGCTAGTCGATTTGGTGTAGTTGTCGGGTATAGCGACCACACTCAAGGAATAGAAATACCTATTGCGGCAGTAGCAATGGGAGCAAAGGTTATTGAAAAGCATTTTACACTCGATTGTAATATGGAAGGCCCTGATCATAAAGCATCGTTAGAGCCTTCTCAGCTCAAAGCTATGGTCGATGCAGTTAGAAATGTAGAAAGAGCCATTGGAAGTAGCGAAAAGCATTCTTCGCCATCTGAAACGCTAAATAAAGTAGTTGCCCGAAAGAGTATTGTGGCAGCAAAGAAAATTAATAAAGGTGATAAGCTCACCGAACAAAATATAACTGTGAAACGTCCGGGCAATGGTATTTCGCCTATGCGTTGGGACGAGGTAGTGGGACAAATTGCTAAACGCAATTTTGAATACGATGAACTAATTGAAATTTGATAAATTGTAATGAGGAAAATATGTATAGCTACCGGAACAAGAGCTGATTGGGGCTTATTGTGTGGTATCGCAAAGGCATTGAAAGAGCGTAAAGATGTTAAGTTGCAGATAATTGCAACTAATATGCACTTGTCGCCAAAATTTGGAAATACATATAAAGAAATTGTTGCCGATGGATTTAAAATAAATTGTCATATTCCATTACTCGATAATACTGATACAGCCGGCGATACAGTGCGCTCGATGGGCATAGCAATGAATGGATTTGCATCTGCTTTCGAGGAACTTGAACCCTATGTGCTGGTTATCTTGGGCGATCGCACCGAGATGCTTGCTGCATCGAGTGCCGCATTGATATTTCGTATTCCTATTGTTCATATTGCCGGTGGTGCAATATCCGAAGGCGCTTATGATGATAGTATCAGGCATTGCATAACTAAGATGAGTCATATTCATCTCACAGAGACAGAACAATATCGTCAACGGGTTATTCAATTGGGCGAAAATCCAAAATATGTAATTAATACCGGAGCGATAGGCGTTCATAATATATTAAATGCAAATTATTTATCAAAAGCTGAGATTGAAAAAGAAGTTGGGCTTACTATTGGTAAAAATACGTTAATGGTAACATTTCACCCTGCGACTCTTGATACGGTAGAGCCTAAAGTGCAATGTGAAAATCTTCTTAAAGCTCTTGATGAACATCCTGAATGTAATATTGTGTTCACTTATCCTAATAATGATGCTAATGGGAGAGTGATTATAAGTCTTATCGAGCAATATGTGGGTAGCAATCATGGCAGATGTGTAGTTTTTCCTTCGTTGGGACAGTTGCGCTATCTTTCTGTACTTAAATATGCCGGCGCAGTTGTCGGGAATTCATCTAGTGGTATTGTAGAAGTACCATCGATGGGTATTCCTACTCTGGATATTGGTATTCGTCAACGCGGACGACTTGCCGCCGACTCGGTTATCCATTGTGGGGTAACTAAAGAAGAAATTTCAAAAGGCCTTAATACTGTTCTTTCTGATGAGATCAGACAATTGGCGAGCTTGAAAAATAATCCATATCAGCAGCCTGATACTCTTAATAAGATTGTAAAAGCTATTTGTGAAACTCCGCTTGATAATATAATTATTAAGCATTTTTATGATATAAACAAATGAAAGCATTAGTAATTATTCCTGCTCGTGGTGGAAGTAAAGGAATCCCTCGAAAGAATATAAAATCTATTTGTGGCAAGCCTCTGATTGGCTATACGATTGAAGTAGCAAAAGAAATTGCCAACGTCGTAGATATTTGCGTATCGACCGACGATGCTGAAATTGCAACAATTGCTGAGAGCTTTGGAATTCCTGTTCCTTTCATCCGGCCTGATGTTTTATCGTCCGATACTGCAGGAAGTAGGGAGGTGATGCTTCATGCAATAGATTTCTATAAGGAACAAGGAAAGCTGTATGATACAATAATTTTACTTCAGCCGACTTCTCCATTCAGAAATGCCGATGATGTGAGAGCTTGTATCGCTCTTTATTCAGCCGACATTGATATGGTAGTTTCGGTGAAAGTGGCGGCAAGTAATCCTTATTATAATTGCTTTGAGTGTGATGAAGACGGACTTCTACACATCTCAAAAGGTGAAGGACTGTTTACTCGTCGTCAAGATGCTCCAAAGACGTGGGAGTATAATGGTGCTGTATATATAATTAATGTCGACTCATTAAGAAAGATGCCTCTAGGGGCTTTTCCTAAAAGGATAATGTATGAGATGCCTGCCGAAAGAAGTCTTGATATTGACACTCCAATTGATTTAAAAATTGCTGAGGCTGTAATGTCGGGCAATATATAAATATATTTCTTTATGAATTACAATATTTTATTTCCACAAAGTATCAATGCCGAAATAAATCTGCCTGCGTCTAAAAGCATCAGTAACCGGGCATTAATCATTAATGCTTTAAGTACATTGCAAGGCGAGCTTATTAATATTGCTCATTGTGATGATACCGATGCCATGGTAGCTGCATTGAATAGCTGTGATACAAATATAAATATTGGAGCTGCAGGCACTGCCATGCGTTTTCTTACGGGGTATTTTGCAATGCAGAATGGCAGGAATGTGATTTTAGATGGTAGTGCGAGAATGCGTCAGCGTCCGTTGAGAATATTAGTAGATGCGCTTGAGCAATGTGGCGCAAAGATAGAATATCTTTCTGCCGATGGCTTTCCTCCGATTGCTATCATTGGTGCGAAGCTGGATAAATGCAGCGATATTGAATTGCCCGGAAATATTAGCTCTCAATATATATCATCGTTAATGATGATTGCGCCACTTATGCCAAAGGGGCTGAAGATTCATCTTACGGGAGATATTATGTCGATACCATATATAGATATGACTCTCTCGCTTATGCAGCAATTTGGAATAAAATGCCATAGAGAGAACGATTTCATTTCAATTGAGAATGGTGAATATTCTTTGTCTGCTTTTACTATCGAGAGTGATTGGTCGGCAGCTTCGTATTGGTATGAAATTGTTGCTCTTTTGCCCGATTCTAAGATATTATTAAAAGGTCTGACAGAAAATAGTATTCAAGGGGATAGTTTTGTCCTCAATATTTTTGAGCAACTAGGTGTTGAAAGTAAATTTATAGATAGCGGAGTGCTATTGTCGGCAACAAGAAAGGTAACTAATTTCCTTGATTTAGATTTGTCGAAGCAACCCGATTTGGCTCAGACTATTGTTGTGAGTGCCTGTATGCTCGATGTGTCGTTTAATATTACCGGGCTGGCAACGCTAAAAATAAAGGAAACCGATAGGATAGAGGCTTTGCGAAGTCAGCTGTATAAATTGGGCTATGTAATAAGTGTATCTGAAGATAATTCTTTGTCGTGGACCGGTGAGAAATGTATGCCACAATCAACGCCTGAAATTGATACTTTCGACGACCACCGAATGGCTATGTCGTTTGCTCCGGTTGCAATTAAATTTCCTAATTTGAGGATTAACAACATCGAGGTAGTGAGCAAATCGTATCCCGATTTTTGGAATCATTTACTTAGCTGTGGAGTTAATCTGAAATGATATAAAAAAATCCGAGCATTTTGCCCGGATTTTTAGTTATATGCCATTTCCTTTTAGTCAATGTTGATTTCTTTTCCCATTGCTATCACTCCTTCAAGATTAAGTTCATCATTAAGAATCATAATGTCGGCATCTTTGCCTTTGTGCAGGCTGCCTTTACGATCGTATACGCCCATTATCTTAGATGGAGTTTCCGAAGCCATACGCACTGCATCTTCGAGTGGAATACATGCTTCATTTACAACTGTACGGATCAAACGATCCATTGTAGCAATACTTCCGGCTAGAGCCGAACGGTCGGCTAGCTTACACACTCCGTCTTCTATTATTACGCGAGGATCGAATGCTGTAGTGCTGTCGCTTGCTGCGCATGCTAGAGCATCTGTGATTAGACATGTTTTCTCTACGCCTTTGGTCTTGTGAATTAGTTTTAGGATTACAGGAGGAACGTGAATTCCGTCGCCGATCATCTCTACTGTCATATCGTCAATTAGATAGATACTTTCAACAGTGCCTTCGTGCTTAAATTCGTGATACTTATGGAATCCGGGCATTGCGTTATAGAAGTGAGTGGCGTGGCTAAATCCTGCTTTATATCCTGCATATATATCATTAAATCCTGCCGAGGTGTGGGCTACAGATGCTAGAATTGCTTTGCTGGTAATGTATTTGGCAAATTCTAATGCCCCCGGTAGCTCTGGTGCTGCGTCCCAACGTTTAATACAATTGTAATTTTCAACTAGAGGAATGTATTCTTTTGGATCCGGATTCTTGATATTTTCGGGGATTTGCCCGCCTGCCATATTGATATTTAGATAGTGTCCCTCTAGGTGTAGTCCTAGTATTGGGCTATCAGGCTCGTCCATTAATTTAGTACAAGTTTGTGCGGCGGCTTCTATCATTGGAATTGTCGATGATGATAGAGTAGGGAAGATACTTGTTGTTCCATATTTCATATGTGCTGCAGCAGCTGTTCTGAATGCGTCTTCACTTCCTTCCATAAAGTCGCGTCCACCACCACCATGAACATGAATTTCTACTCCTCCGGGAACTACGTGCATACCTTTAGCGTCAATTACTTTGTCGGCATGTTCAATAATTCTACTGTTGTTAATTATTTCGGCTATTTTATTGCCATTAATAATTATGGAGCCATCTTGAATCCAGCCACTGTGGGTCAAAATGTGCGCATTGTGTATTTGCGTTATCATATAGTGTGTACTTTAATCTTAAAAATCTGTACAAAATTAATAATTAATATTCAATATTGTATTAATGTTAATGTTTAATTAAGTGAAATATTAGTTTTATATTTATTATATTGATTCGACATAAGATTTAATTTATTATGCCGATTTTTTTTTGAAATATTGCAAGGCTGAAAATTAATCTTGAGGCAAAAAAAATTACATAGACTAAAAAAAATTACTAAAGTTATTGCAGATTTAATTTTTTTGCCTACCTTTGCAAGCACAAATGGTGAGGGTAGCTCAGTTGGTTAGAGCGTCGGATTGTGGTTCCGAAGGTCGAGGGTTCGAGACCCTTTCTTCACCCCATAAAAAAGGATACTGATTTCAGTATCCTTTTTTTGTGGGTATATTAAAGAGCCAAATTGTAAAATGGAAGATAGCTTAAAAATTAGATATTATTTTCTGTAATTCGTGTAAGAAGTGGCTGGCATGGCTTCCGTCCATTTGAACGTGGTGAAATTGCAAAGAAATTTTTAGCGTTGTTTTGAACCACGATTTTTTATATCTGCTCCATGCTAAGAAGGGGTTGTTAAAGATTCCGCTGTACATATTTATTGCATAATCTATTTCGTAGCTTGCTAGTGCCGATGTGCCTACAATCATACAATCATCTACATTAAAATTCGTACAGCTCCGGGCTGCTTGTTGAGATAGAGCGAGATAATCGCTGTTGAATTTTTCTAAATCTGCTGAAAAAGGAATGTCGCACGAATTTATTCCACCATTACAATTGTTTAAAATTATATTTATTGCAAATTTATCGTATTGGTAGAATTTCTTGTCTTTCACTAAAACTTTGAATTCTGGAATTTTCTCAGCGGCAAGTCCAATGCAGTAACATAATAGCATATTTAATTTGAGCTTTCTGCGTTTAGCTATGCTAATAATTCGTGAAATGTCGAGAGTATATAGCAATGTAACCATTGGCATAGGTGCATCTATAAACATTTCGTAAGCCATTGCTCTTGCAGTATCTTGGGGGTTTATTTCTTTCATTGCAAAAAATATTAGTATGCAAAGTTAAGAAAAAAAGAATCGATATTCCATTAAGCCGATTGCTAATATAATGTAGAGAATACCTTTTACATTAATAGTTATCTATATAGTCTTTTTATTGCGAAATCTGCCTAGAGCATATTCTAAAGCATCTTGCTGGATTTTAGATTTTAAAAGATAGTTTATAATGAAGTATATTCCGAAACCACTTATAAATTGAACAGCCAGTATTATAATTACAGAATCAGAAAAATGTAATATTGCCATTGCCGGGACTAAAGATATTATCGTTATTCCTAAATATGGGATTATATCGGCTATTAGTCTTTTCACCGGGTATTGCGTAACTTTTGCTGTGAGATATATTGAAATTATATAATATAACGCACCGGCTATGAGTTGTCCCCAAATAAGAGTGTAAATATCATATTTTATTGTTGCAAAAATCGCTATTATGGTGAGTGCGTCTTTTATTATTTCGCTATATACTAGTATTTTGGTTCGCCCTATCGACAGAATATAATTATTATAAAGCGATGTCAACACTGTGAATATTCCACGAAGTAAGAGAATCTGAAATAAGAGGATTGCTGCATCCCATTTTGTGCTGAAGAGTAAATGGAATATAGGTTCGGCTGCTACAAATAGCAAGCCGAAACATGGGAATAGAATATAAGCTGTGAAGCGGTTTGTCTTTGCCAATGCTCGCATAAAACGTTCTTTGTCGTCTTGAAATTCACTCATTACCGGCAGAAATGAAGCTGTGATGATTTGAGAAAGCGAAGCTATTCCCATTTTGCTCCATTTATCGGCTTGGGTGTATAATCCTAGTTGAGACAGACTATAGTATGCTCCGATTATAAATGAGTATATATTAAGAAATATCGTATTTAGAAACGATGTAGCCATAACGCCTGAGCCGACAGCAAAAATGGATTTTAATGAGGCTGTGCTGAAAGTCAGTCCGGGTGTCCATTTGGTTGTAACCCATAGAATTAATGATTTCAGAGAGGCTAAAATTATTGATTGCCACACAATAGCCCATGCTCCAAATCCGGTTAAAGCCAATGCTATACCGGCAATTCCCGACACAGTAAGGGCAATGGTATTGCTCACGGCAATCATCTTTACGTTCATCTGCTTCATTAAACGATTTGTCTGTACTATGGCTGTTGCATTTAGTATGAATGTGAGAAACATTACTCTTGACAAGTCGATAAGCCGGGTATCGTGAAAAATGTCGGCAATAAGTGGCGCGCCGATCCACAGAAGTATATATATTGCTATGCTGGAAAGCAGGTTGAAATAGAATACAGTGGAGTAATCGGTCTGTGTCGGATTTTTGCGTTGTATAAGTGCGTTGGAAAAGCCGCTATCAACAAATAGATTTGCAAAAGCTTGAAATACTAAGATCGAGCCAACGAGTCCGAAATCTTCTTTAGATAATACATTGGCAAGCACTATTCCGGTAATAGCATAGAGTATTTGCGACGATAGTTTTTCTATCGTGTTCCATTTTATGGTGCGAGCTGTTTTTATTTTTAAATTATCTTCTTCCATTTGTGAGTGTAAAGATATTCAAAAGTGCTTGAATTGCCTTAATAATAAGACGGAAAAAAGCAGTGATTATTTTATTATAAACTAATCACTGCTCGATTGTATGAAAAATTGTCTATTCCTATTTAGGATCTAATGGTATGGCTTTTATGCTTCCTAGCTGATATGTCTTTATTTCTTTTGGTGTGCCTACATAGTACACTTTCCCTGTGCCTGACCCTCTTATCACTAGTCTGTCGGCAACATTGCAGCCTATGCTTCCTGTTCCTAATAGTCGGCACTCGGCATTTGTGCATTCTAGCTTGTCGGCTTGTATTTCACCTGTCCCGGTGAGCTTTAGTGATGCATCTGTGCATTTGCCTCCTACTATTATTATTCCTTTGCCTGTGGCTACTGATGCCTCTATTGACGTGGCTTTTACTGTCGGTGCAATAATTTTGCCGTTGGCAGTGGTGCGAAATCTTATTTTTGGCACCGATGTCATTTCTGCAATGCGTACAGTGCTGTCGGCTTCGTTGTTTACGTCTTGTAGAAAATTTGAATATACAAATACAGTAGGAAGTTTAGGATTATCCACAGCATCGGTCGATATTTGTATTGTAAGTCTTCCTTTTTTATTATTGGTGAAGATTACGGCATCGGCAAGTTTTGGGCTGCAGCTAAATTGTGCGTAGCCTATCGAGTCGGGATTTGTAGAGTAAATCACGTTGATATGGTCGGTAATTCTCAGGTTAGTAAAATCTCCAATTTTTACTTCGTAGTTTTGGTAATCTTCGGCGTGTAATGTGATGCATGCAATTAATGCAAATAAAACTACAGTTAATACTTTTTTCATAATTATAATTCTTTAGAATCGTTCAATGTTGGCAATATATTATTTTCAATCATATTGAGAATCTCATCGAGCTCGGCATATGTTTTGGCTTGGAGCATTGCGATGCGAGTATCTCTAAAGTTTGGTATTCCTTTGAATAGTGGGGTAGCAGCTAGATGTCGGCGAATATGTAGTATTCCTCGATATTCATCAATGCGGTCGATGCTTTCGGTAATTTGCCGTCTCAGTAGTTTCATCTTTTCTGTCGCTGGCAGTGGCGACGGCTTTTTGCCATTTAGAGCATCTTTTATTTCGCTAAATATCCATGGTGCGCCTATCGATGCTCTGCCCACCATAATCCCATCTACACCATAGCGGTCGAAGTATTCTACTGCTTTTTCGGCTGTCGTGATGTCTCCATTACCTATAATTGGAATAGTCATTCGTTGATTGGCTTTCACTTCGCCAATAAGAGTCCAATCGGCTTCGCCTGTATACATTTGGCTCCTTGTGCGGCCATGAATCGAGAGGGCTTTTATTCCACAGTCTTGAAGTTGTTCGGCTAGTGTTACGATAATTTTATTATCGCAATCCCACCCTAGACGTGTCTTTACGGTTACAGGAATCTTTACTGCTTCTACTACTGCTTTCGTGATTTTGAGCATTTTGGGAATATCTCGCAACATACCTGCACCTGCACCTTTTGTGGCAACTTTCTTTACCGGACAACCAAAATTAATATCAAGGATGTCGGGCGATGCGGCTTCGGCAATTTTAGCTGCCTCGACCATTGGCTCAATTTCTTTGCCATAGATTTGAATGGCGGCCGGTCGTTCTCGCTCTTCAATGAATAATTTGCGAGTGGTGCTGTTGATATTGCGAATCAGTGCATCACTTGAAACAAATTCAGTGTACACCATATCGGCACCTTGCTCACGGCAAATCAGACGAAACGATGCGTCGGTTACATCTTCCATTGGAGCTAGTAGTACCGGCTTTATACCTAAATCTATTTTGCCTATCTTCATATATATTTCGTTAGTGCCACGAAGATAATATATTTCCTTTATTAATTGGTAATATATATGTAAAATGGGATAATATTTGTGCGTAAACGAATAGTTTAGACTGAAGTTTTTGTAAGTTTGCAATTAATTATGAAGATTAACAGAGATATTTTAAAACTAGCTTTACCATCAATAATTACAAATATCACGGTGCCACTGCTTGGTATTGTCGATTTGTCAATTTCCGGACACTTGGGCGATATAAAGTATATCGCCGCCATTGCTGTTGGCGCGATGATGTTTAATTTGCTATATTGGAATTTTTCTTTTTTGAGAATGGGGACTACCGGTATGACTGCCCAATTTCTTGGGAAGAAAGATGCTAGAATGATAAGCATAACCCTGTATCGTGCATTATTTATAGCACTTTCGCTTGGGCTGGCTATGTTGATTTTTCGTACACCGCTTAGAGAGTTGGCTCTATTAATTATTTCGCCTAGCGAGCAAGTTAGGGCTGAGGCTTCTGTTTATTTTGATATTTGTATTTTTGGTGCGCCGGCGTTGCTGTCTGCCAATGTGTTAAAGGGGTGGTTTCTCGGAATGCAAAATTCTAAATATCCTATGATTGTAGCGATTAGCATTAATTTACTCAACATTGCCATAAGTCTTATTGTAGTGTTTGCTCTTGGCTTTGGCTTTCGTGGTATTGCTTATGGAACTATCATAGCTGAATATATGGGCTTGATCATTGCTCTGTCTTTTTTATTCTATCGTTATAGAAAGTCGTTGGTTGCACTTTCTTTTAGCGAATTGCTTAATAAGGAGGGCTTGGGGCGTTTCTTTAAAATTAATGGTGATATTTTTGTGCGAAGTGTGTGTCTGCTTTCGGTTACTATCGTTTTCACTGCAATTGGCGCACGAGCCGGAGATTTGATATTAGCAGTGAATGCGATTATTATGCAGCTGTTTTTGTTTTTTACTTATTTTATGGACGGTTTTGCTTTTTCGGGCGAGGCACTAATTGGTCGATTCCTTGGTAATAAAGAGTTTCGCAGATTAGAAGTTACAATTAAGTGGCTTATGATTTGGGGCTTTGGAATTGCTATAATATTTACTGTCGTTTATGGCTCTATGTTTCAGAGTATTGTAACATTGCTTACCGATGAAGTTGCTGTGGCAAATGCTATTGTCGATTATCGCCTATGGTGTATATTAATACCTGTTGTTTCTGTTTCGGCTTTTATTTTTGATGGAGTTTTTGTCGGACTTACTGCAACTCGTCCTATGGTGATGTCTATTTTTATTGCTGCTTCGTCATTCTTTGCAATTTATTATTTACCATCACAATCATTTTCTAACGATCGGCTTTGGCTTGCGTTTGTTGTATATTTAGGGCTGAGGGGAATTGTTCTTGCGCTTTATTATAAGATTCGCAAGGCGAAATTGTTTCAATTAAATATCATATAGTATTGTCCCGATTTGTTTATATTGTTGGGACGTTCACGTTTTGGCTCTGTGTTGCCTGAATTGGAAAAATAGAATGGTTGGTTAATGTGCCAGCCTTGTGTGAAATTGCGCACGAAGAGTGTGTAAAGCCCGTGTTTAATGCCTCCTGAATGCTTGAGATAGCTAACTATTTCGCTTAATGAATTGCACCCGATTCCTTCAAGCTGGGCAATCACATTACCCTTTACTGTGAGCATCGCCAGTATTTTATCATCTTTGTTTAGTCTTGTCGTTTCCATAATCCTTTGTATTATAATTTCTAATACAAAGGAAACAAAGATGTATGCACAAACTCTGCACATATACCTTAAAAATTCTA
Source organism: Muribaculaceae bacterium (assembly GCA_028689665.1). Taxonomy (GTDB): domain Bacteria; phylum Bacteroidota; class Bacteroidia; order Bacteroidales; family Muribaculaceae; genus JAQVCR01. Next base: position 59,231 of record JAQVCR010000011.1, read on the forward strand.
AATAATATTTTCCTATAGTTTGACTATAAATGTTGAGTGTGTGTGAATGTCTTTCTTGTGGGTTTTAACAGATTTATGACCATTATTAAAAAGAGAATTGGCAATTTGACCACTACTTTAATTAATCTTATTGAGATGAGCTTTTTGGGTATAGCTCCAACTAAAGCCACGATATAAACGACTAAAAGAATATACCATTTTATTGTAGCATCAATGCTGATAAAAGAAAAAATAATAGAAATAATAGAAATAAGTCCAAGAAGAACAACTCTCGGGAGCATCATCCATTGTATTAGCTTGTAGGCTAATGGAATATTTAGCATTATAATTGCTTTTAATAATAACTTAAAGTTTTTAATCCAAAGTCTATTGCCAGAAAGCCATCTTCCTCTTTGCTTCCTAAAGCCTTTTGTATCTCTTATTTTCTCATCTTCTATTATTATATCATTAAGATATTCGATGTGTAAACGTCCTTTTAGAATTAGCAATTCAAGCTCTTTATCTTCTGTGCTTGTTATTAGTTTATGGGTTATTTGTTTAAACCAATTATAATCTAGAATCATTCCTGAACCTATTAATGCAGAAGAAATTCCTGATTTAGTGTGTCCATCTCTGAAAATAGTATTATTTATTTCTTCACTCACAGCATCAAGAAATGCAATATCTGTATCTAAATTTTTAGCGCATCTGTGTGCTTGGATTATATTTATTTTTGTTGATGACCAATGACTATTTATATCTGCAAGAAAATCCCTGTTTATGATGTTATCAGCGTCAATTATTACTATGCCATCATATGGTTCATTAATTTCTGATAGTGCATAATTTATTGCAATAGCTTTACTCCCCGGAGATATATTAATTTCAATAACTCTATCACAAAGATTTTTTATTTTGTCTACTGTATTCTCCTGCATATTGTCAGACACTACAACTACGTCAAATTTGTCGTCAGGGTAATTTTGCATTTTTGCTGATATCACGGTGTCTAGAATAACTCTGTCTTCCTTATAAGCCGGTATGAGAATAAGAAATTTATTTTTACGATCTGTTTGTTTGTATATTCTTCTGTTCCTTGTTCTGGATATTAAAACAAAATATAATATATATAATACCTGGATACAACAAAAAATATATAATAGCCTGTCAATGCATACAAAAGGAGAAATTGTTAATATTAGCATAATCTATTGTTTAGTGAGAACCTACAATAATGGTTGACTCTATTAATTTTAATAATAGCAAATATAAGAAAAATTATTATGTTATGTAGTATCTTATTGTATTAAATTTTTATTTTTTGTTTTAACGATGGACGAAATAGAAAATCAAAGACACCAATTGTTATAGCCTTAATTTGTGGCAAATTGCATTTGACAGATGCTAATAATATTCCCTTTGGTATTGAAATAAATAGTTGATATAACAGAGATAAGACTTTATTAATACCTTGCCTGTTTCTTAGAGTGAATTTCAGCCTGTTTCGAGTTAAATAGTATGTTCGCATTGGCGTATAACCTCCGAGAGATTGACTTTCTTTGTGGTATATTGTTACGCTTGGTTCATACCATATCGTCAAACCGGCTTTTTTGATAAGTTCCGACCAGTCAAGTTCTTCATAGTATAGAAAATATATTTCGGGTATTAACCCTGCTTTCTTTATTGTCTCTTGTGATACCATAACAGCAGCACCGTGCATATAAGGAGATATTTCTCTGCCATTATGATTGTTATTATCAGGTAACATATAGTCAATCAACTTATTTCGTAATGTTATTTTTGATAATTCAGTGTAATGAACGAATTGGATATATCCTTTTGGATTATGGAATAATATTTTAGGACACACTGCACCTACATTTTTATTTTCAGTGAAACAATTAATCATATTGATTATATTATCTTTCTCAAAATAGGTGTCATTATTAATTACAAAGATATATTCTCCTTTAGCTTTTTTTATTCCGATGTTGTTACCTCCGGCAAATCCTAAATTTACACTATTGTTTATTAAGACAATATTTGGAAAAGCTTTGCGAATCTGTGTCTGGTCGTCATTTAATGAGCAATTGTCTACAACTATAATTTCATAAGTAACACTTTTGATATTAGAATATATAGAATCAATTAGCAATAGAGTGTCTTCTACTCCATTATAATTTAAAATAATGAATGAAACTTGTAATGTATATTGCATATAATTAGGCTGATTTGTATTTAACAAATATAATAAATATTTGTGGGATACGGGTAACTTTCTCTTTTTTGTGGTAGAATTTGTTTAGAAGCTATATTATTGAATTTCTGCACTGTTTTTCTGCGCTATTCGTATTTTTATGAACAAATTGCTTGCTTTGTTCGTTTTATATCAAGAAACAAGTATATATTTTTCTATGCTAAGATTCATTTTCTCATTTATTCCCGATAATGCTTTATTGGCATATTATTGTTATATGTAATGCGCAATAGTATCTATTTGGTAATAAATGAAAGATATTATATTGAATTAATTAATTATTGATTATGGAAAAGATTTTGGTTAATGGTAATTTATGCCACACTTATGGCAGCCTGCCTACAGTTGGAAGTATCGCTTCATGTTTCAGACTTGTAGATAGTAATATGAAAGAAATCACATGTGCCGATTTTGAAGGCAAAAATATAATTCTTAATATTTTTCCGAGCCTTGACACGTCGGTGTGTGCTATGTCGGTACGAAAATTTAATAAAATAGCTGAGACGGCGAAAGATACGCAGATGATTTGTGTCTCTATGGACTTGCCTTTTGCTGCAAAGCGTTTTTGTACCACCGAGGGTATAAATAATTTGGTTGTAGCTTCGGCTTTTCGCTTTCCTCTGTTTGCTCAGAAATATGGTGTGCAGATTGTCGACGGAGTTTTGACCGGACTGCTTGCTCGAGCTGTGATTATAATGGATAAATCTAGAAAAGTCATTTATACTGAGCTAGTCGAAGAGATTACACACGAACCTAATTATGAGCAGGTGGTAAAGCTGATTGCTACATTGTAGAATTATCTATAAGCCTCGTCAAGAATATGTTTGCATATTTCGGGGCGTGGGTGAGAATAGGAATCGTAGAACGAATGGCAGTCGAGAGAATATTTATTCTTTCCTGAGAGGTCGTATATGTTTTCTTTTCCAAAAACATTATCTAGATACGACTTATCTTCATCAGATAGTCGTATCAGTGTATATAGGGGAGGAATAATTATCTTATAACTCGTATTTTGTGCGATGAGCAGTTTTTTGATGTGGATAATTTTATCTTTTATCGTTGTGTCAAAATAAGTTGGTATTATTTTCTCTGAATTGTCTTTTCGTTCAAATGGTATGTTGCGAGTCGAATAAAAGCGGTCGGAATTTTCGGCTATTTGTTTGTCATAGAATGGGTAGCTTTCTTCGTTAGTAATTCCGTCATAAGTCGGACAGTCTTGATTGAATATGCTACCTTCGATCATATATGGCTGTAATCTATTAATCTTTAGGTCGATATATGCCGACAAAAATTCACTATTTAGAAATACTTTGAAAAATTTCCAATGAAATTGTAAACAGTCGGCTTCGGGTGTCAAGTCGGGGTGCTGAATGTAGAGATATGCGTCTTTTTTATTTTCCCTGCCAAATATCTTTGGGTCGAGAATAAACAATGCATTATTTATGTGTTCGCCTTTAGCTAATATATATTCCATTTTTAGTATTATCCCATCTATAGTTTCTGCTGAGGCGTCGAAGTGAAATGCTTTGCTGTGTGCTGGCAGATGCTTTTTCCAATCGTTTACTCGGTAGCCTATCGATAGCGACGTACCTAAGATATATGAATCGTAATGCTCTTTTTCATAGTTGGCATTGAATGTCTCGGTAGATGCAAAACCCTTATTGCTGCCTACATACATAGGCTTTTCTATCGAGTAATATGGAATGTCGGGGTGTATCACTCTAAAAGGGTCGAGATATAAATACAGCCCTATGATTATATAGATGGGTGATAGTGCTGCCAGTGTGAGCAATGTGAAATGTAATATTTGTCGCTTCATAATATCTATTGCATTTAAAATTGGAAATAGAGATATGGCTGACTCTCAAAACTTGTTCCATATATGATGAGAATGAGTAACAACCAGTAAATGCCATAGCGCAATATTCTGTTTTGTGGCATCACAGCTAGGGCAAACTCGTTACGACGGCTTATCCATTCTATTATTATCATTGGAATGATATAGAGGAATGGTGTTTTACCTGTCGGTGCCGCCCATTGTCCGGGGTCGAAGGAGACGTGGCTAAAAAAGTTTACTACTTCGGGGAGATTGTCGCATCTGAATATGACAAATAAAATAGCGGCGAAGGTGAATGTTATTATTATTGCCGGGAGGTCTTTCAGGGTAGCTATTGTTTTTGGATCTTTCCTTTTCATTATTATTGTCGGGAGTATCAATAAAGCATTTAGTAATCCCCATACAATAAATTTCCAAGCGGCTCCATGCCATAATCCGGAAATAAAAAACACAATGATTGTATTGGCGCAAGTTATGATTATTCCTTTGTGTGAGCCTCCTAGCGGGATATAGATGTAATCTCGAAACCATTGCATTAGTGTAATATTCCAACGTCGCCAAAATTCGCTTATCGACCGCGAGAATAGGGGGTAGCTGAAGTTTGTAGAGAGTTTTATACCGAATAATCGTCCTGTTCCTATTGCTATATCCGAGTAGCCTGAATAGTCGGCATATATTTGAAATAGGAATAAGATAATGGCTATGATTATGCTGCTGCCAGCATAATATGAGGGGTCGCCAAAAATTTTATCGGCGTAGTGGGCGCAACAATCGGCAATTAGTATTTTCTTGCTCAAGCCCCACAATATCTGTCGCATTCCTATTACTGCCTCTTTATAGTTGAATTGTCGCGCTTGCAGAAATTGAGGGAGCAGTTTTGTCGCTTTTTCTATTGGCCCGGCTACTAGTTGTGGGAAAAAGGCAATATAAGCGGCAAATGCCACGACATTGTGTGTAGCTTCAATTTTCCGCTTATACACATCTACTGTGTAGCTTATCGCTTGAAAAGTGTAGAATGATATTCCTATCGGGAGTAGTACCTTAAGTGTAAACCAATCAAGAGTGAGCCCAAGCCACGAGGCGAGTAAAACAATATTATCGCAGAAGAAATTAAAATATTTAAAGAAGCCTAGAATTGATATATTAATTCCTATATTAAGCCACATCCACAGCTTTTCTTGCGTTTTATTTGATGCTTTGCTGATTAATATGCCACTGAGGTAGGTGGAGATGGTTGTAAATATAATCAGACCAAGAAATCGCCAGTCCCACCATGCGTAAAAAAAATAGCTTGTGGCGACGACAAATATGTTTTGGACTTTAAGATTTCGAGATAAAGCCCAGTAGAGATAAAATACGATTGGTAAAAATATTGCAAATTCTATTGAACTGAACAACATTGCTATTGAAATCTATTTATTATTCTAGAAATTTCCATCGCATCTTCAGCCGTTGTTAATGATGAGATGGGAATGCTAATCACTGTATTACTTATTCGCTCGGCTATTGGTAGCTCTAGACCGGAGTATTCTTTATAGCAAGGTTGTAGATGTGGTGGAGTGGGGTATAAAATATCATTCCCAATTCCATTTGAATCTAAGTATGCTTTAAAGTGTGTGCGTTGCTCTGTGCGAACTACATATTGATGCCATACGCAATTTTGAATATTTTCACTCGCAGGCTTTTTGATGAATGGGTTAGTTATATTCTCGTTGTATATGGCAGCTATCTTTTTGCGATGGGTGTTTTCTGACTCTAGATGGCGAAGTTTGACAAGAAGTATGGCTGCTTGTATTTCATCGAGGCGACAATTCAGCCCTTTGTAGATGTTGTGATAACGATAATCGGAGCCATAATTCATTATTGCTCTTATTGTATTGGCTAGCACTTCGTCGTTGGTGGTTACTGCGCCTGCATCGCCTAATGCTCCGAGATTCTTAGTGGGGTAGAAGCTGTTGCCTGCTGCGTCGCCTAGCCCGCCGGTAGTAAATGTTCCGTTAATACTTTCTGTTGTCGTGCGTGCGCCTATTGCTTGAGCATTGTCTTCAATTATTTTAAGATTATATTTTTTAGCAATATCTTTTAATTGGTTGCTCCAGCAGGGGGTGCCATATAGATGAACTACCATTATCCCACGTGTGCGCTTGCTTATCTTTTCTTCTATCCTTGAAATGTCGAGATTCATGGTGTTTTCTGATGGCTCGACAAATATGGGGGTTAACTCGCAGTCGGTGATTGCCAGCACTGATGCAATATATGTGTTTGATGGTACTATTATCTCATCGCCTTTTCTCATTATTCCGAGCTCTATATATGCTCGCAATATCAATCTAAGTGCATCAAGTCCGTTGCTTAATCCTATTGCATACTTTGTTTCGCATAGCGTAGCTAGGGCTTCCTCAAAGTCGGTTACTTTAGCCCCGTTAATAAACCACCCTGAGTCGATTACTTCGCCTACTGCTTGTTTTAATTCGCTTGCCATTGGTGATGTAATCTCTTTCAAAGAAAGAAATGGATAAGTTTTCATTGTTTGCCTGCTGTTAATTCTTTAAATTCTTTATATTCTCTTACATAGTCGGCTTCGTTATATCTTTGCGATGCTATTACGAGGCATACCGACCCCGACGAAAAGTTGTTCAATACTCGCCATATTCCGGGAATTACAAGTAATCCTATATTGGAACGATTAAGCGTTATAGTCTTTTTTGCTTTTCCGTCATCTATCTCAATGTCAAAACTGCCACTTACGGCGGTGATAAATTCATAGCATTCGCGATGTGAATGTCCTCCGCGCTCTTCGCCTCCGGGTATGTCGTAGAGATAATACACTCTTTCTATTTCAAATGGCAGCTCGTTGTTATTTTCTACTACCGATAGATTTCCATTATCGTGATGATGTCGGGCGAGTGCTATTAGTCGGCATTGGTCGATATTAGATGTGTAATGGCTATCTTTACTTTGCATTGTCTAAATACTTTTTATATGAATCAAAGTCTTCTATATAGTCGTCGGGATTATAGATGGTCGATGATAATACTAATGCTACCGAGTTTGTCGAAAAATTATCAATCGAACGCCACGTTAATCGAGGAACGTATAGCCCATAGTATGATCGTGCCATATGATAACGCTTATCTTCGATGCCATTGTTTAAGACTATATCAAAGCTACCCGATAGAGCTACAATTAATTCATCTTGCTCTTTAAATGCGTGTCCGTTGCGAAGCTGTCCTCCGGGTACATCATAAATCCAATAGGTGCGTTTTATGTCGAATGGTATATTATTCAGCCCTTCGATTACCGATAGGTTGCCGCGTGGGTCGCATATCTTTGGCAATTCTATGATTTCAGGCTTTTGTGGTTCCGTCATTTGCTAATTGTATAAGATATTGTCCGTAATCATTTTTTTGCATCGGTTTTGCTATGGCGAGCAGCTGTGTGGTATCTATCCACCCTTGTCGGTAGGCTATCTCTTCTAGCGAGGCTACTTGCAGCCCTTGACGATTTTGTATTGTCTGTATGAAATTTGAGGCTTCTTGCAACGACTCAAACGTACCTGTATCAAGCCATGCAAAGCCGCGTCCTAATATTTTTACTTTTAATATGCCTTTTGCCAAAAATACTTGATTGATTGTGGTTATTTCCAGCTCGCCTCGTGCCGATGGCTTTATTTCTTTGGCTATCTGCACCACTTCGTTGGGGTAGAAATATAATCCTGTTACGGCAAAATTAGATTCCGGAATTTCAGGCTTTTCAACAATTGTGAGGGCTTTACCTGTGGAGTCGAAACTTACTACTCCATATCGTTCGGGATCTTTTACGGGATATGCAAATACTGTTGCTTCGCCTTTATCGGCTACTTTGAGCGAATCTAACAGCATTGTTGAGAAACCTCCGCCATAGAAGATATTGTCGCCTAATACGAGGCATACATTGTCGTTGCCAATAAATTCTTCACCAATGAGAAATGCTTGAGCCAGTCCTCCGGGTGTGGGTTGCTCGGCGTATGTGAATTTTACACCTAGTTGACTTCCGTCGCCGAGTAATCGTTCAAATAATGGTAAATCGGTGGGCGTAGAGATAATTAATATATCTTTTATGCCAGCCAGCATTAATACCGAAATCGGATAATATACCATTGGCTTATCGTAAACCGGGAGCAGCTGTTTGCTCACTCCTTTTGTTATTGGATACAATCTTGTGCCAGAACCTCCGGCTAATACTATTCCCTTCATAATGTTATTCGATTAGCGGTTGTCGTACATTTGATTATAATATTTCTGATATTCTCCGGTTGTAACACTGTCTACCCACCATTGATTGTCGAGATACCAGTATATTGTTTTCTTAATTCCTTCTTTAAATGTGGTTTCGGGATACCAGCCTAGCTCTCGTGCTATTTTACTCGGATCGATTGCATAGCGCATATCGTGTCCGGGTCGGTCGGATACAAATTCTATTAAGTTGTAGTCGATGTTTTCGAGAGTTATATTTTTTAATTGCGATTGATATTTGGGCTCTTCTCGCATTATTTGTGCTATGGTATCGATTACTAATTTTACGATATTGATATTGCTCTCTTCATTAAATCCTCCTACGTTATACACTTCGCCTAGTCTGCCATTATCCAGCACCATATCGATTGCTTTTGCATGGTCTTCTACATAGAGCCAGTCGCGAACATTCTCGCCTTTGCCATATACGGGAAGTTTTTTACCTTCTAGAATATTTTTTATTATAAGCGGAATCAATTTTTCCGGAAAGTGATATGGGCCATAATTATTACTGCATCGAGTAATATTTATTGGAAAATTATATGTCTCGTAATATGCTTCGACTATCAAGTCGGCACTTGTTTTAGATGCCGAATAGGGCGAACGTGGAGATAATGGTGTGCTTTCGGTGAAGAAATTTTCACCAAAAGTTTGGAGCTTGTCTCTGCCTTTTATCACGCTTTTTATGTCGTCGGTGATATGCAGTGGTTCGGGCTTGTCAAAGTCTTTCGATAGCGAGCCATACACCTCATCGGTTGATATTTGTAAATATTTTTTACCGGGTTTGTAGCTGGGTTTCCCATCTGTGCCTTTGCCTGTTAGCCAATTGCAACGTGCGGCATCGAGCAGAGTGTGTGTACCGAGTATGTTTGTTTCGAGAAATAATCTGGGGTTTGTGATGCTCCTATCTACGTGCGACTCGGCGGCAAAATTTACGATATAGTCAATATCATATTTTTCTAGAATCGAATCGACGAGAGTACGGTTTCCAATATCGCCTTTGATAAATGTGATATTATCCATCTCAAGCTCTTCTTTTATTGTCATTAGATTGCCTGCATAAGTCAATACATCTAAAATGATGATTTTAACATCATTTTGATGCTTTCTAATAATATATTTCACGAAGTTTGCACCGATAAATCCGGCTGCTCCGGTAACTAAATATGTTTTCATCGTCTTAATTTGTATATTATGGTGCAAGTTACAAAATTTAATTTATATTTTTCAAAGTTTTTCATTCTCTAAGAGGAATATTTATGAATTTTACGTTATATAATTATGAATAGGTTATATTTATTTTTGCTATTACTATTTGTGTCTTTTGGCTGTTCTACTAATACTGCCAAAGATTTTAATAATTCTCAGGCTATGAAATCAATTTATTTCGCCGGAGGATGCTTTTGGGGTACTGAGCATTTCTTTGGAATGATTAAGGGTGTTGTATCTACCGAGGTGGGCTATGCTAATTCTCGTGTTTCTAATCCCACATATAAACAAGTGTGTAGTGGTAATACCGGTGCTGTCGAGACTGTTGAAGTAGTCTACGACAAGAGTGTTATTTCTCTTGAAGAATTGATTAATCTTTATTTTAAGACGATTTACCCACTTAGCATTAATCGTCAAGGTGGCGATGTCGGCACCCAATATCGTACGGGAATATATTATGTTGATGATATCGACTCTTATGTTATTGCTCGATGTATTAATAATTTAGCAACTACACTTAATGCTAAACCGGCAATTGAGGTGTTGCCATTATCTTCGTTCTATAAGGCAGAAGATTATCATCAAGATTATCTCGCCAAGAACCCTGGTGGATATTGTCATATCGATCCGTCTTTGTTCCGCATTGCTAGAGAGTATCAAAGCTCTACTAAAAACGACAGTGTCAACAAGTAAGTATGATATCCTTTTTCATAATCTCCGTTTAATGAGTCTATTTTTTGAAGATTTGCAATTTGAAAATTAGATAAAAAACAAGGATTGTAATCCTCTTTTTTGTTCCTTATATATTCTCTTAAAGTCTTTTCTTTGTTTGTTAAATGATATAGTCCCCTTATGTCTCTAAGTTGTAAATCGTCAGGAAGCCCGTTTACGTTTCTACTAATGCATCCTCCTGTTATTAAATTCCAACCAAGCCCAAGATTTCCATCTTGTTCGTATGCTCTGATTCTGCCTGCTGAGTATGAAGCTGTAATTGGTATAGTAAGATCCCCTTCTTTGATTTCATATATAGGTATGGCTATTTGAGGTAATCCGGGGTCAGTAGAAATTTAATGGGGGAATGCATACCAAAAATATATAAAGGTCGTTTCTAATAAATGGAAACAAATCAACTTATATTATTAGCAGAGGTCGTACTACCAACGGAAGTACTT
>JAQVCR010000050.1 GCA_028689665.1 Muribaculaceae bacterium
CTCATCCAAAGTACCTAATTTCTCGATAGTTACAGTAGTGCTCTTTCCGTCTTTACGAATAGACTTTTGAACGAATGCCGATACGGCAATATTTGATTTAATTAAAGTAAGTTTCATAATATAACCACATATAGCTACAAATATATAACATAAATTGACACTACCAAATTAAATGTCAATTATTTACAGTTTATTTTCAGCTAAAAGTGTCAAACTCCCGGCATAAACAATTATGACAAATTCAGAAGAATCGCCTTGGAAAGAAATCGAGAAACGCAGCGTGATGGATTAATCATTGTAGACACGAAGATAAAAAATTAGAGGAAAGTGGATTAAGAAATAAAATAAATTGTCGAAATGTTTGATAATTAGCAAACAAACTCTTACCTTTGCAGTCCGATTATATCCGAAAAATAACAAAGGGCGTATTGCATACAGCTTTTGGCCGAGCTAAAAAAAGCGATACGAAGGATTTAATTTACTAACAATTAACAATTTAAAAGTGGATACTTTAAGTTACAAGACAATCTCTGCCAACTCTGAGACTGCAAATAAAGAGTGGGTAGTAATCGATGCAAAAGACCAAGTATTAGGTCGATTAAGCGCAAAAGTAGCAAAGATTTTGCGTGGCAAATACAAACCAAATTACACACCTCACGCAGATTGCGGAGATAATGTAATCATCATTAACGCCGATAAAGTGATCTTGACCGGCAACAAATGGGACGGACGCGAATACCTATCATACACAGGTTATCCAGGCGGACAACGCTCAGCAACTCCAAGAATTCTTCAATTGAAGTCAGAGAAGCACAGTTTAAAATCAGGTAAACACCCATTGTTTATCAAAGTAATCAAGGGTATGCTACCAAAGACTAAACTAGGTAGTGCTTTATTGAACAACTTGTATGTGTATAATGGAAGCGAGCATCCACACGAAGCTCAAACTCCAAAAGTTATTGACATCAACAAACTTAAATAAGAAGAAGCATGGAAAAAATTAATGCAGTAGGTCGTCGTAAAGCAGCAATTGCACGCGTATACGTTACAGAAGGAAACGGCGAAATAACTATCAACAAACGCACATTAGATACTTATTTCCCTTCTTCAATACTACAATTCATAGTAAAGCAACCCCTTGCAAAGCTAGAAGCAGTAGAAAAATATGATATAAAAGTAAATTTGACAGGTGGCGGCTACAAAGGACAAGCAGAAGCACTACGTCTAGCAATCGCAAGAGCGTTAGTGAAAATCAATCCTGAGGACAAACCAGCATTGCGCGCCGAAGGCTTTATGACACGTGACCCACGTGCAGTAGAGCGTAAGAAACCAGGTCAGCCCAAAGCACGTAAGAGATTCCAATTCAGCAAACGTTAATCGTTATCTTTTACATACAATATCGAGTTTAGTATCCAAACTATATGGACTTTATATCACGCAGAAATATAGCTACCATATAGTTGATTAAGTAGAACGTAAACAAAAAAACAAAACAAATGTCAACATTATCATTTGAGCAATTATTAGAAGCAGGTTGCCACTTCGGCCACTTAAAACGTAAATGGAATCCTGCAATGGCTCCTTATATATTCATGGAGCGCAATGGTATCCACATCATTGATCTTTATAAAACAGCAGCAAAAGTAGACGAAGCAGCAGCAGCACTAAAGAGCATCGCTAAAGCAGGTAAAAAAGTACTATTTGTAGCAACAAAGAAACAAGCAAAACAAGCAATAGCCGACAAAGCAACATCAGTAAATATGCCATACGTTACAGAACGCTGGCCGGGTGGTATGCTAACCAACTTCCCAACAATCCGTAAGGCAGTTAAGAAGATGAGCACCATCGACAAGATGACAAAAGACGGAACATTTGATAATCTATCAAAACGCGAAAAATTACAAATCTCACGTCAACGTGCAAAATTGGAAAAGACATTAGGCAGCATTGCCGACCTAAACCGTCTACCATCAGCACTATTTGTTGTAGATGTAATGAAAGAGCATATTGCAGTAGCAGAAGCTAATCGTCTAGGTATTCCAGTATATGCAATGGTCGACACAAACTCAGACCCAACAAATATTGATTTTGTAATACCAGCAAACGATGATGCATCAAAATCAGTAGAGCTAATTCTAGGTACAATCTGTGCAGCAATGGCAGAAGGACTAGAAGAACGCAAAATTGAGAAGGTAGATTCAGCAGCCGCAGCCGCAGTAGCCGAAGGCGAAGAAATAGCTCCAAAGAAAGAGCGTACACGTATTCGTAAGCCAAAAGCAACAGTAGCAGAAGCTCCTGCAGCTGAAGCACCAGCAGCTGAAGCAGAAACAAAATAATAATCTTCATCGATTATTATCAATAAAATTATTTTTAACACTCAAATTCAATAAGAATATGGCAGTTAGTATGGCAGATATCAGCAAGCTTCGCAAACTTACCGGAGCAGGTATGATGGATTGCAAAAATGCTTTGAATGAAACAAATAACGACATCGAAGCCGCTATTGAAATCATTCGTAAGAAAGGACAAGCCGTAGCAGCAAAGCGTGAAGACCGCGAAGCAGCAGAGGGTTGTGTTCTAGCTACCAGCACAGGAGATTTCGCAGCAGTGTTAGCACTCAAATGCGAGACCGACTTCGTAGCAAAAAATGAAGGATTCGTAGCATTAACAAAGAAACTTCTAGAAGCAGCCGTAGCAGCAAAAGCAAAGACTCTTGACGAAGTGAATGCGTTAGTATTAGACGGACAAAAGGTAGCCGACTTAATTGTTGAAGAGATAGGTAAAACAGGAGAAAAAATGGAAATAGGTTTCTACGAGACAGTCGAAGCACCTACTACAGTTTCTTACAACCACTTTGGCAACAAACTAGCAACAATTGTAGGATTTAACGAAGCAAACGCAGATGCAAAAGTAGCACACGAAGTAGCAATGCAAGTAGCAGCAATGAATCCATTGGCAGTATGTCGTGAAGATGTACCAGCCGATGTACAAGAAAAAGAGCTAGAAATTGGTCGCGACAAAGCACGCCAAGAAGGCAAGCCTGAAGCAATACTTGATCGTATCGCACAAGGTCGTCTTGACAAATTCTTCAAAGAGACAGTTCTTATGGAACAAGAATTTGTATCAGATCCATCAATGACAATTGGTGCATATCTTAAAAAGAGCAGTGCTAATCTTAAGGCAGTAGCATTCAAACGCATCAACCTTAACCAAGACTAAATAAATCCACAATTTTGTGGTTTATATACGAGGGAGATACCTAATAAGTATCTCCCTTACTATTTACTATAAGATAAAGATACCTCAGATTTTGGATTTCATTCTTGCTACTGAGAACCTGATGGCGGGTCAGTAGAAATTTAATGGGGGAATGCATAAATATTAGCAATACGGAATAAGAAAAATTTCTTATCGACTACCCCGCGTAGATTAGCTCTAAATAATTTTATTTTAGCGTTGAACGATTCAGCCA
>JAQVCR010000051.1 GCA_028689665.1 Muribaculaceae bacterium
TGTTGAAGCTGTAATAATTAATGGGGTGGGAAATATTATGGGTTTTTAGGGTGGTTATTTCAAATAGTCTTGCTAATTTTGCATTGAATAAAAATAATAATGATTGAACGAGTAATAATTATCGACAATGTTGACCCGGTGATATTCTACGGGGTGAATAATGCTAACATACAATTAATCCGCAATCTTTTTCCTAAATTGCGTGTGGCTGCTCGTGGCTCGGTGATAAAGGTTATTGGCGACGAGCTGGAAACTAGCGACTTTGAATCTAAAATCAAAAAGCTAGAGGAATATTGCTCTAAGTACAATCAACTCACTTCTGAGGTTATTATTGACACTATTCGCGGCGGTGTGCCTAAAGAGCTTAATATCGACGAAGCCATAATCTATGGTATCAATGGCAAGCCAATATCGGGACGTACGCCGAATCAACAGAAATTAGTAAAGCAATATAGTGAAAATGATCTTACGTTTGCGCTCGGTCCTGCCGGTACGGGTAAGACTTATATAGCTATCGCACTGGCTGTGCGTGCGCTTAAAAATCGTGAGGTGAAAAAGATAATTCTTTCTCGTCCGGCTGTCGAAGCGGGCGAAAAACTCGGTTTTCTACCGGGCGATATGAAGGATAAAATCGATCCATATCTACAGCCTCTCTATGATGCCCTTCAAGATATGATTCCTGCTGCAAAGCTTAAGGAATATACCGAAGGGAATGTGATACAAATAGCACCTTTGGCATTTATGCGCGGTCGCACTCTTAACGAGGCTGTTATCATTCTCGATGAGGCGCAGAACACTACTACGCATCAAATCAAGATGTTTCTCACGCGTCTGGGGATGGGGTCGAAGATGATTATTACTGGCGACGTTACTCAAATCGACCTTCCGCGAGCCACACAGTCGGGGCTTGTTCAGGCATTGAAGATATTGAAAGGCGTAAAAGGAATAGGGCAGGTGGAATTTAATAAAAAAGACATTGTAAGGCATCATCTGGTTCAAAGAATCGTCGAAGCCTACGAGCGACACGATGAGAAAGCGAAAGCGGAGCAGATAGCTAAGAAGTCTGCCGAGCAGTCGCCTCAAGCTGTTACACAGAATTAATATCAATAATTTAAATATATATTTTGCTATGGCAAATACTTTAGTACATACCGATTTCAATTTTAAAGGACAAAAGAGTGTCTATCACGGTAAGGTACGAGATGTGTATGACATTAACGATGATATTCTCGTTATGGTTGCCACTGATCGTATCTCGGCTTTCGACGTAATCCTGCCTAAGGGTATTCCTTTTAAGGGACAAGTGCTTAATCAGATTGCCGCAACGTTTCTCGATGCTACTTCTGATATTGTACCAAATTGGAAACTAGCTACTCCCGATCCTATGGTTACTGTTGGCTTGAAGTGCGAGGGGTTCCGTGTAGAGATGATAATTCGCGGCTATCTCACAGGTAGTGCGTGGAGAGAATATGCTGCCGGGTGTCGTGAAATATGTGGTGTCGCTCTACCCGATGGAATGAAAGAAAATCAACGTTTCGACACTCCAATAATCACTCCTACAACTAAAGCCGATGCCGGACACGATGAGAATATATCTCGTGAAGAGATTATCGCTCAAGGAATTGTATCGAAAGAGGACTATGAGACAATGGAGCGCTACACACGTGCTTTATTTGAACGTGGCAGCCAGATGGCCGCCGACAAAGGTCTTATACTTGTAGACACTAAATATGAATTTGGCAAACGCAACGGTAAGGTAATACTAATCGATGAGATTCACACTCCCGATTCTTCACGTTATTTCTATGCCGAAGGCTATCAAGAACGCTTTGAGAAAGGTGAAGCACAAAAGCAACTTTCAAAAGAATTTGTACGCCAGTGGCTTATCGAAAACGGATTTATGGGTAAAGCCGGCGAGAAAGTTCCCGAAATGACCGATGAATATTGTACCTCGGTGAGCGACCGATATATCGAGCTTTATGAACACATCGTGGGCGAAAAATTCAATAAAGCAACAGTAGAAAACATTAACGAGCGCATAGAGAAAAATGTAACTGCTTATTTGGCTTCTCGTTAATCATTAAGTTATCAAAGAATGGATTATAAGGCAGAAAAAATAAACCCTTACAATGATTTAGAAAGTAAAACAGGGCAGGTGCGACAGATGTTTGATTCTATCGCACCCGCTTATGATTTTATGAATCGTGCTATGACTTTCGGCATCGACAAGTTGTGGCGTCGACGTGCTGTGAATATTATTAAAAAGAATGCGCCGGCTAAGATTCTTGATGTAGCAACAGGAACGGGCGACCTTGCTTTTCTGCTCAACAAGATGCTTGCGCCTAAAGAAATTATTGGTATCGACTTGTCGCAAGGAATGCTGGATGTAGCTACCGAAAAAGCTAAAAAGGCTGGTACAGGCGACACCATACTTTTTGAACAAGGGGATTGCTTAAATCTTCGATTTGAAGATAATTATTTTGATGCCATTACGGTGGCTTACGGAGTGAGAAATTTTGAGCATCTCGAGCGTGGATACCAAGAAATGTATCGTGTGCTTGCTCCCGGCGGTGTGCTGTGTGTCATCGAACTTTCAACTCCTACAAATCCTTTAGTAAAGCCTCTATATCGTTTTTACACAAATTGTCTTATCCCTCTCATCGGTCGAAGTATTTCCAAAGACCGTCGAGCTTATTCATATCTGCCCGAGAGTATTGCCGCTGTGGCACAGGGCAATGAAATGCTCGGAATAATGCGACGTGCAGGGTTTGAAGATGGATATTTCAAAGCCTTGACTTTCGGAGTGTGCACCCTGTATTTTGCCACAAAAAGAATTTAGAATGTGGAATGAGTGGCTGTGGGCAAGGTGGCACCCCTCCGGGGTGCGGATTGCGAGGGGTTTTCCTACCGTGCGCTTTTAAGCGCACGGTTATGCAGTGTGTTGCCACAGCGTGGTAGCTACACTATTCCCCCCTCTCGGGGGAATAGTGTAGCTACCGGCGATGTATGGGATAGCTCCCCGGCTTATACCGTTTATGCTGTTTCTGGGCTTATACAGTTTAGGCTGTTTATGCTGTCTAGGGGCTGATACCGTTTAGGTTTAGATGCAGGCGAGGCGGCACTTTTGGTGTCGCCTCGCTTTTGGTTTTTATAGGGTTCGCTTTGCTTCGCTCGCTATCGGGCTTTTTTTGCCTTTTTCGCTTTGCTTCGCTCGCTTTCTTGGCTTTCTGCCTTTCCGGCTTTTGCCTTTCTACTTTTTACTTTTGCCTTTTCTACATTCTACTTTTTTACTTTAGGTGTAGTTTTTGGCGGTTGGCTATGTAGAAGCCGGGTTCTAGGTCGTCGACTACTGTCTTGCCTGCGGGTACTTCTACTAGTTTTACAAGCGTTCCATCGATGGTGTAGATGCTTAC